>JBKPKU010000086.1:0-75889 GCA_046731295.1 Actinomycetota bacterium
AAGGAGATCGCGCAGCTGTGGTTGGACACACAGTTCGAGGGCGGCCGACATGTGCGGCGCCTCGAGCAGGTCGCAGAGATCGAGCGAGGAGAACGCTGATGCCCGAACACGCCAACGACGGCTTCGTCGCCGACTGGGACGCGCTGCGCGAGGCCGACCCGGAGGTCGCCGCCGCGATCGCCGGCGAGCTCGGCCGCGAGCGCTCGACACTGCGCCTGATCGCGTCGGAGAACTACGCGAGCCCGGCCGTGCTGGCCGCCCAGGCCTCAACGATGAACAACAAGTACGCCGAGGGCTATCCCGGCCACCGCTACTACGGCGGCTGCCGGTTCGTCGACGTCACCGAGCAGCTCGCGATCGATCGCGCGAAGGAGCTGTTCGGCGCCGACCACGCGAACGTGCAGCCGCACGCCGGCGCGCAGGCCAACATAGCCGTGTTCGGGGCCTTCCTGCAGCCGCGTTCGGAAGACACGGTGCTGGGGCTCGTGCTCGCGCACGGCGGGCACCTGACGCACGGCTCGCCGGTCAACGTGTCGGGCAAGTGGTTCACGTTCGTCGGCTACGAGGTCGACCGCGAGACCGAGCAGCTCGACTACGACCGGATCCGCGAGCTCGCCAAGGAGCACCGCCCGAAGATCGTCCTCGCGGGGTACACGGCGTATCCGCGAGTGATCGACTGGCAGGCGTTCCGCAGCATCGCGGACGAGGTCGGCGCGATCCTGTGGGTGGACGCGTCGCACTTCATCGGCCTGTGCGCCGGCGGGGCGTACCCGAGCCCGGTCCCGTTCGCCGACGTCGTGACGTTCACCACGCACAAGACGCTTCGCGGTCCACGAGGCGCGATCATCCTTTCCCGCGAGGAGCACGCGAGGGCGATCGACAAGGCCGTGTTCCCGATGATGCAGGGAGGGCCGCTCGAGCACGTGATCGCGGCCAAGGCCGTCTGCCTCAGGGAGGCGATGGCGCCCGGCTTCCGGGACTACGCGGCGCGCGTGGTGCGCACCTCCCGGGCGCTCGCGCAGGGGCTGGCCGACGAGGGCATCCGGCTCGTGTCCGGCGGCACCGACTCGCATCTGTCGCTGTGCGACCTCCGTCCGCTCGGGATCGGGGGCAAGCAGGCGGAGGCCGTCTGCGACGAGATCGGGATCGCGATCAACAAGAACGGGATCCCGTTCGACCCCCAGCCGCCGCTCGACCCCTCGGGGATCCGCCTGGGCACGCCGGGACCGGCGACGCTCGGGATGGACGAGCCGGAGATGAAGGAGGTCGCCGGCATCATGGGCGTGGTGCTCCGCGACCCGAGCGACGACGGCGTCAGGGCCGGCGCTCGCGCGCGCGTCGCCGAGCTGGTCGGCAGGTTCCCCGCCTACCCCCGCTGAGCCCCGGGCCGGAACCGCCGCCGGGCCCTCCCCAGGGAGTAGCATCGATGCACACCGTGCGTCCGTATCTCCTGGTGTTCGCGGCAAGTGCCGGCGTGACCTTTGCGATCACGCCCATCGTTCGTCGGCTCTCCATGCGGCTGGGATGGATCGACCGGCCGTCGGACCGCAAGGTGCACCCGAACCCCACGCCGACCGCCGGCGGCATCGCGATGTACGTGGGCGTCGCGGCCGGGCTCCTGGCCGCGCGACTGATCCCCTTCCTATCCGACCTGCACGAGACCTCGTCCGAGCTGGACGCCGCGTTCGTAGCCGCCACGGTGGTCGTGGTCCTGGGCGTGATCGACGACACCCGGGGCGTGACCGCGCTCGGCAAGCTGGCCGGGCAGGTGCTCGCGGCCGGGCTCGTGGTCCTGCTCGGCGTGCAGCTCCTGTACTTTTACTTCCCGGGCCAGGGCGTCGTGTCGCCGCCGCCGGACGTCGCGGTGCCGCTCACGGTCCTGTGGATCGTCGCGCTCATGAACGCGGTGAACCTGGTGGACGGGCTCGACGGCCTCGCCGCGGGGATGGTCGCGATCGCGGCCCTCGCCTTCTTCGCCTACTTCCGGACGCCGGACGGCACCGACCAGGCGAGCGTCGCCGCGCTGATGTCGGCGATCGTCGCCGGCGTTGCGATCGGGTTCCTGCCCTGGAACTTCCATCCGGCGAAGATCTTCATGGGCGACTCCGGGGCGCTGATGCTGGGCCTGCTCATGGCGGTGGCTACGATCTCCGGCGTGGGGCAGAACCTGGAGGGCCCCAGTGGGGGAGACCTCGCGGTCATCGCGATACCGATCGTGGTCCCCTTGCTGGTGCTCGCCGTCCCGCTGCTGGACGTCGTGCTCGCGATCATCCGGCGCATGCGCAAGGGGATCGGGATCGCGCACGCGGACAAGGAGCACATCCACCACCGGCTCATGGACATCGGTCACACCCATCGGCAGGCCGTGCTCCTGATGTACCTGTGGGGCGCGCTGATCGCGGCCGCCGCGCTGGTGGTCGCCTACGTCGACGGGCGGACCCTCGTGGCCGTGATCCTCGCCACGGCTGTGCTGATCGCCACGGTCCTTCCGCGCCTGGTCCGCGACCGGTCGCCCCGGGGCAGCGACCGTCCGGTGGCCGCGGTCTCGGTCTCGGTCTCGGGGCAGCGGATCGGCCGTCACCGCCGCCGGTCGCGCCCAGACGCAACCCTCCCTCCGGCCGCGGTGTCCTCCATCGGCGACGGCGCGGCGCCGGCCGACGCCGATCCCACGCTCTCCGAACCCGGACACACGCGTTCGCGCGATTCCGCATGACCGCGGCGCGGGACTGGGGTGCCCGCCGTCGCCCGACTGGGGCATAATCGCCGCTCGGGCTCGTGACCGGGTCCCTAGAGCGTGTTCGGAATCGGGGGGTTGGTTGACGGAGATCGACGTCCGCCTCGAGCGGGTCACCAAGACCTTCGGCGACACGGTCGCCGTGGACGACCTGTCGCTCGACATCGCGGAGGGGGAGTTCTTCTCCATGCTCGGGCCGTCCGGGTGCGGGAAGACCACGACGCTCCGCATGATCGGCGGGTTCGAGGATCCCTCGCGCGGAGCCGTCTACCTGGGCGGACGGGAAGTGACCGACCTGCCGCCGTACAAGCGCGACGTCAACACGGTGTTCCAGTCCTATGCGCTGTTCCCGCACCTGGACGTGTTCGAGAACGTCGCGTTCGGGCTGCGGAGGCGGAAGGTCCCCAAGGACGAGGTCAGGCAGCGCGTGGACGACGCGCTCCGCCTCGTCGAGATGTCCGGATTCGAGGGCCGAAAGCCCGGGCAGATGTCCGGCGGCCAGCAGCAGCGGGTTGCGCTGGCGCGGGCACTCGTGAACCGGCCGAAGGTCCTGTTGCTGGACGAGCCGCTCGGCGCGCTCGACCTCAAGCTCCGCAAGCAGATGCAGCTCGAGCTCAAGCGCATCCAGCAGGAGGTCGGCATCACGTTCATCTACGTCACGCACGACCAGGAAGAGGCGATGACGATGTCCGACCGGCTCGCCGTGATGCGGCTGGGAAGGACCGAGCAGGTCGGCCCACCCGAGGAGGTGTACGAGAACCCGCAGACGCAATTCGTGGCGGCGTTCCTCGGCGCCTCCAACCTGCTCGAGGGACAGCTGAAGGAGCAGGCCAACGGGACATCCACGGTTCTCCTCGCCGGGGGGGACGTGGTTCATCTTCCGAACGAGCGAGCGCCGTTCCAGACTGGCGACAGCGTCCTGGTCGGCGTGCGCCCGGAGAAGATCGTCATCAGCTCGGACGGGAACGGACCGGACGGGTCCGGATGGAACACGGTCGCGGGGCTCCTGCGGATGGCGACGTACATCGGCGTGAGCCACCAGTACAAGGTGGAGGGCCCGGGAGGACACCAGCTCACCGTGTGGGTGCAGAACCTGGGCGCGGAGACCCCGCCGGCGCCGGGGGAGCGTGTGACGCTCTCTTGGCGCTGGGAGCACACGTTCGCCGTATTACCTCAGGAGGGTGTATCGATCGAGGAGTCGATGGAGGAGGAGCTGTGATGAACGAAGACCGTCCCCCCGTGGACCAGGCCGCGATGCAGCGAGCGCTCGAGTACCGCCTGACGCGACGGAGCCTCTTGAAGGGGGCGGGCACCGGGATCGCGGGGTTCAGCCTGGCCGCGCTCCTTGCCGCCTGCGGCTCGGACAGTGGGGGCACCGGCGCCGGAGAGGCCCCGGCGCCCCAGGACGTGTTCAGCGGGCAACCGGGGGACACGTTGAACTTCGCGAACTGGCCCGCCTACATGGACCAGGCCAAGGACAAGGACGGGAACGTCTACCACCCCACGCTGAAGACGTTCGAACAGCAGACCGGCATCAAGGTCAACTATCAGGACGTCATCAACGACAACGCCGAGTTCTTCGGCAAGATCCAGCCGTTGCTGGCGGGCGGCGACGACCCGGGCTGGGACCTGATGGTGATCACCAACGGCCGATACTTCACCGCGCTATCCCAGAACGGCTGGGTATACGAGCTCGACCCGACCAAGCGTCCGAACTTCGACGCGAACGCGGCGAGTTGGGCCAAGGATCCGTTCTACGACCCCGGGAACAAGTACGGGATGGCATGGCAGTCGGGGATCACCGGCATCGGCGTGAACACGAAGCTCGTGAACGGTCCCATCACGAAGATGGACGATCTGGCCAACCCAGACAAGGTGGGGACCAACAGCGTCGGCATGATCACGGGGGACATGCCCGACCTGGTGATGATCAACCTCGGCATCGACCCCGTGACGTCCGGACCCGCTGAGTGGAAGGAGGCCGCCGCCTGGCTCCAGATGCAGAAGGATTCCGGGACCGTGCGGCAGTACTACGGCAACGACTACCTTCCGGATCTGCAGGAGGGGAACCTGAACGCCGCGATGGCCTGGTCGGGCGACGTCCTGTACTCGCACGTGTGGCTGGGCCTGGACATGGAGTACGTCTTCCCGGACAGCGGAGCGTTGATCTGGATCGACAACATGATGGTCCCCACGGGCGCGCAGAACCCGGTCGGAGCCGCCGAGATCATGGACTTCTACTACAAGCCCGAGAACGCGACCAAGTTGACCGAGTGGATCCTGTACATGTCCCCCGTGCCCGAGACGCAGCAGCTCATCCAGGACGACGCGGACAAGAACTTCGATCAGGGGTACAAGGGATACGCCAGGAAGCTCGAGGCGACGGCAAAGAGCCAATTCCTGTACCCGGACGAAGAGTTCCTGTCACGCACCTCGTTTGGCTTCGGCGACTGGACGGACGAGACGGCGCAGGAGTGGGACGCGATCTTCCTGCCGATCTCGCAAGGCTGAGTCCGACGAGGTGAGCGCGGTCGACGAGGCGGTTGTCAACGGCCCCACCGGCGGTGCGCCGGCGCGCGGACGCGGCCTCGGCGTGCGCCGGAAGCTGGTCCCGTACTACCTGCTTTCGCCCGGGGGGCTGTTCCTACTCCTGTTCTTCCTCGTGCCGCTCGGATTGATGCTGTACACCTCACTGGAGAGCGGCGGCCTGCTCTCCGGCGGGTTCCGGTTCTCGTGGGCGTTCGACAACTACACGAGCGTTCTCGGGCAGTACCGGGTGCAATTCGTGCGATCGCTCGTGTACTCGGTCATCGTGACGGTGGCCGCGCTGCTGCTCGCGTACCCCATGACGTATTGGATCGCGTTCTACGCAGGGAAGTGGAAGACCTCGCTGCTGCTGCTGATCCTGGTCCCGTTCTTCGTCTCATTCGTCATCCGCACGATCCAGTGGAAGTTCATACTGGGAGACAACGGCCCCATCCTGGGCCCCCTGAAGCACCTCGGGCTCCTGCCGGACAGTTTCCGGATCCTCGCGACGCCGTTCGCCGTCGTTGCCGGGATCACCTACAACTTCCTGCCGTTCACGGCGCTCCCCCTCTACGTCGCGTTGGAGCGGATCGACAAGCGCCTCGTCGAGGCGGCGAAGGACCTGTACGCCAGCCGGTGGCAGGCGTTCCGCAAGGTGGTCTGGCCGCTCTCGCTGCCCGGCGTCTTCGCAGCCTTCCTGCTGACGTTCGTCCCCGCGACCGGCGATTACGTGAACGCGTCGCTCCTCGGCGGGCCTGGCACGACGATGATCGGCAACATCATCCAGGAGAAGTTCCTGACCGAGCTCGCCTACCCCCAGGCTGCAGCGCTCTCGGTCATCCTCATGGTGGTCATGTTGCTCCTGGCGACCATTTACGCCCGCATCCTGGGAACCGAGGACGTGCAACGGGCGGCGGGAGCCACGGCATGAGCGCGGTCGCGGCGCCGGCGAGGTCGACCACCGAGCCGAGCCTTCCTCCGTTGAATAGGCCGCACAAGCGATGGACCCGGGCCATCCTGCCCACGTACACGATCGCGATGATCGTCTACCTGGCGAGTCCGATCTTCGTCATGATCCTGTACGCGTTCAACGACGTCCCGTTCGATCGGCAGAACGCCAAGTTCTGGGGCTTCACGCTGGACTGGTGGAAGAACGTCCTCGGCTACCCGGGACTGGGCGACGCGTTCAAGAACTCGCTCAAGATCGCACCGATCTCCGCAGCCATCGCGACCGCACTCGGAGCGCTCTTCGGCCTGGCGCTCGGCCGCTACCGCTTCCGCGGCCTGAGGCTGGTCGACTTCGTGATCTTCCTGGCCATCGCCGTGCCCGAGATCGTGTTGGGTTCTTCGCTGCTGTCGATGTTCGTCCTGGCCGGCGTGCCGCTCGGGTTCACGACGATCATCCTGTCCCACATCGGCTTCTCGATCGCGTTCGTCGCCGTCACCGTGCGCGCCCGCGTGCAGGGACTCGATCGGAACCTTGAGGATGCGGCACAGGACCTGTTCGCCAGTCCCGTCGCCGCCTTCTTCAAGGTGACGCTCCCCCTGATCGCCCCCGCGATCCTGGCCGGGTTCCTCCTCGCGTTCGTCCTGTCCCTGGACGACTTCGTGATCACCAACTTCGTGGCTGGACAGCGGACCACGTTCCCGCTCTGGGTGTTCGGGGCGCAACGCATCGGCTTTCCACCGACCGTGAACGTCATGGGGACGATCCTGTTCACGGCGGGGGTCCTGGCCGCCGCGGTCAGCGTGCTCGCGCAGCGGCGACGGCGGACGGCCTAGCCGCGTCGTGGTACGCCCCGCCAGGCGCGAATGGCGACTTCGTGAAATCTTTCACAAGCTCCCCGAGAAAGGGCCTTCTACCTGCGGAAACGTTCGCGATGACGTGGCCTGAAGGCCCTGGATATACTTCCGCGCCCATGGCGGGTTCGAGCGGCGACGGCGCGTGGGCCGGCATGGGGACCGGGTGGGCGGTCGTCTCGACGCTGGTCGGGGGGATCGTCGTGTGGGGAGGGCTCGGGTACCTGGCCGACAGGCTGTTCGGGATCACGCCGCGAATCCTCACCGCGGTGGGGATCGTGCTCGGAGCTGCTGGAGCGATCTACCTCGTGTATCTGAGATTCGGAAAACAGGAAGGCCGGCACGATGGCGCCTGAGTCGGAGCTGATCCGGCGCATCGCGCCGTTCGCCATCCCGGTGGCCGTGATCGCGTTCGCGATCGGGACCCTGGTCGGCGGGACCGACGCCGGCTGGTCCGCCGCCATCGCGATCGCCGTCGTCACGCTGAACTTCGTCGCCCACGGCTGGTCGCTCGCGCTGGCCGCGCAGATCTCCCCGATGATCCTGTACGCGGTCGGCCTCGGCGGCTTCGTCGTGCGACTGGGCATGATCGTCGCGGTCATCGCGCTGCTGCAGCAGACCGCGTGGTTCTCGATCTCCGGCTTCATCGCCGCCCTGGTGCCGTGCACGGTCGCCCTGCTGGTGGTCGAGATGAAGATGCTCTCCGGGCGCATGCAGGCCGACCTGTGGACCGTGCCGAGCGGCCCGCCCGGGGCGCCGAGATGACCGGCGCGATCCTGGCGGCGTTCGAGCCCCCGTCCACCAAGGACTTCGTGTGGTCGTGCTGGGGCGGGTCCCTGAGGATCGGCGGGCTCGAGTTCTGCATGAACTTCATCACGTTCCTGGTCCTGCTCGGCTTCCTGTTGATGATCGGCTTCTTCTACTTCGCGTTGCGGCGACCGCGCGTGGTCCCCGGCAAGCTTCAGAGCACGGCCGAGGTTGCCATTCAGTTCGTCCGCGAGAACATCGCTCTCCAGATGATCGGGCCCGAGGGCGACCGGTTCATGCCACTGCTCGCGACGCTGTTCTTCGCGATCTTCTTCTGGAACATCTGGGAGGTCGTTCCAGGAATCAACTTCTCATCCAACAGCCGGATCGCGTTCCCACTCGTGATGGCCATAATTGCCTGGGTCACGTACAACGCCGTGGGCATCGTCAAGCATGGGTTTGGCGGCTACCTGAAGCACGTCGTTCTGCCGCCTGGCGCCCCGGCCTGGCTGTACCCGCTGCTGGTTCCGATCGAATTCATCACGCAGATCATCGTCCGGCCGATCACCCTGTCCGTCCGTCTCTGGGCGAACTTCCTTGCAGGACATTTCCTGCTCGCGGTGTTCTTCCTGGGCACGATAGCGATGCTCGAGTCGGGGGGGTTCCTTTATGCAATCGCCCCGCTGTCGTTCGCGATCGGGATCGCCCTCGTCGGTTTCGAGATCTTCGTATCGCTGCTACAGGCATTCATCTTCACCATCCTCACCGCCTCGTACATCGGCGGGGCGATGGCTGAGGAGCATTAGACAAGGAGGCTGCATTGTTCGCATTGCTCGCGCAGACCACCGGGGACGTGGGAACCGGTTTGGAGACGATCGGTAGAGGGCTGGTCATCGGGCTCGCCGCGATCGGGCCCGGGATCGGGCTCGGCGTACTGATCGGCAAGTCGGTGGAGGCGATGGCGCGTCAGCCCGAGTACGCGGGCCAGGTGCGCGCCACGATGTTCATCGGCATCGGATTGATCGAGGCGCTCGCGCTGTTCGGCATCGCGTTCTCGTTCATCATCTAAGGGGGACCGGGAGTGCTGGCTACCATCGTCTGGTTCCTCGCGCAGGCCGAGGGCGAGACCACCGAGAACGTCAACGACGCCAAGGACCTGTACCCGCATTGGGAGGAGCTGGTCGTAGGCGCGCTCGCGTTCGCGATCCTGTTCTTCTTCGTATGGAAATGGGTGCTCCCACGCCTCGGCACGCTGCTCGACGAGCGGCGCGACAAGATCCAGGGGGAGCTCGAGCGTGCCGAAGAGACCCGGCGCTCGGCCGAGCAGGAGCTCGAGCAGTACCGGCAGCAGCTCGCGCAGGCGCGCGAGAAGTCCAACGAGATCATCGAGGAGGCGCGGCGCTCGGCCGAGCAGGTGCGCGCCGACATCCAGGCCAGGGCCGAGCGGGAGGCCGCGGCCACGGTCGCCAAAGCCCAGGACGAGATCCGGGCCGAGCGCGACCGGGTGTTCCAGGAGCTGCGCACCGAGGTCGCCGAGATCTCGGTCGAGCTGGCCGAACGCGTGGTCGGCGAGTCCCTGGACGGCAAGGCGCACCAGCGCCTGATCGACGAGTACCTGGACCAGGTTGCGACCAGCGGGAACGGGAAGAAGGGCTGAGCGTGGCCGGCAGGGACGAGCTCGTCCGCAGTTACGCGGAGGCCCTGTTCCGCGTAGCCGCCGCCGAGGGCGAGCTCGACGCCGTCGAGCGGCATCTATTCGCATTCGCCCGGCTCATGGAGACCGAGACGCGCGTCCGGGAGGCCCTGACGGACCCCACCCTGCCGATCGAGAACAAGCGGGCGCTGATCGAGGAGAGCCTGGGCGACCGGGCAAACCCGCTGGCCGTTAGGATCCTGGTGTTTCTTGTCGAGTTGGGCCGGGCCAGGGAACTGGGGCGCATCGTCGACGTGCTCGCCGAGGTGGCCGCCGCGACGCGGGAGTCGGTCGTGGCCGACGTCCGTTCGGCGGTCCCGCTGGACCAGGCGCGCACGAAGAAGCTGGCGGAGGCCCTCTCTCGTGCCACGGGCCGCACGATCGAGGTTCGGATCGTGGTGGATCCCACGGTGGTGGGCGGCTTGGTCGCCAAGGTCGGCGACGAGATCTTCGACGGTTCGATCCGCTCGCGCCTAGTCGAGGCCCGCGAACACCTGGCACGAACGACGACGAGGAGCGAGTGACCCCATGGCGATCGACGAAGTGACCTTCGACTCGAAGACCATCGCCGAAGCATTGCGGCGCAACGTCGAGGGCTACACGCCCTCGATGGAGCGCGAGGAGGTCGGCCGGGTGGTGGAGGCCGGGGACGGCATTGCGCGCGTGAAAGGCCTGCCCCGAGCGATGGCCAACGAGCTGCTCGAATTCCCCGGCGGGGTGCTGGGGCTCGCGTTCAACCTCGACGAGGACGAGATCGGCTGCATCATCCTGGGCGAATCCGCCCAGATCGAGGAGGGCGATCTCGTCAAGCAGACACAGAGGATCCTGTCGATCCCGGTGGGTGACCGGTTCATGAGCCGTGTGATCGATCCTCTCGGCGCGCCCCTGGACGGAAAGGGTCCGATCCAGGCCGAGGACACGCGGGTGCTCGAGATCCAGGCCGCCAACGTGGTCGACCGCCAACCCGTGAAGGAGCCGCTGCAGACCGGCATCACGGCGATCGACTCGATGACGCCGATCGGGCGCGGTCAGCGCGAGCTCATCATCGGCGACCGTCAGACCGGCAAGACCGCCGTGGCGATCGACGCGATCATCGCCCAGCGCGACAACTGGGCGAGCGGCGACCCGAAGAAGCAGGTCCGCTGCATCTACGTCGCGGTCGGCCAGAAGGCCTCCACCGTGGCCGAGGTCGTCGAGACGCTGAGCGACAACGGGGCCCTCGACTACACGGTGGTGGTGAACGCTTCGGCGTCGGATCCGACGCCGTTCCAGTACATCGCCCCGTACGCGGGCGCGGCACTGGGCGCGTACTGGATGTACGAGGGGAAGCACGCGCTGGCCGTCTACGACGATCTGTCCAAGCAGGCGACCGCCTACCGGACCCTCTCCCTGCTGCTTCGCCGGCCGCCGGGTCGCGAGGCGTACCCGGGCGACGTCTTCTACCTCCACTCGAGGCTGCTCGAGCGCGCGGCCAAGCTCTCGGATCGGCTAGGTGGGGGGTCGCTCACGGCTCTGCCGATCATCGAGACCAAGGGCAACGACATCTCCGCCTACATCCCGACCAACGTGATCTCGATCACGGACGGCCAGATCTACCTCGAGCCCGACCTGTTCTTCGGGGGCGTCCGACCCGCGATCAACGTCGGTACATCCGTGTCGCGCGTAGGCGGAAACGCGCAGATCAAAGCCATGAAGAAGATCGCTGGCACCCTGCGCATCGCGATGGCGCAGTACCGGGCGCTCGAGGCGTTCGCGCAGTTCGGCTCCGAGCTGGACAAGGAGTCGCAGAAGCAGCTCGCGCGCGGTGCCCGTGTCGTCGAGATCCTCAAGCAGCCGCAGTACCAGCCGGTGCCGGTCGAGAGGCAGGTTGTCGCCATCTGGGTCGGCACGGGTGGGTACCTGGACACCTTGCCGGTCGAGGACGCCAAGCGATTCGTGGACGAGTTCATCCAACACCTATCCGCGCGGACCAACGTCCTGGATTCGATCCGGGACTCGGGCGAGCTCTCGGACGAGACCGAGGCCACGCTCAAGCAAGCGCTGGAGGACTTCACGCAGACCTTCGTGCCGTCGGAGGGGGGGCCCGGGAGCGAGGCCGCCGTGGGTGAGGGCGCGCCCAGGGACAAGGTCAAGGAGGACGTCGGCTGGGAGCGCCTGTCCTCGGCCGACGACGAGGACGAGACCTAGCCGATGGGGGCGAAGCTCCGCGTCGTCCGCCGGCGGATCCGCTCGGTCCAGTCGACGGCCAAGATCACCCGCGCGATGGAGCTCATCGCGGCCTCGAGGATCGTGAAGGCCCAGCAGCGCGTGATGGAGGCCCGGCCCTACGCGGACCTGCTCACAGCGGCGATGGAGGATGTCGCACGACAAACCGGGTCGCTCGTGCACCCGTTGCTCGAGGAGCGGGAGACGCCGGCCCGGGCGGGTGTGCTCGTCCTGACCAGCGACCGAGGGCTCGCGGGCTCTTACAACGCGAACATCCTCAAGCGCACCGAGGGCCTGGTGCGCCGCGTCCGCGCTCGCGGCGTTGAGCCGATCCTGTTCCTGGTCGGCAAGAAGTCGATCGGCTACTTCCGTTTCCGGGGCGTGACGCCTGAGGCCTCGTGGTCGGGCTTCTCGGAGGTACCCAGATACGACGCGGCCGAGGACATCGGCCGGCGCATGATCGCGGACTTCGCCTCCCACAGGATCGACGAGCTCCATACCGTGTACACGGACTTCCGCTCAGCGTTCACGTTCCGAGCCACGGACAAGCGGTTCCTGCCGATCGCGCCCGAGGAGATCGTCGCCGACGTCCAGGGCGTACCGAGCCCCGAATACATCTTTGAGCCCGAGCCGGCCGAGATCCTGGACGACCTGTTGCCGCAGTACGTCATCACGAAGATCTACTTCGCGCTGCTCGAGTCCGCGGCATCGGAAAACGCCGCCCGTCAGCGGGCGATGGCGGCCGCGACCGACAACGCGGACGAGCTCATCAAGGTGCTCACCCGGCAGGCCAACCGTGCCCGCCAGGACGAGATCACGACCGAGATCATGGAGATCGTGGGCGGGGCCGAGGCCCTGGCCTCGAAGGAGTGAGCGATGGCTGACGACAAGCTTGCGCACGGACGGGTGGCCCGGGTGATCGGCCCGGTGGTCGACGTCGAGTTCCCGCCCGACGGGCTGCCCGAGATCCATACCGCCCTGCGGATCGACGTGAGCCTCGAGGGGCAGACGCAGACGATCACGTGCGAGGTCGCCCAGCACATCGGCGACGGGATGGTCCGGGCGATAGCCCTGAAGCCGACCGACGGCATGGTCCGCGGAGCACCCGTCGAGAACACCGGCTTCCCGATCACCGTGCCGGTGGGCGAGGGGGTGCTCGGCCACGTGTACAACGTGCTGGGCGAGCCGCTGGACACCACGGCGGACCAGGTGACCGCGGCCGACCGCTGGCCGATCCACCGCCAGCCGCCGCCGTTCGAGGAGCTCGAGCCCAAGCAGCAGATGCTCGAGACCGGCATCAAGGTCATCGACCTGCTCGAACCCTACGTGCAGGGCGGCAAGATCGGGATGTTCGGCGGGGCCGGGGTGGGCAAGACCGTGATCATCCAGGAGATGATCCGCCGGCAGGCGCAGCAGCACGGCGGCGTCTCGGTGTTCGCCGGCGTCGGCGAGCGCACGCGCGAGGGCAACGACCTGTTCCTGGAGATGACCGAGTCCGGCGTCATCAAGAACACGGCGCTGGTGTTCGGGCAGATGGACGAGCCGCCGGGCGTCCGGCTTCGCGTCGCGCTGTCGGCGCTCACCATGGCCGAGTACTTCCGAGACGTCGAGCGCAAGGACGTCCTGCTGTTCGTCGACAACATCTTCCGGTTCACGCAGGCGGGCTCGGAGGTCTCGACGCTGCTCGGGCGCATGCCGAGCGCCGTCGGCTACCAGCCCACGCTCGCGGACGAGATGGGGGATCTGCAGGAGCGGATCACCTCGACGAAGGGCCGCTCGATCACGTCCCTGCAGGCGATCTACGTCCCGGCCGACGACATCACCGACCCCGCGCCGCACACGGCGTTCGCGCACCTGGACGCCA
Source organism: Actinomycetota bacterium (assembly GCA_046731295.1). GTDB lineage: Bacteria > Actinomycetota > UBA4738 > UBA4738 > HRBIN12 > DASSJM01. The sequence continues at coordinate 13,570 of JBKPKU010000086.1, forward strand.
CCACGGTGCTCTCGCGCGACATCGCGTCGCTCGGGATCTATCCGGCGGTCGACCCGCTGGACTCGACGAGCCGCATCCTGGACGCGCGCTACGTCGGCCAGGAACACTACGACACGGCCCGGCGCGTGCAGGAGATCCTGCAGCGCTACAAGGACCTGCAGGACATCATCGCGATCCTCGGCGTGGACGAGCTGTCGGAGGAGGACAAGGTCATCGTGGCGCGCGCGCGGCGGATCCAGCTGTTCCTGTCGCAACCGTTCTTCGTGGCCGAGCAGTTCACCGGCATCCCCGGCAAGTACACGGCGATCGACGAGACGATCGCGTCGTTCAGGGGGCTGTGCGACGGCGAGTACGACCACCTGCCCGAGCAGGCGTTCCTGCTGGTCGGGGGGGTCGAGGAGGCCGTCGAGGCCGCCAAGAAGATGGAGCGGGCAGCCTAGATGGCGTTCGTGGGCACGTAGTGGCGCTCGAGGTCCATCTCGTCACGCCCGAGCGCGAGGTCTGGGGCGGCCAGGCCCAGATGGTGATCGCCCGCGGCATAGACGGCATGGTCGGGATCCTTCCCGGCCACGCGCCGCTGCTGATCCGGCTCGCGATCGGGCCGTTGCGGATCCAGGACGAGGCGGGGAACTGGCAGGAGGGAGTCGTCGACGGCGGGTTCCTGCACGTAACCACCCACGAGGAGGCGACGCGGGTGGACGTGCTCGCAACCGGCGCGGAACTCCAATCCGAGGTCGACCGGCAGGCGGCCGAGGCGCGCGTAGCCGAGCTCCAGGCACGCCTAGCCGAGGGCGACGACGCGGCCGTCCGGACCGAACTCGCCAAGGCGCTGGCCCGCGCCGGGCTCGGCGAGTAACCTCGCGGCCGGGTACGCCCGACCCGGAGATGGAGATCTGATGGATCGCCTGCTCGTGACCGGTGGAGCGCCGCTCGACGGGACCGTCGAGATCGCCGGCGCCAAGAACTCGGCGCTCAAGCTCATGGCGGCGACCGTGCTGGCCGACGGACGGTTCACGCTGCGCAACGTTCCCCGGATCCAGGACTGCATCACGATGGTCGAGGTGCTCGAGCACCTGGGCGTCGGCACGGCGTGGAAGCAGGGCGAGCTCGTGCTGGACACCTCCGAGGTTCGGCCCCTCGAGACGCCGTACGAGCTGGTCAGCCGGATGCGCGCGTCGATCCTCGTGCTGGGGCCGCTGCTCGCGCGGTTCGGCAACGCGAGGGTGGCGATGCCGGGCGGCTGCAACATCGGCTCGCGCGCGATCGACCTACACATCAAGGGTCTCGAGAAGATGGGCGCGACGTTCCACTCGGAGCACGGGTTCTTGGTGGGGGAGACGTCGCGCCTGCGCGGGGCGATCGTGAACCTCGACTTCCCGAGCGTGGGCGCCACGGAGAACGTCCTGATGGCCGCCGTGGCCGCGCGCGGAACCACCGTGATCGAGAACGCCGCGCGCGAACCCGAGCTGGTCGACCTCGCCGAGTTCCTCGTCGAGATGGGCGCGCGCGTCGAGGGGGTCGGGACGCCGACGATCGAGATCGAGGGCGTCGAGGGATTCGGGGCCGTGGACCACGCGGTGATCCGGGACCGCGTCGAGGCCGCCACCTACGCGATCGCGATCTGCGCGACCGGCGGACGCGTCGTGCTCTCGGGCGCACGGGCCGACCACATGGATCTCGTGCTCTCCAAGCTCGCGGACGCGGGCGCCGACGTGCTCGCCACCGAGGACGGAGTTGCGGTCTCGATGGGCTCGCGCGCCCGATGTGTCGATCTGGTGACGCTGCCGTACCCGGGCTTTCCGACCGATCTCCAGCCGCAGATGATGGCGCTGCTCGCCTCGGCAGAGGGGACCAGCATCGTGACGGAGAACGTGTTCGAGAGCCGGTTCATGTTCGTGGACGAGTTGAACCGCATGGGCGCCGACATCCGCACCGAGGGCCACCACGCCGTGATCCGCGGCGTCGAACGCCTGTCGGCCGCTCCGGTTCGGGCGCTCGACATTCGGGCGGGCGCCGCGATGGTCGTCGCGGCGCTCGGGGCCGACGGGGTGACCGAGATCGAGGACATGTATCACGTCGACCGGGGCTACCAGGACCTCGAGGCCAAGCTGCTCGGGCTCGGCGCCCAGGTCCGCCGCGAGCGCGAACGCACCCCGGCCCTGCCGTGACCGGCGCGCGTCTCGGCGCGCTCGCCCTGCTCGAGTTCGTCACCCTCGGTATCGCGTTCTCGTCGAGCGCCGTGGCCCAGGAGACTCAGAACAAGGAAGTCTTCGTCTTCCTCGTACCGGGTGTCTCGTTCGAGGAGATGCTAGGAACGCCGGACGTTGTCGCGCTGTCGCGAGCCGGCGGCGCCAGCTTGATGACGCTCGGGGGTGGGCTGCCGACCGGGGTTGATGGCCGTGACGTGGAGTCGAACGTCCACCTCCGGTGGCTCGACCCGGCGACCCAGGGCGGCCTGGACGGCGTCGCGAGCGAGATCCGCCGTGACGTCGAGGCATCCACCTCAGACCGTGTGCTCGTCGTGGTCGCATCGACGGTCTCGTCGACCGAGATGCGCGTAGCCAAAGATGAGCTGCATCCGATCGTCGTGGCCGAAGGTGAGCCTGCCGAGCTGTTCCCCGACGCGGGGGCGCAAGGTTCGCTCACGTCGGACTCGACACGCCGAACCGGTGTCGTGGTCGATGTCGACGTCGTCCCGACGATCGCCTCGTTCCTGGCCGGCGAGGCCCGAGCCGACTTCGAGGGCTCGCCGATCGAGATCGTCGAGGGCCCGCCGCCGTTCGACCTGCACGACCGCTACCTGGCGCAGCGTCGCATGTACGTGCCGATCGGGACCGCCGCCGGCATCTACGTCACGCTGGCCGGCCTGGCCGGGGTGGCCGCACTCGCGCTCGGCCGGCGCGTGCCCGAACGCCTCCGGCGGTTCGTCGGCTGGGCGTGCCTGTCGATCGCGATGCTCGCGACGTCGCTGCTGGCCGCGGGGCACCTGCCGGACATCACGTACGCGGCGATCGTGCCGTTTGTCGCGCTCGTGACCGTGTTCGGCACGCTCGCGTTCGCGCCGCTCGAGCACCGGGACGTCCTGCTGGTCCCGGCCGGGATAGGGCTCACCGTCCTCGTCTTCTTCGTGCTCGAGGCCGCCCTGTCGTGGACGGCCGCGCTCACGCCGTTCGTCGGGGGCTCCGAGCTCGACGGCGGCCGCTTCTACGGGCTGCCGAACGCATTCATCGGCCTCCTGATCGGGGCGTGCCTGTGGGTTGCCCACCGGCTCCGAACGTCGGCGGGCGTCGCGCTGCTGGTCGCGGCGGCGCTGTTCGCCGGCCTGCCGTACCTCGGCTCGAACCTGGGCGGCGGCGTGTCGCTGTTCGCCGCGGCCGGCCTGTGGCTGACCGTTCGCGAACGCGCGCGCCTCGGGGTATGGAAGGGGCTCGGCGCGTTCGTCGGATTCACGCTCGGCGGTCTGGCGCTGCTGCTGGTGGCCCACGCGGTCTCGCCGTTCGAGACGCACGTGACGCGGTTCGAGGAGCAGGCGGGCGGGCTGGGGGGCGTGTTCGACACGTTCGGCGACCGGCTGCAGGTGGGGTTCGACCTCATCGCACGGAACCCGTTCGCGCTGATCCCCGTGCTCGGCCTGCCGGTCACGATCGCGGCCGTCCTGTGGCCGCCGGGCCCGCTGGGGCCGAGCCTGCGGCGAAGCCCGGCCTGGCGCGACGCGATCCTGGTGACGCTGCTGGCCGGCGTGGTCGGATACGTCGTGAACGACTCCGGGCCCGCGGCAGCAGGGTTTGCGTTCGGGCTCGGGCTGGGCGGGCTGCTGGGCGTGTCGCTCCTGTCCCAAGCCGGGAAGATGGAGGCCGTGAGCCCTTCGGATGATCCCGAGATGGTGGGGCTGCGGCCGTGAGCACCCAGCCGCTGCCGCCCCGGCCGGACGGCCTGCACCCCGCGCCGCCGATGCCGCCGATCCCACCGCGCCCGGACGCGATCGACGGCGCCGGATCGCCACCGGACGGCATGCAGAGCGTCGCTGCCCGCCCGAAGGCGACTTGGAGTTGGTACGAGGCCGTCGGGATCTACATCCTCGGGTTCCTGGTCGCGGGGCTCCTGACCGTGCCGCTGATCCAGCTGATGGAGCCGGACACGGACCTGACGAACGTGACGCTCACCGTGGTCGCGGCGTTCGCGATCCTCTGCGTGCTGGTGGCGTGGCTGTCGATCCAGCACAAGGGCTGGGTCCGGATCGTAGGCATCCCCGAGAAGGGGCAATGGGGCAGGCAGGTCGGCGCCGGCATCGTTTCGGGACTGATCCTGTTCCCGGTCATCACGATCCTGGTCGGCGCCATCCTGTCCCTGATCCTGAACGCGATCACCGGCGAGCAGGTGCGGCCGCCCGAACAGGTTGGGGAGCACCTGACCACGGTCGGCACCGCGATCACGGTGGCGTACGCGTTCGTCATCGCGCCGATCGGAGAGGAGCTGTTCTTCCGAGGGGTCCTGTTCCGGTCTCTGCGCGACCGCCACGGTTTCCGGGTGGGCGCGGTCGGGTCGGCGTTCGGGTTCGGGCTGATCCATTTCATCCCTGGCGATGCGGCCGACGCCGCGCTGCTCATGATCGCGATGTTCTTCACGGGTCTGGGTCTGTGCTACGTCTACGAACGGAGGGGGACCCTCGTGGCGCCGATCGCGGCGCACATCACGTTCAACGTGATCGGCATCGTCCTGATCTTCGGCATGCGGTAGGGAGGAATCCGGTGGCGCGGTTCCCGAGCGACGACTGGCTCGCGGTGTACCGCGACCTGATCAACGGGTCGCAGGAGTACCGCGAGGCGGCCGAGGACTGGGAGGGCGACGTCGCCTTCTACCTTGAGGCCGAGCCCGACCGCGGCGTCCCCGGCGACCTGGTCGCCTGGCTCGACCTGTGGCACGGCGAGTGCCGCGGCGCCCGGATGATCACCGCGGAGGAGGGCGAGCAGGCCGCGTACGGCATCCGCGCCCCGTACTCGCGCTGGCGCGAGGTCCTCGAGGGCCGGCTCGAGCCCGTCAAGGCGATGGTGCAGGGCAAGCTCAAGCTGCGGGGGGACCTGGCGGAGATCGTTCGGCACGTGCGGGCGGCCAGCGAGCTCGTGCACCTGACCACGCTCGTCCCGACGGACTTCCTCGACGCCGCCTGAGCCATGCGGGCCGTCGTCTACCGCGGCGTCGGCGAGGTCGAGGTCGCCGACGTCCCCGACCCCGAGATCGTCGAGCCCGGCGACGCGATCGTCCGCGTCGGCCTGACCGCGATCTGCGGCTCGGACCTGCACCTGTTCCACGGCAAGGCGCCGCTGGAACCCGGCGACACCATCGGCCACGAGGCGATCGGCGTGGTCGAGCGGGTGGGGTCGTCGGTGACGCGGTTCGCACCCGGCGACCGCGTCGTGGTCTCGTTCACGGTCGCGGACGGCACGTGCTGGTTCTGCCGCGCGGGTCAGTCGCAGCTCTGCGAGGACTTCAAGTACTTCGGCTACGGGCTGTTCGGCGGGAGCCTGGGTGGCGCGCAGGCCCAGCTCCTGCGGGTCCCGATCGCCGACGTGAACCTCCTGCCGGTCCCCGACGGGCTCGAGGACGAGCGCGCGCTCTTCGTGGGCGACACCCTGACCACGGGCGTGTACGCCGCCGACCTGGCCGAGATCGGGCCCGGCGACACGGTGGCCGTCGTCGGCGCCGGGCCGGTCGGCTTCTTCTGCGCCCAGGCCGCGCGCCTGGACACCGACACCGTCCTCGCCATCGATCTCGATCCCGCCCGGCTCGCGATCGCCGAGCGCGACGGATCGATCCCGATCGACGCCTCGGCCCGCAACGCGCAGACCGCCGTGTTCGAGCACACGGACGGGCGCGGCGCCGACGTCGTGATCGAGGCCGTGGGGACGCCGGCCGCGTTCGAGCGGTCCCTCGACGTCGTTCGGCGCGGCGGGACCGTGGTGGTCATGGGGGTATACACCAGCGAGCTGGTGCAGGCGCAGATCGGCGTGTGGTGGATCCGGGCGCTGCAGGTGCGGTTCGCGGGCACGACGCCGATCCACGCGTGGTGGGACACGGCGATGGCCGAAGTACAGGCCGGGCGGCTCGACCCCACGCCGATCGTGTCGCACCGGCTGTCCCTGGAGGAGGCCCCCAAGGGCTACGAGCTGTTCGACACGCGACAGGCCACCAAGGTTCTGTTGAAGCCGTGACGGTGCGGTTCGCCGACGCAGAACCCAACGGCCTGGCCGACCTCGTGGGCCGGCTGATCGACGCGAACCTGCAGGAGCACCCCGATCGCCTCCGACTGCTCGCTCCCGCGGTCGTCGAGCTCTCGGCCTCCGATGCGGACATGCACGCAACGCTCGACGTCACACGCGACGGCGTCCTGGTCTCGAACGGCCGGTCGAATGGTCGCGCCCACCTGCGTGTTTGGGCCGACGCCTACGACCTGGTCGAGTTCGCGGGCGCCCCGCTCCGCCTCGGCCTGCCCGACGTGTTCGATGCCGACGGACGCGCCGCCATCGGCCGGGTGTTGCGCGGCCACGTGCGAGTATCGGGCATGCTCCGCCACCCGGTCCGGCTGTCGCGCTTCAACCGCCTGCTCTCTGTTGCCGAATGAGCGCCCGCGTCGAGCCCGTCCCGCTCCCGGCCCCGCCGCTGCGCGAGCGCCGCTGGGGTCCCGTGCTCGTGGTCGCCGTGCTCTTGGTCGGCATCGTCTCGGGCGGGTACCTGACCGCGGACGCGCTGGGCGGGGTCGGCGGCGAGACGGTCGTCGTGAGCTCGTCGGTGAGCGTCACGGCGCTGCCCGGGTGGGAGCTCGCGGACCGGTTCGAGGGTCCGACTGGGATCCGCCTGACGAAGGGCGGCGCCAGCCTGGACGTCGCTTCGCTCCCGTTCACCGGCAGCAGCGAGGGGCTCCTGGCCGCCTACGTGGAGAACATCCTCCAGCCCGGAGCCGAGCAGTTACGCGTCTCCGAGACCGTGGAGGGCGTCGTCCTGGACTCGGGCCACGTCGGCGCGAGGATCACCTACGTCGGCCTGTTCGGCGACGTGCAGGCGCCGATCGAGGGCGAGGTCACGGCCGTCGTGACGCCGGACGGCCTCGGCGTGATCTTCGACGGCTGGGCGCCGAGCGGGCAGCTGCCGTTCGCGATCGACGACATCCACACGATGATCCGGCGCGCGGAGATCACCTGATGGGCGACCCGCAGCTCGTCCGGCCGCCCCGAACCGGCTGGGGCCGTCAGGCCTCCCTGTTTCAGTGGCGCCAGCCGGCGTTCTGGCTGTACGCGGCGATCGTGGTCGTCACCGCCGCGTACACGGTCTCGCAACAGCAGCTGTTCCAGGAGCTTTCGCCGACCGGATGGGCGCTGTCGTGGCTGCTGCTGTTGTTCTACGGGCTGCCGCTGTTCCTGGCGATCTACCTGCTCGACCTGTACGAGCGCGAGCCGCTGTCGCTGGTGTTCGGCGCGCTGGTCTGGGGCGCGGTGGCCGCGACCGTGCTGGCCGGGATCGCGAACGCGGGCTGGGGCCTGGTCGTGGCGCGGGTCGGGGGCGCTGCGTTCGCCGCCGAGTGGACGGCCGCGCTCACGGCGCCGTTCGTCGAAGAGAGCCTGAAGGTCGCCGGCGTGATCCTCATCTACCTGATCGCCCGCGACGAGATGGACGACATGATGGACGGGTTCGTCTACGGCGCGATGGTCGGGCTCGGCTTCGCGCTGATCGAGGACGTCTTCTACTTCATCGCGATCTTCGGCGGCACGACGGGCGGCGTGCTGGCCGGCTTCTACGTGCGCGTCGTGTCGAGCGGCTTCTACGGCCACGTCCTGTACACCGGCCTCGCGGGGATGGGGGTCGCCTACTTCGTCTCGCGGCGCGGGGAGGCTTCGTTCGGCAGGCGGCTCGCGGTCGCGATCGGGCTGTTCGCGGCGGCGGTCGGCGGGCACTTCCTGTGGAACTCGCCCTGGCTGAACTTCTTCCCCCAGAACCTGAACAGCGCGGCCGACTGGCTGCGCATCCCGCTCGCCGCGGGGGTCAAGGGTGCGCCGCTGCTGCTGTTCGTTGTCGTGATGGTGAACCTCGCGCGCCGTCGCGAGCAGACGTGGCTCGAGGCGGCGCTGCGTTCGGAGGCCGGTTCGCCGGCCCTGTCCGAGGCCGAGCTCCGGGTCCTGCTGAGCCCGCCGGCCCGGCGGCGTTCGCGCCGCGAGATGCGCGCCCGCGCCGGCACGGGCGCCGAGCGCCTGCTCAAGCGCCTGCAGAGGGAGCAGATCAATCTGGCGATGGTCCGGACGCGGTCCTCCTCCGACGACGCTCCCGAGGTCTTGCGCCAGCGCGAGCTCTGCAAGTCGCTGCGCGATGCGCTCCTGGCCATGCCTGGCGCGGCGCTCGCCGGCACCGGCGTGGGGGCGCAGACCGGGGCCGACGCGCAGACCGGGGCCGAAGCGCAGACCGGGGCCGACGCGCAGACCGGGGCCGACGCCGAGCGATGACGCTGGCCGACGACGTTCGGGTGCGTGACCCGAGGGCGATCGCCCGGGCGATCTCGATGGTGGAGGACGGCGACGAGGGCCTGCGGGACCTCTCGGCCGACCTGTACGGCCACACGGGGCGCGCGTACACGGTGGGGCTCACCGGATCGCCCGGTGTCGGCAAGTCGACGATCGCGAACGAGCTCGTGGGCGCCGCCCGCGCTCACGAACGTTCGGTCGCGGTGCTGGCGATCGATCCCACCTCGCCGCTGTCCGGCGGCGCGCTCCTGGGCGACCGGCTCAGGATGCAGGCGCACGCGACCGACCCGAACGTGTTCATCCGCTCGATGGCCTCGCGTGGGCACCTGGGCGGCATGGCGCTGGCGGCGCCCGAGGCGATCCGCGTGCTGGACGCCGCCGGCCACGACCTGGTGATCGTCGAGACCGTGGGTGTCGGGCAGGCCGAGGTCGACGTGGCGGCGGCGACCGACAGCACCCTGGTCGTGGTCTCGCCCGGGTGGGGCGACGCGGTTCAGGTGAGCAAGGCCGGGATCCTGGAGATCGCCAACGTGTTCGTCGTGAACAAGGCCGACCGCGAGGGGACCGAGCTCGCGGTCCGCGACCTGCGACAGATGCTGCGGATGGGGCCCGAGATGCCGTGGACGCCGCCGGTGGTCACCACCGCGGCCACCGAGGGGGTGGGCATCGCCGAGCTCTGGGAAGCGATCGAATCCCACCGCGCGTACCTGGAGACCTCCGGCGAGCTCGAGCGCGGTCGCGGGGCGCGCCTGCTCCGGGAGGTCGAGAGCCTGGCCGTGGAGGGCCTGCGCGAACGCGCCACGCGGCTGCTCGAGGAGGACCCGTCGCTCGCCGCCGACCTCACCGAGCGCCGAACGGATCCGTACCGGACCGCCGCTATCCTGGAGGAACGGATCTCGAACCGTCCGTGATTGTACGCGCGACCCGCACACCGGAGGAGCCGCGATGGTCGACCAGCGCGAACGGCAGGCGCCCGAGGAGTTGAAGGCCGACGAGGCCCTGACGCTGTCGGGCCAGCCGCTCGAACCCGTCTACACGGCCCGCGACCTCGAGGGATTCGACGCCGAGACCAAGCTCGGGCGTCCCGGCGCCTACCCTTTCACGCGAGGCGTCTACCCGTCGATGTACCGGGGGCGGCTGTGGACGATGCGGCAGTTCGCGGGGTTCGGTTCGCCGGCCGAGACCAACGAGCGCTACCGCTTCCTGCTCGAACGAGGCCAGGGCGGCCTCTCGGTCGCGTTCGACATGCCGACGCTGATGGGGCGCGACTCCGACGACCCGCTGTCCGAGGGCGAGGTGGGGCGCTGCGGCGTTGCCACGGACACGCTCGACGACTTCGACGCGCTGTTCGACCGGATCCCGCTCGGCGACATCTCGACCTCGATGACGATCAGCGGCCCGGCGGTCGTCGTGTTCGCGTTCTTCCTGGCCGCGGCCGAGAAGCAGGGGGTCCCGTGGGAGCGCCTCGACGGAACGCTGCAGACCGACATCCTCAAGGAGTACATCGCCCAGAAGGAGTGGGTGTTCCCGCCGCGGCCGCACCTGCGGCTGATCGGCGACCTGATGGCGTTCTGCCTCGAACGCGTCCCGAGGTGGCACCCGATCAGCGTCTCCGGGTACCACATCCGCGAGGCCGGGGCGAGCGCCTGGCAGGAGCTCGCGTACACCCTGGCCGACGGGTTCGCCTACGTCGAGCTCGGACAGGAGCGGGGGCTCGACGTCGACCGGTTCGCCCCCGGGCTGTCGTTCTTCTTCAACGCGCACATCGACTTCTTCGAGGAGATCGCCAAGTACCGCGCGGCCCGTCGCATCTGGGCCCGCTGGTTGAAGGAGCGGTACGGCGCGAAGGACGAGTCCTCGATGCGCCTGCGTTTCCACACGCAGACGGCCGGCGTCTCGCTCACCGCGCAGCAGCCGATGAACAACGTGGTCCGGACGGCGATCGAGGCGCTGGCCGCGGTGCTGGGGGGGACGCAGTCGCTGCACACGAACGCGCTCGATGAGGTGCTCGCCCTGCCGACCGAGGACGCCGCCAAGCTCGCGCTCCGGACCCAACAGATCATCGCCTACGAGACCGGCGTCCCCGACGTGATCGACCCGCTGGGCGGCTCGTACTTCCTCGAGACGCTCACCGACCGGATGGAGGAGCTCGCCGAGGCCGAGTTCGCGCGTATCGACGCGATGGGCAACGGCTCGATGCTCGAGGGCGTACTGACCGGCATCGAGCGCGGGGTCTTCCAGCAGGCGATCGCCGAGTCCGCGTTCGCCGAGCAGGAACGCTTCGAGCGCGGCGACCTGGTCAAGGTCGGGGTGACCGACTTCGTCGAGCCCGAGGCGCAGGAGGTCGAGATCCTCGAGATCCCGCCCGAGGTCGAGGCCGAGCAGATCCATCGCGTCGGCGCCGTGCGCGAACGCCGGGACCGGGCCGCCGCCGAGCGCGCACTGGCCCGCCTGGCGGAGCTCGCCGCGACCGACGCCAACCTGGTCGAGCCGATGGTCGACTGCGCCCGGGCCCTGTGCACGGAGGGCGAGATCATCGGGGCGTTGCGGGGGGTGTTCGGCTCGTACACCGAGACGCCCCGCTTCTGACGAGACAGGCCTAGTTGCAAGGCCCCGCAGTTGCCAAAGACTGCGTCAGCGTGCTTTCATGGTTCGAACGGTTGCTCCACTCGAACAGGGGAAGACGTGCTCGCAGAGGCTTCACAGGCGCTCGGCATCGGGGTCATCGTGTCGGCGTTCCTCTTCGGGTTCCGCCACGGCATCGACTGGGACCACATCGCGGCGATCACCGACATCACCAGCTCCCAGGACGAACGTGGTCGGGCGCTCGAATACGGCACCACGTACGCGCTCGGTCACGCCCTGGTGGTCTTCCTGATCGGCACCGCCGCAATCGTCCTGGGCACGCGTCTGCCCGAAGGCGTCGACGATGTGATGGAGCGCGTCGTCGGCGTGACCCTGATCGCGCTGGGCGTCTACGTGTTCGTGGCGCTGGTCCGTCACGGTCGCGAGTTCCGCATGCGGAGCCGATGGATGCTGATCTTCACCGGCGCGAACAAGGTCTACCGCAAGCTCGGCGGGGGCCGACGCTCCAACGCGCACGAGCTCGAGCCCGTGCATGAGCACGCGGATCCGGTCGGCTCATTGTCGGTCGCCGTGGCGGACGACATCCCGGTGTCCGAGTGGCACCACGGCCATCACGGCCGCCCCGGCCACCATCACCACAAGCACCCCGAGAGCGACGACGCCTTCATGAACTACGGGCGCGGCACAGCGTTCGGGGTCGGGATGATCCACGGGATCGGCGCCGAGACGCCGACCCAAGTGGTGATCTTCCTCACCGCGGCCGGCGCCGGCGGCCAGCTGGCTGGCGAGCTGATCCTGGCCGTGTTCCTCATCGGGCTCCTGGCCTCGAACACGCTCATAACGGTCGGGTCCGCGTTCGGCTTCGTGACTGCGTCCAAGAACTGGAAGCTGTACGTCACGGTCGCGATCCTGACGGCGACCATGAGCCTGGTGATCGGGACCCTGTTCCTGTTCGGCGAGGGGAGCCTGCTCCCGGCGTTCTTCGGCGGCTGACGCTCAGACGGCGGGGCCCCGCGCCTTGCGGCAGTCGGCGCACAGGCCACCGATCGCGAAGTGCGTCAGGTCGGGCTCGAACCCGTGATGGCGCTCGATCAGCCGGACGAGCTCGCCGGCCTCCTCGAGCGACAGGTCGTCCTCGTCCCCGCAGTTCGAGCAGGTGAGGTGCACGTGCCCGGCGTCCTCGGCGCGGTGATACTCGGCGCCGCTCTCCAGGTGGGCGTGGGCGAGCACCCCCATCTCCTCGAGCATCGACAGGGTGCGGTAGATCGTCGATGCGTTCACGCCGGGCATGTCCGCCTGGACCTTCCTGGCCAAGGTGGTGGGGGAGATATGGCCCTGGCTGCGCATGATCTCGGCCACGATGGCCCGCCGCTGGGGCGTCATGCGTAGGCCGCGCGCCCGCAGGGCGCCGACGACATCCGCCTCGGACGCTCGTTCCATGATGCGATTGTAGCAGCGAGTTGCAGGTGCAATTCGGGGGGATGTCGCGGTCAGTCGGGCGGCGGCAGACCGAGCACCCGCGCCGCCCAGGGTAGCGCCCTCCGGGCCTGCACGAGCTGGACCTCGCGGACGGTGGGCGCGGTGGGCACCGGCGGCCTCGCGGCCCGGGCGCAGAAGAATGCCGCGCACGTCGAGACCAACGCCGGGTCGGCCTCGGGCAGCACGGTCTCGGGCGCCGGCCCGCCCTCGGCCTCGAGCGACGGGAGCCAGAACACCACGTCGATCTGCGGGTTCCCCACGGACGTGAGGTTCCAGTCGATCAGGACGGCCCGGCCGTCGTCGGGTCGGAAGCACACGTTGTCGCTCCGCACGTCGAAATGCAGCAGGGCGTCGCCCCCGAACGCGGCCACGTCGGCCGCCTCGCGGAACGCGTCCAGGTGCTCGGACAGCCACGGCTCCGAGCACAGCCCGAGCCGCAGGAACGGTTCGGGCGATCGGGCGATCTCGTCCCACCCGCCCGCGATCTCGCGCGCGTCGTCGGTCGCCACGGCCGTCCCGGGCGGCGGCTCGGTCGCCCACACCTGCTCCAGCGACGCGAGCAGGGCCGAGATCCCGGCCGCATCCCACGGGGGTGGCCAGGTTCCCGAGGACAGGTCCTCGAGCGCCAGCACCGGGTGCTCCCCGTCGTCGCAGTAGCCGATGTAGCCGGGCACGAACGACGCCCCGAGCAGATGCTGGTAGACGACGTGCTCATCGCGGAGCCAGCTCGCGGTGAGCTCGTCGGTCGCCACCTTGGCGAACGCGGTCCTCCCGTCCTCGAGCGTCACGATCCAGCGGCGGGCCGGCGTGTGTCCGCCGCTTCTCACCGGCTCCCAGCCTGCGGGCGCGGCGCGCAGGCGCTTGAGCGCCCGGCGGACGTTCGCGATCTCGCGCTCGGTCGGTTCCATGGGTGGTCTGCGAGGATAGGCCCCCGATGGGGGAGTTCGTACGCATCGAGAAGCGGGGAGCGGTGGCGACGATCCAACTGGACCGGCCGCCCGCCAACGCGCTGGCCCGCGAGGTCTCGCTGGAACTCTCGGCGGCCGCCAAGGAGGTGACCGCCGACGACGGCGTTCGGGCCGTCGTCGTGTGGGGCGGGGAACGCATCTTCGCCGCCGGCGCGGACATCAAGGCCATGGTGGAGTACGGGCCCGAGGAGGTCGCCGCCGACGTCGGCGCGCTCGAGCAGGCCTGCCGCGACGTCGAGGCAATCCCCACGATCACGATCGCGGCGATCGACGGCTACGCGCTCGGCGGAGGGTGCGAGTTGGCCCTGTCCTGCGACTTCCGGTTCGCGGCCCGGGACGCCCGGATCGGGCTGCCCGAGGTGCGGCTCGGGATCATCCCCGGCTCGGGAGGGACGCAGCGGCTACCCCGGGTCGTCGGCCTGCCGAAGGCCCGGGACCTCATCTACACCGGCCGCCAGGTCGACCCGGCCGAGGCGCTCGAGATCGGCCTGGTGGACCGGGTCGCCGATGGGGACGACGTCCACGCCCTGGCGATCGAGCACGCGACCGCGTTCGCGAACGGTCCGACGCTCGCCTACGCCGCGGCCAAGCGGGCGCTGGCGGCGTCCGATCGTTCGCTCGAGCAGGGTCTGGCGGTCGAGCGCGAGGCGTTCGTGCAGCTGTTCGCCACGCGCGACCAGGAGGAGGGTATGCGCGCCTTCCTCGACAAGCGCGAGCCCGAGTTCGAGGGGAGGTAGCGTGCGGGTTCGACAGGCGACCCCCGACGACGTGCCCTCATTGGTGGCGCTGTTCCAGGAGCTGGACCGGATGCAAGCCGACTGGCGGGTGTTCACGCCCCGGCCGGGTTTCTACGACGAGGTGGGCGCCAAGTACCGGGAGGCGCTCGGCGACCCGGACCAGGTGGTCCTGGTGGCCGAGGACGACGAGGGCGAGGTCGTCGGCATGGCGATCGGCGAGGCCCGGACTCCCTCCCGGTTCTCGGACGAGCGCGCCCTGGAGCTGTCCGGCGTGGTCGTCCGGGCCGGCTACCGCGGCCGCGGGGTGGGCCGCGAGCTGGTCCACGAGGCCGGCCGGTTCGCCGCCGACCGCGGGGTCCCCTGGGTCGAGCTGAAGACCTTCGCCCCCAACCGCGGGGCCATGGAGTTCTGGGAGGACCTGGGGTTCAGCCCCCGGGTCGTCCAGCTCACGAGCCCCACCGACACCCTGCTCGAACGGCTCGAGGGTCGCTAGAACCCTCTGCAGGCACGGATCTGCCGTCGCCCGGGAACGAACCGGGCTCCCGATTGGTTCGAATGTAGGCGTGAAGCCTGAGCGTCCCCCGGCGGGACGCACGGACCGAGGCTAGAGGAGAGGAACGATGGCCGATCAGGCGTACCGCGGAGCCCGCATCCGCGAGCTTCCTCGGGCCAACCGCACCTACGAGGCCGGGCGCGTCTGCGCTGCCGAGGGGTGCCAGACCAAGTTGTCCATCTACAACCGGTGGGAGTTCTGCTGGCAGCACGAACCCGTTCACACGTACATCTCGCGCGGCAAGCGCAGGAGCCGCAAGGAGATGGAGGCCGCGTAAGCCCCCCTACGCGCCTTCCCCACGGAAGCCCTTTTCGCGGCCGCGGAAGGGCTTCCGGCCTAACTTCCGGCCTAAGTGGAACGTCTCATCAAGGGCGACACGCCCGCTCCCGACAACCTGTGGCAGAACGGCTTCCGTCCCCAACGAAGGCGACCAACGCATGCCTCAGGACGTGGGCGCTCCGGAGATGCGGGAGGCCGAGTGCCCCTATTGCGAGCGCAGGGTCCTCCTCTACGAGGGCCCCCCGACCTGTCCCCTCTGCGCCTGTCCCATCGAGCGAGACCGGATTCGCCCCTACTCGTGGCCCGACGAGGAGCCGTCCCCATGGGACTGACCGGGCGACGCCAGCACCCGGTCGGCGATCGCCTTGGCCTCGTCCAGGCGGTCGCGGTCGACGAACAGCCGGATGCTGTGCTCCCAGATCTGGCTGAAGAACCCCGGCGCCTTGTACCACCACACGATGCCGGCCTTCTCCAGCTCGCCGGCGATCGCCTCGGCGTGCGCGTGCGTGTAGGCGCCGAGGTGGACGGTGTGGACGTCCTCGGTCACGGGACGAGCGTCGCAGGCCGCCACCCGCGAGCCGAGCTCACGAGCGCGATCCCGGCTGCGTGCCGAAGCTCGTCCACCGTGACGGGCCGCTCGGCGAGCCGGCCCTCGCGGACCAGCACCGCGCGGTAGGTCCCCGGCAGCAGGCCGGACGAGATCGGCGGGGTCACCCACGCGCCGTCGAGTTCGACCACGAGATTCGCGATCGTGGACTCGGTCGCCTCGCCGCGGTCGCTCACCAGGATCACGTCGTCGACGTCGGGTCGCCGTTCGCGCCGGCGGTCGTACGGCGCGCGGCGCGAGGTCTTGTGGAACAGCCAGACGTCGTTCGGGTCCACCGGCTCGTCGTCGAGGGCGACGCGGACCTGCCGGTCGGCGGGCGGGAGGTCGCGGATGTCCGTGGCGAGCGTCCCGTCGCTGGCGAGCGTGAGCCGGACCAAGCTCGTGCCGGACGTCTCGGCCACCGCCTCCTTGAGCATGGCGGCCGCGGCCTCGGCGTCGAACCGGAAGCCGAAGTAGGACGCGGACGAGCCCATGCGCTCCAGGTGCTCGGGCAGGTGGCGGAACCCCTCGGCCGGCAGGTGCGGCACGGTCTCGAACAGCTCGAACGCCGGCCGCACCTCGCGCAGCACGCGCGCCTTGGCGAGGACCTCGTCGTACTCGGCCGGCGCCGACGAGTCGTGGGTGATGCCGCCGCCGACGCCGTACTCGGCGACCTGGGTTCGGGCGTCGAGGACCACCGTGCGGATCGCGACGTTGAAGTTCGCGCGCGGCTCGCCCGATCCGGGCGGCGCGAGGTAGCCGATCGCCCCGCAGTACGGACCGCGGGCCGAGTCCTCCAGCTCGGCGATGATCCGCATCGTGCGGATCTTCGGCGCGCCGGTGACCGAGCCGCTGGGGAACAGCGCGCGGAACGTCTCGAGCAGCGTCGTGCCCGCCGGCAGGTCGCCCTCGATCGTCGAGGTGAGCTGCCACACGGTCTCGTAGCGCTCGGCCTCGAACAGGCTCCCCACCTCGACCGAACCCGGCCGGCAGATGCGGCCGAGGTCGTTGCGGAGCAGGTCCACGATCATCGCGTTCTCGGCGCGGTCCTTGGCCGATCCGATCAGGCGGGCTGCGATCTCGTCGTCCTCGGCGAGCCAGCGCCCGCGCGGCGCGGTGCCTTTCATCGGCCGCGTGCGGATCCGGTCGCCGTCGATCCGGAAGAACAGCTCGGGTGAGGCGGACACGACGCGGTGGCGGCCGAGGTCCAGGTAGGCGGCGTAGCCGCCGCGCTGCGCGAGGCCCAGGTCCCGGTACAGGCCGCGCGCGTCGCCGAGGATCGAGGCGCGCAGCCGGATCGTGTGGTTGACCTGGTACGTATGACCCGCGGCGATCAGCTCGCGGATG
The DNA here is from genome assembly GCA_046731295.1 of Actinomycetota bacterium. Lineage (GTDB taxonomy): Bacteria > Actinomycetota > UBA4738 > UBA4738 > HRBIN12 > DASSJM01. Next base: position 30,612 of record JBKPKU010000086.1, read on the forward strand.
CGTTCGATCGCCGCGGTGTAGGTCGCGCGGTCGACGCTCGGGCGCCACGGCGACTCGGCGGCGGGCGGCGGCGGGCCGTGGGCGGGTTCGAGCGGCGGGACGTCCTCCTTGCGCTCGAACAGCGCAAACCAGGCGAGCGGCATCTCGGCGAACGGGTCGTCGGGCCCCCGAGCGCGCACCGAAAGTTCGGCGTCCAGGCCGGGCGCCGCCTCGTACGCGACGTAGCCGGCGGCCCACAGGCCCCGGGATGCGGCCGCCTCGGCGGCCTCGATCGCGTCGGGGACCTCGCCCGCGCGGCGGGCCTCGATCACGCCCACGGGCTCGGCCAGGCGGAACGACCGCTCGGCGCCCGGCAGCAGGTCGTCGAACCGCGCCTCGATCACCGTCAGGTCTTCCTTGCGCGGATCTCCTGGATCACCTGCGGCACGACCGTGAGCGCGTCGCCCACGATCCCGAGGTCGGCCATCCGGAAGATCGGCGCGTCTGCGTCCCTGTTGATCGCGACGATCCGCTTGGCGCCCTTCATGCCGACGACGTGCTGCGTCGCGCCGCTGATGCCGACCGCGATATAGACCTCCGGCTTGACCGTCTTGCCGGTCTGGCCCACTTGGTAGGAGTACGGCACCCAGCCGGCGTCCACGACCGCGCGGCTGGCGCCCACCGCCGCGTCGCCGATGGCCTCGGCCAGCTCGTCGAGCAGCGAGAAGTTCGAGGCGTCCTGCAGGCCGCGGCCGCCCGCGATCACCACCTTCGCGTCCTCCATCCGCGGACCCGAGGCCGCCTCCTCGTGACGTTCGACGCGGCGTGCGGTCGCGAGCTCGTCCGGGATCTCGACCTCGACGGGCTGCACGTCGGCGGTCCCGCCGCTCGGTTCGGCCGGGAACGACTTCGGGCGGACCAGGACGAGGCGAGGCGTCGGCCCCTCGAGCGCGACGTCCACGACCCGGCTGCCTCCGAAGATCTGCGTCTGGGCCTTGTCGATCGCGGTCACGTCCGTGGCGTTGCTCATGAGTGTGGAGCCGCTCTTCGCCTGCAGCCGGCCGGCCACGTCGCGGGCGTCGTAACTCGTCGAGAACAGGACGAGGTCGGGGCGGTGCCGTTCGACCAGCGTGTGCAAGGCGTGCGCGGCCGGCTGCCCGAGCGCGTCCGCGTACACTGGATCGTCGCTCGCGTACACGGTGGCCGCGCCGTGCTCGCCGAGCGCGGGCGCGGCGGCCGTCGCCCCGGGCCCGAGCGCGACCCCGGCAACCTCGTCGCCGATCTCCCTGGCCTTCGTCAGCAGCTCGAGCGCGGCGGCGCTCGGGCCGTCGGGCGTGACCTCGGCGTAGACCCAGACCGTCGTCACGTCAGATCGCCTTCGCCTCGGCCAGCAGGTCGGCGACCTTTGCGGCGGCGTCGTCGCTCGCCTGGATCACGACGCCGGCGGCCTTGCCCGGCGCGTCGGAGACGGAGAGCACGCGCTGCGTGGGCGCGACGTCGGTTTCGGCGAGGCCGAGATCGGCGAGCGCGAGCTGCTCGAGCGGTTTGGACTTCGCGGCCATGATGCCCTTGAGGGTGGGGTAGCGGGGCTCGGCGGCGCTCCCGGTCACCGTCACGAGCGCCGGCAGCGGGCACGTGACCACGTCGTAGCCGGCCTCGGTCTGGCGTTCGACGCGCAGGGCGCCGTTCTCGAGCTCCACCGCGCGGGCGAAGGTGGCGCTCGGAATGCCGAGCAGCTCTGCCACGGTCATCGGCAGCGTGCCGGTGTACCCGTCGGTCGACTCGACGCCGGCCAGCACGAGGTCGAACGGCGACCGCTTCACGGCCGCCGCGAGCACCCGAGCGGTCGCGAGCGCGTCGGCGCCTCGGAGCGCCGGGTCGGTGACCTGCAGTCCTCCGGCCGCACCCATCGAGAACCCTTTGCGAAGCGCGGCCTGCGCCACCTGGGGGCCCATCGAGACGAGCGTGACCTCCCCGCCCTCGGACTCGGCCAGCTGGAGCGCGGCCTCGATCGCGAACTCGTCACCGGGGTCGAGTGCGCCCGCGGCGCCCTCGCGCACCAGCATCAGGTCCTCGCCGAGGGTCGGCGTTCCCTGGGGTTCGGGCACGTACTTGACCAGGACCACGATCTGCACGGGTGCGCACCTCCGTCGGACGACCGCGTCGAGGATAACCGCCGGGGGAGCGCTCCCGTTCGGCGGGCCGGTCACCTCGTAGCATCTGGGCATGTCCTCGAGGGGTTCGGTCCTGGTCGCGATGTCGGGCGGCGTCGACTCGTCGGTCGCCGCGTGCCTGCTCCAGGAGCAGGGCTACGAGCTCGTGGGCTCGCACATGCGGCTGGTGCACCTGGACGGCGTCGAGCATGGCTGCTGCGGCCCGGCCGCCCGACGCGACGCGGCCGAGGTCGCCCGGATCGCCGGGTTCCCGTTCGAGATCTGCGACCTGACCGGCGCGTTCGAGCGCGCCGTGATCGCCGACTTCGTGGCCGAGCACGAGGCGGGGCGCACGCCGAACCCGTGCGCGCGCTGCAACGGGGAGATCAAGTTCGGGGCGTTCCTTCGGCGGGCGGACGAGCTGGGCGTGGCGTTCGTCGCGACGGGCCACTACGTGCGGAGCGCGTTCGAGGACAGGCGGTGGCGCCTGCTGCGCGGCGCCGACGCGTCGAAGGACCAGTCGTACATGCTGCACATGCTCGGGCAGCGGGAGCTCGAGCGGTCGTTGTTCCCGGTCGGCGGCATGCAGAAGGCCGAGACGCGCGCTCTCGCCGAGCGGTTCGGCCTGCCGGTCGCGAGCAAGCCGGACTCGCAGGAGCTGTGCTTCGCGCCGAGCGGGGAGGCAGGCTCGTACCTGGCGAGCGTCGCGCCCGACCTGATGACCGAGGGCGACGTCGTGGACGTGGACGGTCGCCTGCTGGCCCGACACGGCGGTGCGGCGTCGTTCACCGTGGGCCAGCGGCGGGGCCTGGGGGTCTCGGGGCCGGAGCCGTCGTACGTGCTGGAGGTCGACGCCGCGGCGCGGCGTGTGGTGGTCGGGCCGGCGGAGCTGCTCGCACGCTCGGGGCTCGTGGCCGACCGCGTGTCGTGGGTGGCCGGCGGGCCGCCCTCGGACGGCCCGTTCGAGGCCGAGGTCCGGATCCGCTACCGGGGCGAGGACGTGCCCGCCGTGATCGAGCCCTCGGGTGACCACGTGCGCGTGGAGTTCCGGACGCCGCAGCGCGGCGTGGCCCCCGGCCAGGGCGCGGTCGTCTACCGGGGCGACGAGCTCCTGGGCGGCGGCCGGATCGTCCACTCCGTCCGCTGACGGCGCACACGTCGTTCGTCGAGGCAACGCGGGAGGGTCGCCGGTCGCGGATATCATCGGGCGATGGAGGCCCGGCCCGCGTGAGGCTGCTGAAGCGGAAGTCCCGCACCTTCGAGATCCAGGTGCAGGACATGACCCTGCACATCCAGGCGGCCACCGACGTGGATGAGGAGTCGCGGGCCGCGGCCCTCTCGTTCTGGGAGGTGCTCCACGCGTACTCGATCCGCGATCCGGCGTTCCGCGAGTCCAGGAGCCCCGTGAAGGTCTCCGAAGACGCGCCCGAGATCGTCCGCGAGATGGCGGCCACGGCCGGCCACGCCGGCGTGGGTCCGGTGTTCTCGTTCCAGGGGGCGGTGATCGACCACGTAGGGCGGTTCCTGGCGCGAGAGGTGAAGAACGAGGTCACGGTCAACTGCGGCGGCGACTACTTCATCCGCTCGCGACGCCGGCAGAAGCTCACCGTGGTCCGGCGGCCGGGCTCGCCGGTGGCCATCGTCGTCCCCGCCACCCGAGAGGGCGTCGGGATCTCGATGGCGTCGGGCAGGGCTCGCGGACGCGCGGACGTCGACGGGATGGCCGTCCTGGCCCAGTCCTGCATGTTGGCCGGCGCGGCCGCGGCCGGCGTGCAGGCGATCCTGTCCAAGGAGGACGGGCTCCGGATGGCGCTCGCGTACCTGAAGAAGGTGCCGGGCGTGATGGGCGGCGTCGTGTTCCTGGGCGAACGGATCGGGATGGCCGGCGGCCTGGAGCTCGCGGCATGACGACCCCGCGGACCAGACCGTGACCGAGACGCTCGAGCGCGACCTCGCGGCGGCCAAGGTTCGGGTCGAGGAGCTTCGCGAGCGGTTGAACTATCACTCGTTCCGCTACCACGTACTCGACGACCCCGAGGTCTCCGACGCCGAGTACGACGAGCTCATGAACGAGCTCCGGGCGCTCGAGGAGCGCTTCCCCGAGCTCGTGACGCCGGACTCGCCGACCCAGCGCGTCGGTGCCACGCCGACGGACCTGTTCGCGCCGGTTCAACACCGGACGCCCATGCTCTCGCTGGACAACGCGTTCAGCGCCGAGGAGCTCCAGGCGTGGGCCACCCGCGTCGAGCGCGGCGTGGGCTCGGGCGCCGAGTACTCGTGCGAGCTCAAAATCGACGGCGTCGCGGTCGCGCTCACCTACCAGGACGGCGCCCTGACCAAGGGCGCGACGCGCGGCGACGGGCGGACCGGCGAGGACATCACGGCCAACGTCCGGACCGTTCGGAGCGTCCCGCAGCGCCTGGACGTGAAGAGGGCGCCCGCATACCTCGAGGTGCGCGGCGAGATCTACCTGCCGGTCAGGGCGTTCGAACGCCTGAACGAGGAGCTGCTGGAGGCCGAGAAACGGCCGTTCGCGAACCCCCGGAACGCGGCCGCCGGCTCGCTGCGCCAGAAGGATCCGAAGGTGAGCGCCTCGCGGCCGCTCGCGCTGCTGGTGCACTCGTTCGGGTTCGCCGACGGCATCCGGTTCGACTCGCACTCGGGCTTCCTGGACTGGAGCCGCGAAGCCCGGCTCCCCGTCGCGCCCACGTCCGAGGTCGTCAAGGACGTCGACGACGTGGTCGGGTACCTGCAACGCTGGGAGGCCGACCGCCACAGCGTCGCATGGGAGGTCGACGGCGCGGTGGTCAAGGTCGACCAGACGGCGCTGCAGCAGGAGCTCGGCTCGACCAGCCATGCGCCGCGGTGGGCCATCGCCTACAAGTTCCCGCCCGAGGAGCGCACGACGCTGCTGCGCGAGATCGGCGTGCACACTGGCCGGACCGGCATCGTGACGCCGTTCGCGTTCCTGGAACCCGTGCAGGTCGCCGGCGTGACGATCTCGACGGCGACCCTGCACAACGAGGACGAGGTCCGGCGCAAGGACGTTCGCGAGAAGGACACGGTGATCGTTCGGCGGGCGGGCGACGTGATCCCCGAGGTCGTCGGCCCGGTCACGTCGAAGCGCAGGAAGGGCACGCGGCGCTGGGCGTTCCCGAAGACCTGCCCATCGTGCGGGACCACGCTCGTCCGCAAGGAGGGCGAGGCCTACTGGCGCTGCCCGAACAAGCGCGGGTGCCCCTCGCAGAACATCGAGTGGCTGTTCAGCTTCGCCTCCCGCGGCGGCCTGGACATCGAGGGCCTCGGCTACAAGACTGGCATCGCGCTGATCGACCTCGGGCTGGTGACCGACCCCGGCGACGTGTTCTCGCTCACCGCGAACGACCTCGCGCAGCTGCCGGGGTTCGCCAACAAGTCGATCTCGAACCTGATGTCCTCGATCGAGGCCGGCAGGGACCGTCCGATCTGGCGGCTCCTCACCGCGCTCAACATCCCGCACGTCGGCACCCACGTCGCGCAGGTCCTCGCGAACGCGTTCGGATCGATCGAGGGGTTGATGGACGCGTCGGAGGAGGACATCGACGACGTCGAGGAGATCGGGCCGGAGATCGCCCGGAGCGTCCACGCGTGGTTCGCCGACAAGGCGAACCGCACGCTGATCGAGAAGCTGCGCGCGGCCGGCGTTCGGATGGAGGACGAGGCCCCGAAGAAACCTCGTGGAAAGCAGCCGCTGGCCGGCAAGACGGTCGTCCTCACGGGCGGCCTCGAGGGCCTGTCGCGGGACGAGGCCGCGGCGGCTGCGGAGGCGGCCGGCGCGCGCGTGGCCTCGAGCGTGTCGAAGAAGACGGATTTCGTCGTCGTGGGCGAGAATCCGGGCACGAAGGCCGCTCGGGCCGAGGAGCTCGGCATCGAGACGATCGACGAGCGCGAGTTCGCCAAGCGCCTGGGCCGCAAGAGCTAGAGCGCGCCCTGAAGCACCTGTGGCACGATGCCCGCGCCCCCGAACGAGGGAGACGCGATGACGGCCGTCGTGATCGACGGGAACGCGATCGCCGAGCAGCTGCGCCGAAGCATTGCCGAGGAGCTGCAGGTGCTGCGCCTGTCCGAGGTTCGGCCCGGGCTCGCGACGGTGCTGATCGGAGACTCGTTCGACGCGCAGGCGTACGAGAGGCACGTCAAGCGCCTGGCCGAGAGCCTCGAGTACCGCTACGTCTGCGAGCGCCTGCCCGAAGACATCGAGCTCGACGACGTGATCGCCACGCTCGGCAAGCTCAACGCCGACCCGCGCATCACCGGGATCCTGGTCCTGCACCCGCTCCCGGACCACATCCCCGAGGCCGAGATGAACAGCGCGGTCGACCCCCGAAAGGACATCGAGGCGGTGCATCCCATGAATGCCGGCCTGCTCGCGCAGGGGCGCCCGCGCTTCCTGCCCTCGACGCCGGCCTCGTGCTTCTACCTGCTCGACCACTACGCCGACACCAACGGCGGCGGCCACGAGAGCTTCTATTCGGGCCGGACGCTGGTGGTGATCGGGCGTTCGAACAGCGTGGGCAAGCCGGCGCAGATGCTGGGGCTCCAGCGCAACGCGACGGTGATCGCGTGCCACAGCCGCACCAAGCCGCTGGAGGAGTACACGCGGCAGGCCGACATCCTGCTGGTGGCGGCCGGCGTGCGCGGGATCGTGGACGGCTCGATGGTCAAGGAGGGCGTCGTCGCGGTCGACGTCGGGATCCACGCGATCAAGGACGAGGAGACCGGCAAGACCAAGATGGTCGGGGACCTGGACTTCGCGAGCGTGGCCGAGAAGGCCGAGGCGATCACGCCGGTCCCGGGCGGGGTCGGTCCGATCACGGACGTCTGGCTGGTCGGCAATGCGCTGATGGCGGCGGCCATCGCCCACCAGGTCGAGCCGCGGTTCGGCCTGTTCCGCTAGGGCCGTAGACTGCCGCGCATGCCGGTCGAGATCGACATCGAGCACGTCGCGCGCCTAGCGCGACTCGAACTCACCGATCAGGAGAAGGCGCGGCTTCGAGAGCAGCTCGGCGCGATCCTCGAGCACGCCGCGAAGGTGGGCGAGGTGGCGGCCGACGACGTGCCGCCGACCGCCTACGCCATCCCGCGCTCGAACGTCCTGCGGCCCGACGAGGTCACGCCCTCGCTGCCGGTCGAGGAGGTCCTGGCCAACGCGCCCGAGGTCGAGGACGACCGCTTCAAGGTGCCGAAGATCGCGGAGGTCGAGTGAGCGAGCTCTGCGACCTCACCGCGACCGAGCTCGGCACCAAGCTGCGGGCGGGTGAGGTCTCGAGCGTCGAGATCCTCGAGTCCTGCCTCGGCCGGATCGACGCCGTCGACTCCCGGGTCGAGGCCTTCCTCGAACGCACCAACGATCTCGCGCGCGAGCAGGCCCGCGCGGCGGACGTGCGCATCGCCGCCGGCGACGCCGCGCCGGCCGCCGGCATCCCGCTCGCGCTCAAGGACGTGCTCTCGACGCGCGGCGTCACGACGACGTGCGGGTCGAAGATCCTCGAGACCTACGTGCCGCCGTTCGACTGCACGCCGTGGAAGCGCCTCAAGACCGACGGCGGCGTGCTGCTCGGCAAGACGAACTGCGACGAGTTCGCGATGGGCTCGTCGAACGAGAACTCGGCGTTCGGGCCGGTGCACAACCCCTGGGACCTGTCGATGGTGCCGGGCGGCTCGAGCGGCGGCAGCGCCGCGGCCGTCGCCGCGGGCGAGGCCGTGTGGGCGCTCGGGACCGACACCGGCGGCTCGGTGCGCCAGCCGGCATCGTTGTCGGGCGTCGTCGGGTTCAAGCCCACGTACGGGCTCGTCAGCCGGTATGGGCTGATCGCGTTCGCTTCCTCGCTCGACACGATCGGAACCTTCACACGCAGCGTTCGAGACGCGGCAGCGCTGCTCTCGGCGATCGCCGGCAAAGATCCGATGGACGCGACGAGCCTGGACCAGCCCAGGCGCGACTACACCGAGGGGCTCGACCAGCCGGTGCAAGGTCTCCGCGTCGGCGTCGTGAAGGAGGCGTTCGGCGAGGGCGTCGAGCCCGGTGTGAGAACGAGCGTCCAGGCCGCGATCGACCGGCTGTCCGAGCTCGGCGCGACGGTGAGCGAGGCCTCGCTGCCCCACGCGGACTACGCGCTCTCGGCCTACTACCTGATCGCGCCCTCCGAGGCCTCGTCGAACCTGGCGCGCTACGACGGCGTTCGGTACGGGCTGCGCGTCGGCGGCGCGGACTCGGTCGAGATGATGACCAGGACGCGCGGGGCCGGATTCGGCGCCGAGGTCAAGCGGCGGATCATGCTCGGCACGTACGCGCTGTCGGCCGGCTACTACGAGGCGTACTACGGCCAGGCGCAGAAGGTCCGAACGCTGATCATCCGCGACTACGAGGCCGCGTTCGCCGACGTCGACCTGCTGGTCTCGCCGACCTCGCCGACAACCGCGTTCCCGATCGGCGCGAAGGTGGACGACCCGCTCGCGATGTACCTGAACGACGTGTTCACGATCCCGGCCAACCTGTCTGGCATGCCGGCGATCTCGATCCCGAGCGGCCTGGATGACGCCGGCCTGCCGGTGGGGGTCCAGCTCACGGGCCCGGTCCTGTCCGAGCCCACGGTGCTACGGGTCGCGAACGCCCTCGAGGGCGCGGTTGGGTTCGACGCCCGCCCCGCGCTGATCACGCAGCTCGCCGCGTAGCAACCTTTCTTTCGAAAGGGTTCATGGAACCGACCCCCAGCCCCTGGTCGGGTCCGGGATCCCCGACGACCATCCACCGGTGCAGCTCATGGTCCGGATCGAGCTGGTCGAGGAGCGACCGGGCGGCTGCTCGTTGGCGTACCGGATCCCGGACGACTCCGCGTTGCTCGGCAAGCACGGTACCCGCGGCCGAGCATTCACTGCGTTCCGAGACATCTTCGTCGGGGAGGATCGACGTCCTCGTTCGCGAATTCGCCGACGAAGAATAGCTAGGCGACCGCTTCCTCCGGTTCCGCCGCCGGTCGTTCGGGATCCGCGCGAGCGCTTCCGCCCCCGGTCACGATCAGCGCCACCGCGACCACGATGAGCGCGCCGGCCACGAGCGTCGAAAGCGTGAGCGACTCGTCCAGGATCAGCGACCCGACGATCACCGCGCCGATCGGCGTCACGTACGCGTAGGTGGCGACGAGCGAGGTGCGGGCGTTCCGCAGCAGCCACAGGTAGCACGTGAACCCGATCCACGAGCCCACGACGACCAGGTACGCGACCGCGATCCACGACGCGCGCGAGACCGTCGACGGATGGAAGTCGCCGAACTCGCCGAGCAGACCGCCGACCAGGAAGAAGAACAGCGCGGCCACCACCATCTCCATCCCGGCGGCCACCAGGGGGCGTTCGGGCAGGGCGGCGTGGCGCTGGTAGATCGAGCCGACCGCCCAGCTGGCCGCGGCGCCGAGCGCGAGGATCAGCCCGCCCATGTCGATCTCGCCCTCGAGCGCGTTCCCGCCCACCAGGAGCGCCGCACCGACGAACCCGACCGTGAGCCCGATCACGACCATGCGCGGCTGCCGGTGCCCGAGCACCAACCGGTCGATCGCGACCATCCACAGCGGGACGGTCGCGATCGCGAGCCCGGCCATGCCGGAGGGGATCGTGCGCTCGGCCCACACGATGCCGCCGTTGCCGCCGAACATCATGAACAGCGCGACGACTGCGGCTCCCCTCCACTGCGTGGCCTTCGGCCGGTCGCCGGCCCGGTCGCCGAAGCTCAGCGCGATCGGCAGCAGCAGGCCGCCCGCCACCAGGAACCGCAGGCCGCCGGCGAGCATCGGGGGGATCGTCTCGTTCGCGACGCGGATGCCGACGAACGTCGTGCTCCACGCGACGTAGACGAGGGAGAGCGCGGTCCAGATCGCGGCGGTGGAAGCGCCCCGGCGAGCGTTCGGCAGCACGACCGGGGCGGACATGCGCCCCACGATACGGCGCGCCACAGGTAGGCGTCACTGCCGTGCGAACCTTTGGCGGTTACCGCCCGCCGGGCCGCCGGCGGGTCCGACGCACGCCTCCGCTAGGCTTTGCCCGACATGGCCGCCGAGTACGAGACCGTGATCGGGCTCGAGTGCCACATCGAGCTCTCGACCGACACGAAGATGTTCTGCGGATGCCGGAACGCGTTCGGCGCGCCGCCGAACACGAACGTGTGCCCCGTGTGCCTCGGCCTGCCGGGCTCGCTCCCGGTCCCCAACGAGAAGGCGATCGAGTCCATCGTGCGGATCGGGCTGGCACTCGGGTCCGCGATCGCGCCGAACTCACTGTTCCATCGGAAGAACTACTTCTATCCGGACATGCCGAAGGACTACCAGATCAGCCAGTACGACTTGCCGGTGTGCGTGGGCGGGACCCTCGAGATCGAGGTCGACGGCGAGAGGCGATCGATCGGCATCACGCGCGTGCACATGGAGGAGGACACCGGCAAGACGATGCACATCGGCCAGGGCGGGCGCATCGGCCAGGCCGCCCACGCGCTTGTGGACTACAACCGCGCCGGCGTGCCGCTCGTCGAATGCGTGTCCGAGCCCGACATGCGCTCGCCCGAGGAGGCGCGCGCGTACTTCACCGAGCTCCGCGCGACGCTCGAGTCGCTCGACGTCTCCGACGTGCGGATGGAGGAGGGCTCGCTGCGGGCCGACGCGAACATCTCGACGCGGAGGATCGGGGAGACCGGGCTCGGCACCAAGGTGGAGATCAAGAACCTCAACTCCGTGCGCTCGCTCGAACGCTCGCTCCGATACGAGGAGGAGCGGCAACGGAAGGCGCTCGACGCGGGCGAGCCGCTTGTGCAGGAGACGCGCCACTTCGACGAGGAGAAGGGCACCACGCACACGCTTCGTTCGAAGGAGGAGGCGTTCGACTACCGCTACTTCCCCGAACCCGACCTGCCACCGCTCGAGCCCGACGAGGCGTGGGTCAAGGATCTCGGAGCCTCCGTTCCCGAGCTTCCCGCCGCCCGGCGCGACCGCTACGTCGCGCTCGGTCTGAAACCCAACCAGGCCCGGATCCTGGCCGGCTCTGCCGACACGGCCGCGCTCTTCGAGGAAGCCGTCGGCCTTGGCGCCGATGCGACCTCGGTCGCGAAGTGGATCACCCAGGACGTGGCCGGGCTCCTGAACACGGCAAAGGTCGACCTGCCCGACACCAACCTCAAGGCGGGCCACCTCGCGGACCTCGTTCGGCTGGTCGGGGACGGCACGGTCTCGGCCACCGGCGCGAAGCAGGCGCTGGAGGAGGCGTTCGAGACCGGCGACGAGGTCGGGGCGATCGTCGAGCGCCGCGGCCTGAAGCAGGTGCAGGACACCTCCGCGCTCGAGGCGTGGGTGGACGAGGCGATCGCCGAGAACCCCGGGCCCGTCGAGCAGTACCTGGGCGGCAAGGACGGGGCGCTGAACGCCGTGTTCGGTCAGGTGATGAAGAAGTCGGGCGGCTCGGCCAATCCGCGGGCCGTCCGCGAGCTGCTCCTCGAGCGCCTGTCGAGGTCGTGATCGACCGCCAGGTGAAGGTCGACCGCAGGCCGCGGCGTTACCCCTGGTGGCAGCTGATCCTGCTCGGGCTCGTCGCGATGGTCGAGGCGCTGTTCCGGCCGCTCGGCCACATGTGGCGTTCGGACGACCCGCTCGACACGTACGGGCTCGCGCACTTTGGCAGCGTGGCTGGCGACGCGATGGTGGCGATCGCGCTCGCCGATTCGATCTTCTTCCACATCCCGCCCGAGCAGGCGGAGCTCAAGGTGGCCGGGTTCCTCGCGCTCACGGTCGCGCCGCTCGCGGTGGCCGGGCCGCTGCTCGTGCCGCTGCTCGACCGGGCGGGGCCGCGGCGCGCGATCTCGTTCGGCGCGGCGCTGGGGCGCGCGCTCGTCTGTGTCTACGCGGCGCCGCGGTTCGGCACGCTGCTGCTGTTCCCGTGCGCCTTCCTCCTGCTGGTCCTGTCGAAGGTGTACGCGATCACCAGGAATGGGCTCGCGGTGGCCTACGCCGGTCCGAACGAGGGCCTCGTGCGTGCGAACGCGCGGCTCGGCCGGATCGCCGCCGGCGGCGCGGTGCTGGCGGCCGTGCCGGGTTTCGCGCTCTGGAAGCTCGGCGGCGCCCAGGCGGTGCTGTACGGGGCGGCCGTCGTCTACCTCGTCGCCGCGCTGCTGAACCTCCGGCTGCCCCATCCGCACGTGAAGGGCGGACAGGCGAAGGTCTCCCGGCTCGGCGCGATCCCGCAGCTCGCCGCGCCGGCGATCGGTGCGGCCGGGCTTCGGGCGGCGAGCGGCTTCCTGCTGTTCGCCCTGGCCTTCGGCCTGCGCCGCAGCGGCGAGCCCGCGTGGTGGTTCGTGGTGCTGGCGGGCGCCGCCACTGCCGGCGGCTTCCTTGGCGACGTGATCGCGCCGCGGCTGCCCTCGAAGCTACGCGAGGAGGCCGTCGTGATCGGCTGCCTCATCGGGGCCGGGGTCGGCGCGACGCTCTCGTTCTTCGCGTTCGAGTTGTTCGTCCTGGTGCTGTTCGCCGCGGCGGTGGGGGCGTCGTCCGAGCTCGGGCGGCTCGCGTTCCAGACGCTGATGCAGCGGCTCGCGCCCGAGGGCGCGCTCGGCCGGGTGTTCGTCCGGTACGAGGTCCTGTTCCAGCTCGCGTGGGTCGCGGGCGCCCTGATCCCGGCGCTCACGCCGATCAACTTCCGGCAGGGGGCCCTGATCCTCGCGGCCCTGTACCTGGTGGCGATCATCGGCTACCTGACGCCCGACATCCTGGCGCGGTTGCGCGAGTGAGCGACCGCCGCCGAATCCCCCGAACGGTGCGATAGGCTCCCGCGGAAGCCGATCCCGCACGTCGCTGCGGGCCGTGGTGGTTCGGATGTGGGGAGGAGCGAGGCATGGCGGAGTGGGTCAAGGTCGGGTCGGCCGGGGATGTCTCCGATGGCGAGGTGACGGCGTTCTCGGCTGGGGATCGGCAGATCGCGATCGCCAACGTAGAGGGCGACCTGCACGCGTTCGACGACGTGTGCACCCACCAGCAGTGTTCGCTCGCCGAGGGTGAGCTGGACGGCACCACGATCGAGTGCCCTTGCCACGGCAGCATGTTCGACGTGACCAGCGGCGAGGCCATCGGCGGACCCGCGGTGGACCCTGTCGGCGTGTTCGAGGTCAGGGAAGAGGACGGCGAGCTCCGGGTCTTGGTCGACGAGGAATGACGACCTTCGTCGTCGTCGGCGCCGGCGAGGCCGGCGGGACGGCGGCGGCGACCCTCCGTGAGGCGGGGTTCGACGGCGACGTCGTCCTGATCGGCGCCGAACCCATGGCGCCGTACGAGCGCCCGCCGCTGTCCAAGGAGTACCTGCGGGGGGAGTCCGGCCACGTCTTCGTCCGCCCGCCCGAATGGTACGCGGAGCACGCGATCGACGCACGGTTCGGCACGCGGGCCGAGCGGGTCAGCGTCCCCGACTCGGTCGTCGAGCTCGAGGGCGGCGAACGTGTGTCGTACGACCAGGTCGTGATCGCGACCGGGTCCCGGAACCGCCACCCGCCGATCCCGGGGCTCGAACTGCCGGGCGTACTCGACCTGCGGTTCGCCAGCGACGCCGACGCGATCCGAGAGGCCGCGAGGAACGGCTCGAAGGCGGTGCTCGTCGGGATGGGTTTCATCGGCGCCGAGGTGGCGGCCTCGCTGCGCGAGCTCGGCTTGGACGTCATCGTGGTCGAGGTCTTCCAGACGCCGCTCGAACGCGTGGTGGGGCACGAGATCGGGGGCGCGATCGAGGCGCTCCACCGCGACCACGGCGTCGAGATGGTCTTCCGCGACGGCGCCGAACGCTTCGAGGGCGACGGGCGGTTCGAGGCGCTCGTCACGAAGGAGGGGCGGCGGATCGAGGGAGACTTCGCGGTGATCGGCGTCGGCGTCGAGCCGGTCACGGACGTGGCCGGCGACGCCGTGCCGGTCGAGAACGGGATCCCAGTGGATGCAACGCTCAAGACGGCGGCCGACAACGTGTGGGCGGTCGGCGACGTCGCCCGGCACGACCACCCGGTGTTCGGGCCGATCCGTGTCGAGCACTTCGACAACGCCTTGAAGATGGGCGAGCACGTCGCGAAGAACCTGCTGGGCGCCGGCGCGGTGTTCGACGACGCGCACTGGTTCTGGTCGGATCAGTACGACGCGAACATCGAGATGGCCGGTTTCGCCACCGAGTGGGACGATATGGTCGTGCGCGGAAGCATCGAGGACCGGAGCTTCTCGGCGTTCCTGCTGAAGGATGGCCAGCTCCTGTCGACGTTCAGCATGAACCGCAAGTCCGACGTCCGGCGCTCGATGCCGCTGATCCAGGCGCAGCTCCGTCCGGACCGAGACCTGCTGGCCGATCCCGAGTTCGACCTGCGGAAGCTCCGCCCGCCCAAGGAGTGAATGCGGTGTTCCAGCCGAACATCACGCACTTGCCGTGCGACCTGAACCAGCAGCAGAAGCGCCATGACGCGCGCAAGGACTCGCTGGCCAGGGCCGTCGCGTGGCGGAACGGGAAGGGCTCGCTGCTGGACCGGCTGCTCCACCGAGGCGAACCCGGGCTCGAGCTCTCGGCCGAGGACATGCGTCCCTGCGAGTCCGAGGACGCCTTCCACGGCTTCCAGGTCTAGGCGAACCCCTCAGTCCACCGTCAGGCGGGGCGCGACTTCCTCCGGCTTGCCCTCGGCCTCGACGAGGCCGTCGCGGAACAGCACCACTCGGCTCGAGTAGCGGAGCGCCTCCGGGTTGTGGGTCGCGGCCAGCACTGCGCCGCCGCGGCGGATGACCTCCCACAGCGCCTCGAGGATCAGGTCGGCGTTCTCCGTGTCGACCTCGGCGATCGGCTCGTCGGCGAGCACGATCTCGGGTTCGGCGATCAGCGCCCGGGCGACCGCGACACGCTGCTGCTGGCCGGCCGAGAGCTCGAACGTTCGGTTGTGCAGCCGGTCCCCGAGCCCGAGCCGCGCGAGCCACATCTCGGCGCGGGCGCTCGACTCCTTCAGCTCGACTCCCGAGACGCGGAGCGGCAGCTCGACGTTCTCGATCGCCGACAGCGTCGGCAGCAGACCGAAGCTCTGGAACACGATCCCCATGCCGGTCCGACGCAACTCGATCTGCTCGTCGAACGAGAGCTCGCGGATCAGCCGGCCCTTCCACCGGATCTCTCCCTTGTCGGGAGCGTCCAGCCCCGAGAGCAGGCCGAGGAACGTCGTCTTGCCCGAGCCCGACGGGCCCATCAGCGCGACGAAGTCCTTCGGCGCGAGCGTGAGCGACGCGCCGCGCACGGCCTGGACGCCGTTGAGCCCGCGGTAGGTTCGGACGACGTCGGTCGCGGTCAGCAGCGGCTCGCGCTCGGGCGTGGCCACCCTCGACGGGGCGGCGGGCAGTCGGGGCGCGGGCGCACGGCCGGCCTCGGAGCCCGGCGGACGCCAGCGGTCACTCACCGATCAGCCCTCCCTCGCCCTTGCGGCGGATCCGAACCTCGCCGTCGCGAACCTCGACCTCCAGGTCCATGCCCGCCAGCGCGTCGACCGCCTCGTCGGGCAGGCGCGCCCGCCCGTCGGTGCCGAGCGGTTCCATCGGCCTGCCCTCGACCAGCAGCTGCCCGTCCCGCAGGCGGAGCTGCCGGTGCGCGCTCTTGGCGGCCAGCAGGTCGTGTGTGACCATCACGATCGTCACGCCGAACTCGTGGTTCACGCCCCGGAACGCCTCCAGCACCATCTCGGACGACTCGCTGTCGAGCTCGGCCGTGGGCTCGTCGGCCAGGATGATCTTCGGCAGGTTCGCGAGCGCGACCGCGACGGCCACACGCTGCTGCTCGCCGCCCGAGAGCTGCCCCGGCTTGTGGTTCGCGCGGTGGGGGAGCCCGACCACCTCGAGCAGCTCGCGCGGCGTCCGGCGAGCCGCGGGGATCTTCACGCCGCTCGCCGTGGAGGGCAGGCGGACGTTCTCGACGACAGACAGATACGGGACGAGGTTGCGCGCTGTCCCCTGCCAGACGAACCCGACGCGGTCGCGCCGGTAGGCGGTCAGCTCGTCCTCGCCCAGTCGGCCGAGATCGCGCCCCTCGACCTCGACGCTGCCGGCGGTCGCCCGATCGAGGCCGCCGATCATGTTCAGGATCGTCGACTTGCCCGAACCGCTCGGCCCCACGACGGCCAGGAACTCGCCCTCGCCCACCTCGAAGTCGACGCCGCCGAGCGCGACCACGCCGGTGTCGGCCACCCGGTACACCTTGAACACGTGGCGGAACCGCACGAGCGCCTCGCGGAAGGTCGCGAGCGGTTCGGCGCCGCGGCGCATCTCGGCCTCGAGGCCGCGGCCCGTCGGCCCGCTCACTCGGCCTCACCCCGCAGCACCGACGTGACCGACGAACGCAGAAGCGCGCGCAGCGCCGCGATCAGCCCGATCGCGGTGGCGGCGAT
Source organism: Actinomycetota bacterium (assembly GCA_046731295.1). Taxonomy (GTDB): domain Bacteria; phylum Actinomycetota; class UBA4738; order UBA4738; family HRBIN12; genus DASSJM01. Next base: position 47,193 of record JBKPKU010000086.1, read on the forward strand.
GATCGCGCTGAGCGAGACCGCGAGCGAGGGCCAGTCGAACACCAGGATCGGCGGCGGGAACGCCGAGCCGATGCTCCGCCCGACGTACGGCATCAGCAGCCGCAGGATCCCGAACCCGATCGCCGCGCCGGCCGCGATCGCGAACGCGATCATCAGGCCCTGCTCGAGCAGCAGGACGCGCGAGACCTGCTTCGGCTCGGTCCCCATCGCGCGGAGCGACGCGAACTCGAATTCGCGCCGCCGCTGCGCGAAGTACAGGCCCACCGCGACGCCGAGCACGACGAGGCCGAGTCCGCCCACCGCCGTCGCGAAATTCATGCCCACCGCGAGCGACTGCGGGAGCTGCGCGAGTGCGGCGATGATCGGCCCGGCGGCCTGCGTCGGGCCGGGGATCAGCCCCGCCTGCCGGAGCGAGGGCCTGGGGTCCTGGTCGCCCATCGCCCAGACCTCGTTCAGCGCCAGGCCGGGTTCGGGGATCCGGGCCGCCGCCTCCACGAGCGCCGGAGTCGAGACCACGACGAAGTCGCCCAGCACCGAGGGGAACGCGTCGGCGAGCGCCACCTGCCGGAAGTCCAGCCGCTGCGCTCCCACAGTGGCCGAGAACGACGTGCCCTGCGAGCGCGAGATCTCGGGCGAGACCAGCGCCGGCAGAGGCGGCATCGGCGGTGCGATCCCGCCCACCACATGCCCGGCGCCCGTCTGGATCGTGAGCGTGGTGGTCCCGGCCGCTGTCTGCACCTGGCCGTCGCTCCCGCGCCAGCGGATCGGCGTCCAGCTCGACAGGTCGATCGGGTCGCCGACGGTGACGTTCGCCAGGCCGAGCTCGACCTGGTCGGGCACCTCGCCGATGCCCTCCTCCACGAACGTGATCGAGAGCAGGCGGTCCGCCCCGTCCAGGGTAGCCTCGTACGTGTTCGTGCCCGCGGTGAGCGCGCCGGCCGAGGCGGTCAGCACGTGGTGGTCGGCGGTCTCGTACGTAACCTGCAGATCCAAACCCGCCGAATCCCTGTCCGCCGCGACGCTCGCCGAGAAGTCCTCGCTCGAGACCGGCACGCCGGTGTCCGGCACCGTGATCGCGCCGAGCCAGTCGTCCAGCGACGTGTTCGAGTAGTCGTCGCGCCACCAGCCGCCGTCGGCGAACCGCGCCGGGTCCACCGCGACGATCGAGGGCGACAGCGTGAACGAGCCCGGGTTGTCGAACACGGGCTGGCTCCGCACGACCGCGACGGAATCAGGCGGAACGGAGGCGGCCGCGACCAACGGGTCCTTCGGCACGGCGATCTGGACGTTCCAGTCGGCGCCCACCTGCTGGTGCGCGGTGTCCTCGTGGTTGCGGAGCACGATCGCCCGGTACGACGTCGAGACGATCAGCAGACCCACCGCAAGGACCAGCAGGAGCGAGGTCGCGAAGCTCGTCCCGGGCGAGCGTCCGAGCCGCCGGGTTGCGAGGTACGTCGGCAGGCTCTTGGATCTGGCGACCGGGCGGTCGAGCCGGCGCAGGAACCACAGCAGCAGCCGCAGCGCCAGGAACGACAGCGCGAAGATCAGCAGCGTCGGCGTCAGCAGCACCAGCGGGTCGAGCTGATCGCGCGCGCTGGTCGACTTGACCGCGGTGCCGCGCAGCTCGACGAACGTGAACACAGCCAGCGGCAGGACGAACAGCTCGACCGGCACCCGCGAGATCAGCGGGCGTTCCTCGCGCGAAAGTAGCCGGCGCTCTTCCAGGATCGTCCGGCGCACGTGCGGGATCGACAGCATCAGCAGCGTCACCGCGCCCACCGTCGCCCCGATCGCGCCGAGCACCAGCGCGAACCGCGACACGCCGATCGGGAACAGCACGCCGGGGAGCGACGGGCCGTTGGCGTTCGACGCGAGCTTGGCCAGCCCCATCCCGATCAGCAGGCCAAGCGGATACGCGACGAGCGCCGTGAACACAGCCTGGATCGCCTGCGCCGAGAGCAGCTTGCCGCCCGAGAAGCCCCGGCTGCGTAACACCGCGAGCTCGAACGACTGTCTGCTGAGCACCAGCGAACCCACGCCGGCAAGGATCGCCAGCGTCACGGCGCCGATCTGGAAGACGACCAGGAAGATCGGCACGCGCAGGTCTTCGACACGCTGCTTGACGAGCGTGATGAGCGTGTCCAGGCCCGTGGTCACGCGGAGCTGCGCGAACTCGGGCGACTGGCGTAGCTGGTCGGTGATGCGCTGGATGTCGGCGGGGATCCGCTGGGCCTCCACGAACGGCACGCCCACCAGGTCCAGGTAGACGTCCCACACGTACTCGGTGGTCGCGTCGAGGGCGGGCATCGTCTCCAGGTACGCGGCTTTGTCCATGATCGCGGGCGGGAGCTCGGTCGAGTCCGGCGGCGGGAACGGCGTCTGATCCCCGTACCAGAACGGGTCTTGCCGGTCCGGCGGGTCGAACCGGCCGACCAGCGTGAGCTCGGCCTGTTCGCCGGTCGGGCCGATCGCGGTCAGGGTGTCGCCGATGTTCAGCCCCAACAGCCGACTGACCCCGCCCGGCAGCGCGATCTCGCCCGGTCCGGGCGGGTCGCCCCGATAGGGCAGGTGGTCCACCGCTCCGTCGCGGAACAGCACGGTCATCGAGAGCGGCGCCGTGCCCTCGGCCCCCTGCAGTCGGACGGTCCCGCGGCCTTGCGGCACGATCTCACCCACCGGGAGGGAGGAGACCTGGTCCCTCAGTTGCGTGTCGGCGGCCTGGTCGTTGAACGCCGGGTTTCCGTACGTCTGGAAGCGGACGTTCTTGACCGTGACCGGCGCCGTGGTCACGGCCGAGGACAGGATCGCCTCACGGGCCGCGTCGGCGTAGATCGGCCCCGCGACCAGGACGCCGATCGTGAAGCCGAGGGTGACGACGATGGCTAGACCCAGCAGTCGCTGGGCGAAGAACCGCTTCAGCAGGAATCGCAGGGTCGCCACGACACGCGAACGCCGCCGAGAGGCGGCGACACTCGATGATACGCTGACCCGGCGCGCCGGAGACTGGCCGGCAGGGCGCGGACCAGCCGGAACGGCCCCCGGAACACCCGAAACCCGATCCGCAAGGAGCACGACATGGACCGTCCCGAGATCATCCTGGCCCCCGGACCGACGCCCATCCCGCCCGAGGTTCTGCTCGCGCAGGGCAGCCCGCTCGTGTATCACCGCGGCCCGGGGTTCGGCGCGCTGATGCGGGACGTGACCTCGCGGCTGAAGGAGCTCTACCGCACGCGCGAGGCCGACGTGCTGCTGATGACCTCATCCGGCACCGGCGGGCTCGAGTCGGCGATCCAGAACGTGTTCTCGCCCGGCGACGAGGTGCTCGTGCCGCTGGCCGGCTTCTTCTCCGAGCGGTGGTCCAGGCTCGCTACGGCTCACGGCCTGGTGGTCCGGACGATCGACTACGACTGGGGGCGCAAGGTCGTGCCCGAGGACGTCGCGAGGGAGCTCGCCGAGCATCCGGTGAAGGGCGTGCTGCTCACCCACTCCGAGACCTCGACCGGCGTGATCCAGCCGATCAGAGACCTCGCCAGAGTCGCGAACGAGGCCGGCGCGCTCGTCGTCGTCGACGTGGTCTCGAGCCTGGGGGCCGTGCCGTTCGCGTTCGACGAGTGGGGGATCGACGTCGCCGTGGGCGGGTCGCAGAAGGCGCTCTCGGCCTCGCCGGGGATCGCGTTCGTCGCGATCTCGGACAAGGCGTGGGTCGCGCACCAGGTCGCCACGATGCCGCGGTTCTACTTCGACTGGTCGATCTACAAGGAGTTCGCGGACAAGTCCGAGCCCGAGAACCCGTGGACGCCGGCGATCAGCGTGACGCAGGGCCTGCGCGCCGCGCTCGAGCTGTACTTCCAGGACGGCGTGGACGCCGCGCTCGAACGCCATCGCATGCTCTCGCGCGCGGTCAAGGAGGGCGCGCAGGCGCTCGGCCTGGACCTGTTCGGCGAGGGCCTGGACGAGAATTGGACCGTGACCGCGATCCGCGCTCCCGAGGGCATCGACGCCGACACGATCAGCGACCGCATCCGGTCGGACTTCGGCTGCGTGATCGCGCCGGGGCAGGGGCCGCTGCGCGGGAGCGTGTTCCGGATCGGCCACTTCGGGTACTTCAGCGAGCTCGACATCGTCCGCGGCCTGGCCGCGCTCGAGATGACGCTCGAGCGCCTGGGCCACCCGGTCAAGCGCGGCGCGGCCGTGGCGGCGGCCGAGGGCGTGTTCCAAGAATCCGCCTGACCCTCCGAAGTCGATGAAGGTCCTCGTCACCGAGAAACTGTCGGACGCGGGGCTCGACCTGCTCCGCAAGGACTTCGAGGTCGACGTCCGCCCAGAGCTCGCCGGTTCGGGCCTGGCCGAGGCGATCGCGCTCTACGACGCGCTCGTCGTCCGCTCGCAGACACAGGTGACGGGGGACGTGATCGAGGCCGGCGACAACCTGAAGGTGGTCGCGCGTGCCGGCATCGGGCTCGACAACGTCGACGTGGACGCCGCGACCAGACGCGGCGTCATGGTCGTGAACGCTCCGTCGTCCAACATCGTCTCGGCCGCCGAGCACACGATCGCGCTCCTGCTCGCGCAGGCCCGGAACATCCCACAGGCGCACGAGGATCTGCGCCAGGGCCACTGGGAGCGTTCCAAGTGGCAGGGCATCGAGCTCCAGGGGAAGACGGTCGGCATCGTCGGGCTCGGCCGCGTGGGCGCGCTGGTCGCGCAGCGGAGCGCGGCGTTCGGGATGCGCGTGATCGCGTTCGACCCGTACGTGCCTCGCGAGCGCGCAAAGGAGATGGGCGTCGAGCTCATGCCGAGCCTCGAAGCGCTCCTGGTGCAGGCCGACTTCGTCACGATCCACCTGCCCCGATCGCCCGAGACCGAGGGGTTGATCGGCGAACGCGAGTTGGCGCTCGTCAAGGAGGGCGCGCGCCTCGTGAACACCTCGCGGGGCGGCATCGTCGACGAGCAGGCGCTCGCGAAGGCGCTCGAGGAGGGACGGGTCGCCGGGGCCGCGCTGGACGTGTTCGAGCACGAGCCGCCGGAGGACTCGCCCCTGTTCGGGTTCGAGCAGGTCGTGACCACGCCGCACCTGGGCGCCTCGACCGCCGAGGCCCAGGACAAGGCGGGCGCCTCGGTGGCCGAGATGGTCCGCCTCGCGCTGAACGGCGAGTTCGTCCCGTACGCGGTGAATGTCTCCGCGGCCGCCGAGGTCTCCGAGACCGTCCGCCCGTTCCTCGCGCTCGCCGAACGCCTGGGCGCGCTCCTCACCGGCCTGTCGGACGGCGCGGTCCGGGCCGTGCAGGCCCAGTACCTCGGCCGGATCGGCGAGCAGGACACGCGCGTCCTCACGCTCGCGGTGGTCAAAGGCGTGCTGCGCGGCGTGGTGCACGAGCCCGTGTCGTTCGTCAACGCGACGGTCATCGCCCGCGAGCGAGGGATCGCGATCAGCGAGACCCGATCCTCGGTCTCGAGCGACTACGTGAACCTGGTCGCCGTTCGGGCCGAGACCGACCAGGGCGAGGTCTCGGTGGCGGGCACGCTGGTCGGCAAGCGCAACGACCAGCGCGTCATGCACGTCAACGGCTACGACATCGAGATGGCGCCGGCGACCAACATGCTGTTCTTCGAGTACGAGGACCGGCCGGGCGTGATCGGGAAGGTCGGGACGATCCTCGGCCAGCACGAGATCAACATCGCGACCATGGACGTCGGCCGAGCCTCGCGCGGCGGAACCGCGCTGATGGGCCTGACGCTCGACACGCCGATCGGCCAGGACGTGATCGAGGAGATCACCTCGTCTATCGGCGGCCGAAGCGCGCGCTTCATCGTCCTTCCCAACTGACGGAGCCGCGGGAATCGTCCCTGTGACGTTCGTCACATGACCTTCCACCGCAAGGGTTCGGCTGCTACACTCGCCCGGTCATGAGGCGACTCCAGGTGTCGTTCGGGAGCAGGAAGACGGGTCTCATCCCGCTCTTCATCGCGGCCGTCTAACGGTCGCGACCCCCGCCTCCCCGGCGGGGACCACCCGAAGCACCGTCCCTCAGTCCCACGAAGCTCCAAGGAGTCGTCCGATGCGTACACACACCTCACGTAGCGCCGTTCGAAGGCTCGCGCTCGCGCGCCTGATCTCGATTACGGGCGGGGCGGCCACGTTCGCCGCGCTGAACTTCACCGTGTACGAGCGCACGGGTTCGGCGGCCTGGCTCTCGGCGTCGTTGCTGCTTACGTTCGGCGTGAGCGGTGTGTTCGCGCCGCTCGGCGGTGTGCTGGGGGACCGGTTCGACCGCCGGAAGGTGATGATCGCGTCCGATCTCGCGGGCGCCGCGTGCTACGCCGCGATGGCGTTCGTGCACGAGCCGTCGATGCTGATCGCGATCGGGTTCGTGGCCGCGGTGGTCGAGACGCCGTTCTGGTCCGCCTCGGCCGCCGCCGTGCCGAATCTGGTTGGCGAGGACGAGCTGGCCTGGGCGAACGGCCTGCTGCAGCTCGGCGGGAACGCCGGCATCATGCTCGGCCCGGCGCTGGGCGGCGCGCTGCTCGCGGCCATCGGTCCCGAGATGGTGTTCGCGGCGAACGCATTCACGTTCGTCGTCTCGGCCGCGATCGTGCTCACGGTCCGCGGCCGGTTCGCCGAGGAGCGCTCCGAGCAGGACGAGCACGAGCATCGGGGCGTGCGCGCAGGGTTCGTGTTCATCGCGCGCGATCGCGTGCTGCGGACGCTGGTGTTCGCGTGGGTCGCGTTGGTGTTCGGGATCGGCATGGCGATGGTGGCCGACGTGCCGCTGGCCGAGCTGTTCGGCTCGGGTTCGACCGGCTACGGGCTGATGATCGGCGCGTTCGGCCTGGGTTCGGTCGCGGGCTCGGTCGCGGCGCGGAACCTGCGCGAACGCAACGAGGCCAAGGCCCTGGTGGTCGGCACGGTCGCGATGGGCGCGGCCACGGGCGGCATCGCGCTGTCGCCCTGGTTCCCGCCGATCCTGGCGCTGCTGATGGTCTGCGGGTTCGGGGAAGCCGTGATCATGGTCGCCGACCGGAGCATCCAGCAGCGGCGGACGCCGGACGCTGTTCGGAGCCGCGTGTCGTCCGCGTCGGAGTCGATGGTCGACATCGCGCTGTCGATCGGCTTCGTGCTGGGTGGGCCCGCCGTCGCGGCGCTCGGGCCTCGGTGGGTGTACGCGCTGGGCGGGGCGTTCGGGCTGGTCGGTGCCGCGGTGCTGATCCCGGTGCTGCGCGCGTCCAGACTCGAGGCCAGGGCCGAGCGCGAGCAGGCGCTCGAGCTCGATGAGATCGGGTCCGACGAGCTCGTCGTGGCGCAGGTAGGCGGGTAGACGAGGATCGGGGGGCGGATGGACACTCGGCCGATGGCTGCCCCCCGATCCGCCGTTCGAAGGCTGGCGACCGCCCGGATCATCTCGATCTCGGGCGGCGCCGCCGCCTACACGGCGCTGAACTTCACGATCCTCGAGCAGACCGGGTCGGCGGCGTGGGTGGCGGTCTCGCTGCTACTGACGTTCGGTGTGACCGGCTTCGTGGTGCCGCCGGCCGGGATCCTGGGGGACCGCTTCGACCGCCGCAAGGTGCTGATCGCGTCCGACCTCGCCGGTGCGGCGTGCTTCGCGATGATGGCGCTGTCCTCCGAGCCCGCGTGGCTGCTTCCGTGGGCGTTCCTGTCGGCGGTGGCCGAGGCTCCGTTCTGGTCTGCGTCCGAGGCCGCGATCCCCAACGTCGCCGGCCCCGAGCTCACGACGTGGGCCAACAGCCTGTTGGGGGCGAGCCGGCTGGCCGGCGTTGCGATCGGTCCGGCCCTGGGAGGTGCACTCCTCGCGGCGACGAGCCCGAGCATCGTGTTCGGCCTGAACGCGGTCTCGTTCGTCCTGTCGGCCCTGATCATCGTCACGGTCCACGGTCGCTTCTCCGGCGAGCCGTCGGAGGAGGAGTTCCGAGGCATGCGCGCGGGGTTCCGCTTCCTCCGGCACGACCGCGTGCTTCGGACGCTCCTGCTCGCGTGGGTCGTGTTCATCTCCGGCATGGGCATGTCGATGGTCGCGGACGCGCCGCTCGCGGAGTTCTTCGATGCCGGAGCGTTCGGGTTTGGGCTGTTGATCACGGCGTGGGGCGGCGGCTCGGCGCTGGGCGCCCTGTTCGCCAGGCGCATGCCGACCGGGAGCGAGGGAACGTGGCTGGTTTCGGCCGGCGCCGTGATCGCGGCCACGGGGATCGGCATCGGCGTCTCGCCGTGGTTCGCGCTGGCCGTGATGCTGATGTTCGTCATGGGTCTCGCGGACGGGACCACGATCGTGGCGGAAACCAACCTGCGGCAGCGACGGCCGCCCGACGCCGTCCGGAGCCGCGTGACGGCCGCGTTCAGCGGCGTGATGCATCTGATGCTGGCGTTCTCGTACATCGTCGCGGCGGTCGTCGTCCCGTGGCTCGGGCCGAAGCCGACCTACGTTATCGGAGGCGTTACCGCCGGGCTCGCGGTGTTCGTCCTGCTGCGGATGAAGCGGTACCTGGAAGAGGACGAGGCCGGCGGGATGGGGGAGCAGGCGGCATGACCGCGCCCCGAACCGCCGTGCGCCGGTTCGCGCTCGCGCGCCTGATCTCGATCACCGGGAGCGCTGCAGCGTACACGGCGCTGATGTTCGAGATCTACGACAAGACTGGTTCGGCGGCCTGGCTGGCGGCGTCGCTGCTGGTGACCGAGGGGCTGACCGGCGTGGTCGCGCCGCTCACGAGCATCCTGGGCGACCGGCTCGACCGCCGGAAGGTGATGATCTGGTCGGACCTGGCCGCGGCGGCGTGTTTCGTCGGGATGTCCGTCGCGCCGATCCCGGGTCCGCTGGTGTTCGTCGCCCTCCTGTCGGCGTTCGCCGAGGCGCCGTTCTGGCCAGCCTCGGGCGCGGCGATCCCGAACCTGGTTCCCGAGGACCAGGTGAGCTGGGCGAACAGCCTGATCGCGGTCGGCCGGAACCTCGGGATCATGCTCGGGCCCGCGGTCGGCGGGCTGCTGCTCGCGGCCGCCGGCGCGCCGGCCGTGTTCCTGATCAACGCGGCGTCCTTCGTGATCTCGGCGCTGCTGGTCGTGTCCGTTCGAGGCGCGCGCTTCTCGGGGGACCGATCGGACGAGGAGGAGCATCGCGGGCTGGCGGCCGGCTTCCGCTTCCTGTGGCGCGAGCCCGTCTTGCGGCTGCTCGCGATCGGGTGGGTCGTGTTCGTCCTGGGGGTCGGCATGGCCATGGTCGGCGACGTCCCGCTGGTCGAGCTGTTCGACCGGGGCGCCGGCGCGTACGGCGTGATGATCGGGCTGTGGGGCGCCGGGTCGGTGATCGGTTCGCTGGCCGGCCGAAAGCTGAAGCCGTCGAACGAGGCCCGGTGGCTGGTGCTGGGCACCGGCATGGTCGCCGTGTTCGCGCTGGCGGTCGCGATCTCGCCGTGGTTCTCGCTGGTCCTGGGGCTGAATCTCGCCTGGGGCGCGGCGGAGGCCGTGACCAACGTCGCCGACCAGAACATCATGCAGCGCCGCTCGCCGGACTCGGTTCGGAGCCGCGTGTTCGGGGCTCAGGAGGGGATCTGGCACGGCGCCATCTCGATCTCCTACATCGGGGCGGCGTTCGTGCTTCCGGTCGTTGGAGCCCGCGGGATGTACGCGATCCTCGGGGTCACGGCCCTGCTCTCGGCGATCGTGATCACGCCGATCCTGCGGCTGGACCGGCCCTCCGACGAGGTGGCTGAGCCAGAGGCGCCCGTCCTGCACGCGCCTGTCGTTCCCGGCGATCCGCCCGCATGATGGAAGCGTGGACTCGCTCCGCGGGCACCTGCTGATCGCCGGATCCTCGCTGCAGGATCCGAACTTCCGCCGCACCGTCGTGCTCGTCGGCCACCACGACGACGAGGGCGCGGTCGGTGTGGTGCTCAACCGCGAGAGCGAGGTCGAGGTGGCGGCGGCGGTGCCGCCGCTCGCCGGGCTCGTGGAGCCCGGGGAGCGGCTCTTCTTCGGCGGCCCGGTCTCATCGCAGTCGGCGGTGGTGCTCGCCGACTTCGAGCACCCTGAGAACGCCGAGGTGGTCGCGTTCGACTCGGTGGGGTTCCTGCCCGAAGAGACCGACTCGGACGCGATCGGCGGGCTGCGACGCGCGAGGGTGTTCGCCGGCTACGCGGGGTGGGGTGCCGGCCAGCTCGAGGCCGAACTCGAAGAAGGCTCCTGGCTCACCGAACCTGCGCTTGCGGCCGACGTGTTCACCGGCGATCCCGACGGGCTTTGGGCGTCGGTGGTTCGGCGCAAGGGCCCGGCGTTCCGGCTGATGTCGACGATGCCGTTCGACCCCGAGCTCAACTGACCGCTAGGCTCGCCCTACCGCCGCCGGCGGGGACGCAACAGGAGGAGCCATGCCGTCCGAGACGTTCACGTTCTACATCCAGCCCTGGTACCGCAAGTCGCCGTACTTCGAGGCCACCAAGCGGCACGGCTGCAAGAGCTGGGGCCTTTACAACCACATGCTGCTGCCGACGCTGTACGACGACCCGGTCGACGAGTACCGAGCGCTCGTCGAGGGCGTGACGCTCTGGGACGTCGCCGTCGAGCGCTGCGTCGAGGTCCGGGGCCCGGACGCGTTCGACCTGGTGAACCTCGTGACCTGCCGAGACCTGGCGAAGGTGCAGCCGATGCAGGCGCGGTACGTGCTGCTCACCGCGCCCTGGGGCGGCATCGTGAACGACCCCGTCCTGCTGCGACTGGACCGCAACCGGTTCTGGTTGGCGCTCGCCGACTCGGACGCGCTGCTGTACCTGGCCGGGGTCGCCGGCGCGAACGGCATGGACGTCTCGATCTTCGAGGCCGACGTCGCGCCGATGCAGGTCCAGGGGCCGCGCTCGAAGGACCTGATGCGCGACCTGCTCGGGGACGAGGTGGCCGACCTGCGCTACTACTTCTGCGCGGAGGCGGAGGTCGACGGCATCCCGGTGATCGTGAGCCGGACCGGCTGGACCGGGGAGGTCGGCTACGAGCTGTACCTCCAGGACGCCGCTCGCGGCGACGACCTGTTCGAGCGCGTGTTCCAGGCGGGCGAGCCCTACGGGATCCGCGTGATCGCGCCGAGCGAGGCCCGCCGCATCGAGGCCGGGATCTTCAACTACGGCTCGGACGTCCGGATCGAGGACACGCCGCTGCACGTCACGGGGCTCGAGAAGTTCGTCGAATGGGACCAGGACGCCGACTTCATCGGCCGGAAGCGGCTCGAGGAGATCCGCGACGGGAACCTGCTCGACCGAATGCTCGTCGGCGTGGACATCGGCGGCGAGCCGATGACCGACGAGGGCGCGTTGAACGACGCCTGGCCGCTCTTCATGGGCGACGCGCGTCTGGGCCGGATCACCGCCGGCGCGTGGTCGCCGCGGCTCGAACGCAACATCGGCTACGCCTGGGTCCCGATCCGGTGGGAGGAGCCCGGTTCCGCGTTCGAGGCCGAGACGCCGCGCGGACGCGTCCCCGTCACGGTCGCGCCCCTGCCGTTCGTCGACCCGTCCAAGGACATCCCGACGTCGTAGCCTTCGGGCCCATGAGCGAGTCGGTCCGGTTCGATCGTGTCGCGGAGACCTACGACACGACGCGCGCGACCTCCGACGAGGCGATGGCGCGCACGATCGAGCTGCTCGCGTCCGAGCTCGATGGAAGGGGCCGCGCGCTCGAGGTCGGGGTCGGCACCGGCCTGCTCGCGCTGCCGCTGCACGAGGCCGGCCTGCCGCTCGCGGGGCTCGACCTCACGCCGGCGATGATGGCCAAGCTCGTCGAGAAGGCCGGCGGCGCATCGCCGTTCCCGCTGGTCCAGGCCGACGCCACGCGGATGCCGTTCGCCGACGGCGCGTTCGCCGGCGCCTACCTGCGGTGGGTGCTCCACTTGATCCCGAACTGGCGGGATGCGCTCGGCGAGACCGTGCGCGTCGTCGAGCCTGGGGGCGTGCTCCTCGTCTGCCTCGGCGCCTACGACGAGCCGAGCACCCAGATCCGCCGCAGGTTCACCGAGCTCACCGGTATCGAGACCGACCCGCCCGGCCTGATCTGGGGCCAGCACGAGCTGCTCGACGAGTACATGGACGAGCTCGGCGCGCGGCTGCGGCTGCTGCCGCCGATCCAGGAGGCGGAGCAGGGGACGCTCGGCGAGTTCCTCGACGCGATCGAGGAGGGCCGCTGGTCGTGGACCTGGAACACGCCCGAGGGGGCTCGGCGGAGCGCCGTCCGCGAGATGCGACCCTGGGTCGAGGAGCGGTTCGGCCCGCTCGACCGTGCCGAGCCGAACGAGTTCGCCACGATCTGGCGCGCCTACGACCTCCCGTAACCACCACCCCTGACCAGCGGCTATTCTGTGCCCACCGGGCTCGCGGCCCGGCCCGAGACCGCCCCGAGGAGGACCCGAGGATGCCGATCACCGAGGCCGAGAAGATCTGGAAGGACGGCGCGCTCGTCGATTGGGCCGACGCCAACGTCCATGTGCTCTCGCATGCCGTCCACTACGGGAGCGGCGTGTTCGAGGGCATCCGCGCCTACGCCACCGAGCGCGGGCCGGCGGTCTGGCACCTGGACGAGCACCTGAAGCGCCTCTTCCGCTCGGCCAAGCTGTACCACATGGACATGCCGTACTCCGTCGAGGCGATCACGGATGCCGTGAGGGAAGTCATCACCGCCAACGGCCTGGACGCCTGCTACATCCGCCCGATCGTGCTTCGGGGCTACGGCGAGATGGGCGTGAACCCGCTCAACGCGCCGGTCAACGTGTTCATCGCGACGTGGCCGTGGGGCGCGTACCTGGGCGAGGACGCGCTCGAGAACGGCGTGCGGATCAAGATCTCGTCCTGGCGGCGGAACGCGCAGAACGCGCTCCCGTCCTCGGCCAAGGCCACCGGTCAGTACATCAACGGCGTGCTCGCCAAGATCGAGAGCGTGATGGGCGGCTACGACGAGGCGGTGATGCTGAACGAGCAGGGCTACATCACCGACGGTTCGGGCGAGAACTTGTTCATCGTCCGCGACGGCCGGCTCACCACGCCCCCGATCTCGGCCGGCTGCCTGGACGGGATCACGCGCGGGAGCGTGATCCGGATCGCTCGGGATCTCGGCTACGACGTCACCGAGGAGAACCTGGTCCGCACCGACCTGTACAACGCCGAGGAGTGTTTCTTCACCGGCACGGCGGCCGAGATCACCCCGGTCCGCGAGGTCGACGACCGGGCCGTGGGCGAGGGGCACCGCGGGCCGATCACCAAGGAGCTGCAGGGCGCCTTCTTCGCCGCCACCAAGGGCGAGACCGAGGCGTATGCGTCCTGGCTCACCTACGTCAACGAGTGATCCACACCTCGTCGCGTGGGAGATAGGCTGCCGGACATGGAGGACGAGGCCCACTACCGGCTGCCGCGCACGGTGGTACCGAGCCGCTACGACCTGACGCTCGAACCCGACCTGGCCCAGGCCACGTTCACGGGCTCGGAGGTCATCGCGGTCTCGGTGGAGGAGTCGGTCGACGAGATCGTGCTCAACGCGGACGACCTGGAGCTCGGCGGGGGGCGCCTCGAGGGGCCGGCAGGCACGCTCGAGGTCACCTCGATCCGCCTGGATCCCGAGAACGAGCGCGCGCACCTGTCGCTCTCGCGCACGGCCGAGCCGGGGGAGTGGAGGCTGTCGCTGGACTTCCGCGGGAGGCTCTCGGACCAGTTGGAGGGCTTCTACCGCTCCACCTACAAGGACGACGCTGGGCAGACGCACGTGATCGCGACCACCCAGTTCGAGTCCACCGACGCGCGGCGCGCGTTCCCCTGCTGGGACGAGCCCGATCTGAAGGCCGTGTTCGGCGTCACGCTCGTAGCGCCCGAGGGCATGCTCGCGATCTCCAACGGCCCCGAGATCGAGCGGGAATCGCTGGGCGGCGGGCGCGTGCGCGTGAGGTTCGCCGACACGATGACGATGTCGACGTACCTGGTCGCGTTCGTCGTGGGCCCGCTCGAGGCCACCGAACCCGTGGACGCCGATGGCGTCCCGCTCCGGATCGTCCACCGGCCCGGCAAGCAGGACCTGACCGCGTTCTCGCAGGACGTGGGCGCGTTCAGCCTCCGGTTCTTCGCCGACTACTACGGGATCCCGTACCCCGACCGGAAGATGGACATGGTCGGCCTTCCGGACTTCGCGCAGGGCGCGATGGAGAACCTCGGCTGCGTCACCTACCGCGAGAGCCTGCTGCTGGTCGACCCCGACAAGGCCACCCAGCCCGAGGTGGCGACGGTGGCCGACGTGATCGCCCACGAGCTCGCCCACATGTGGTTCGGCGACCTTGTGACGATGCGATGGTGGAACGGTATCTGGCTGAACGAGGCCTTCGCCACGCTGATGGAGCTGCTGGCGGTCGACGCGTACCGGCCCGACTGGGAACGCTGGAGCCAGTTCCTGCGTTCGCGCGCGATCGCGTTCGAGGTGGACGCGCTCGAGAGCACGCGCTCGATCGAGTATCCCGTGCGCTCGCCCGACGACGCGGCGGGGATGTTCGACATCCTCACCTACACCAAGGGCGCCGCGGTCCTAAGGATGCTCGAGCAGTACCTGGGCGCCGAACGCTTCCGCGACGGCATCCGCCGGTACCTGGACGAGCACCGGTTCGGCAACACCGAGACCCACGACCTGTGGGACGCGATCGAAAAGGCCACGGGCGAGCCCGTCCGCCGGATCATGGACGGCTGGATCTGGCAGGGCGGCTACCCGCTGGTCTCGGCCCGGCTGAAGGGGGGCTCGGTCGAGCTCTCGCAGCGTCGGTACCTCATCTCCGGTAAGGAGGACGACACGGTCTGGGACGTCCCGCTGCTCGTGCGGACCGCCGAGGGGACCGAACCCGTGCTGATCGAGCCCGGCGGCGTGGCGTTCGAGGTTCCGGCGCGGGACCCGATCGTGGTGAACGCCGGCGTCCACGCGTTCGTGCGCGTGGACTACGACGACGAGCTGCTCGGCCGGCTGACCGCCGACCTGACGTCGCTTTCGACCGACGAGCGAACGCAGCTGGTGGACGACACGTGGGCCGCGGTCGTGGCCGGCCGGCGCTCGGCGGTCGACTTCTGCCGGTTCGCCGAGTCCTTCCGGGAGGAGACCGAGCTGCCGGTGTGGCAGTCGCTCCTTCAGAGCCTCGGCTGGTGCGAGCGGTTCCTTTCCGACGGGCCTCGAGAGCACTTCCGCTCGTGGATCCGCGGCCTGCTCTGGCCCGCGATGGATCGCATCGGCTGGGAGCCGCGCGATGGCGAGCGCGAGCTCGACAAGCCGCTGCGCGGGGCGCTCATGGCCGCGCTCGGGATCCTGGGGGCCGACCCCCATGCGTTCGGCATGGCGATGGAGATCGAGCGCGAGTCCCGCGGCGACGGCCAGGTGGATCCCTCGCTCGTCGCTGCGTCGGTCGGCATCGTGGCGGCTGGCGGCACCCCCGAGGACTTCGAGCGTTACCTCGAGGCGATGCGTTCGGCGCGCACGCCGCAGGAGGAGCTTCGCTACCTGTACGCGCTGCCCGAGTTCCGCGACGCGATGCTGCTGGACAAGACCGTGGGCATGACGCTCACCGACGAGATCCGCACGCAGAACGTCCCCGGCGTGCTGGCTCGCTCGATGGCCAACCGCGAGCACGGCGTCCGGGCATGGGCGTTCGCCAAGGAGCACTGGGACGAGATCGTGTCGCAGGTCGCGCCCACGACTCTGATCTACGTGGCGGACGGCGTTCGGTACCTGACCGAGCCCGAGCAGGTGAAGGACGCGGCCGGATTCTTCAGGGCGCACCCGATCCCGCAGTCGGCGCTGCAGCTCGAGCAGATCCTGGAGCGCCAGCGCGTGAACGAGGCGTTCCGCAAGCGCGCGACGCCCGAGCTCATGGGCGTGTTCGGCGCGGGCCCGGAGCTCTAGCTCGTCGAGCCCTCCGAGAGCACCCCCAGGTCGCCGTTCGCGCCGCAGACCAGGACGACCACGTGCTCGTCCGGGTCGGGGACATAGGCGTTCGCGAGCAGGGCGGCCAGCGCGGCCGCGCCTCCGGGTTCGGCGAACACGCGCACCTCGTGCCAGAGCCGCCGCTGCGCGTCCTTGATCGCGTCGCCGGACACCAGGACCACGCGCTCGACGTGCTTGGAGACGATCGCGAACGCGATCTCGCCGGCCTGCCGGGTGCCGAGTGAGTCGGCCGCGTATCCGCCGTACTCGACGTCGACGGGTTCGCCGGCCGCGAGGGCGGCCGTCATGGACCGGCTGGTTTCGGGTTCGATCCCCACCACACGCGTCCGCCCCTCATACCAGCCCGCGACGCCGCCGATCAGCCCGCCGCCTCCGATGGCGGCCAGCACGGTGTCGGCGTCTGGGACCTGCTCGGCGAGCTCGAGGCCGATCGTGCCCTGTCCCGCGACGACCTCGGGCTGGTCGTACGCGTGCATCACGAGCGCGCCGGTCTCGGCGGCCTGGCCGCGGCTCGCCTCGAGCGCCTCGTCGTACCAGCCCTCGACCACGGTGACGTCCGCGCCGAGCGCTCGTATCCGGTCGGCCTTGACCTTCGGGGAGTTCGAGGGAACGAACACCTCGGCCCGATGGCCGAGCGTGCGCGCGGCGAAGGCGACCGCCATGCCGAAGTTCCCGCCCGGGGCGGCGATCACGCCGGCCTCGGGGACGTCGGACGAGAGGATCTTGTTGAACGCGCCACGTGGCTTGAACGAGCCCGTGTGCTGCAAGAGGTCGAGCTTCAGAGCGATCCGGCAGTCGAGACCGAACGCGCCCCGCCCGAGCTGGAGCGCCGGCGTTCGGCGGACGTACGGCCGGATGCGCCTGGTTGCGTCCTCGATGTCGGCGCGTCCGATGGTGGATCGATCCATCCGCAGCATGAAACCACGTCATACCGGACGGCCACCCGCTGTCGCCTGGCCGGTCGGCGCCCGTTCGGCGTCGTGATAGAACCAACAGGATGGCGGAGAGGCTGTCGCCCGAGGACTCGCGCATCCTCGCGCTCGAGTCGAGGTCGGTCGTCGGGCACACGTGCAAGGTCGTGATCGCCGAGCGGACCGGGGACGGCGTCGAGTTCCTCCGCGACCGGATCGCTCGTCGCATCGCGCTCGCGCCGGGCTGTCGGCGGCGGGTCGTGACGACCCCCTACCGCCTCGACGCACCCGTGTGGAGGGACGACCCGAACTTCGACGTTCGCCGGCACGTCCGTGAGGTGCCCGTCGCCGGCACCGTGGGAGATCGGGAGCTGCGGGACATCATCGCGCGGCTCATGGCGGAACGGCTGCCTCGCGACCGGCCGTTGTGGGCGATCGACGTCGTTGAGCCCCTCGAAGACGGCACGAGGGCCGTCATCTGGCGCATCCACCATGCGATGGCCGACGGGCAAGCGGCGATGGCGATCGGCTCGGCGCTGCTATGGAGCGACTCGACCGACCCGGAGCCCGACCCTGCGCCCCTTCCCCCCGCCGGGCCGCTGCCGACCTCGAACAGGCTGATCGCGGCCGCTCTGTCGGACCGGGCCCACGCGGTCGGCGACACGGCCCATCGGATCGGGCGCCGGGTCGTGTCCCGCCGCCGTATGCGGGAGAGCCTCGAGGAGCTTCGCGGCGCCCCGAGCGCGATCCGGCGCGAGCTGGTACCCGAGCGTGGGACCTCGCCAATGAACGCGCCGGCTGGGCGGAGGCGTCAGGTCGCCTTCGTCGACCATCCCCTCGACGCCGTTCATCGCGCATCTCACGCGCTGGGCGAGGGGGTGACGATCAACGATCTCCTCCTCGGTGTGATCGCCGGCGGGCTGCGCCAATGGCTCGAGACACGGCGCGGCTCGATCGGGCGGCTCCGTGTCCAGGTGCCGGTGAGCATGCATCGAGAGGGTGAGGCGCCCGGCGCGGTCCCGAACCGGGACTCCTTCGTCAACATCGATCTTCCCGTCCAGGAAGCCGACGCCGCCCGGCGCGTGCTGGCCGTCAACGAGCAGATGCGTGTCCGCAAGCAGGATCGCGACGCGGAACAGCTGTACATGGTCTTCGCCGATGTCGGGCACGTGTCGAAGCACGCGTTCGATCTGGCGCACCGCATCGCGTCGGACCCACACATCTTCGCCCTCTCGGTCTCGAACGTGCGTGGTCCCGCTGGCACGCACTACCTCGCGGGAGGGCAGATCCGGCAGGTCTACTCGCTCGCGGAGATCGCCCCGCACCATGCGCTTCGGGTGAGCGCGATCTCGTTCGCCGGACGGATCGCGATCGGCCTGTGCGCGGACAGGGACGCGATCCCGGAGCTCCCCGAGCTCGCCGAGGGCATCGAGCGGTCCCTCGTGGAGCTGACCGAGAGCGTGACAGGATGATGGTGGTTCAGATCGACGGGGCGCATCCGACTCCGTCTATCTGCTCGGGAGCGATCGCGGCAGCCCGAACCACGGCAGCACGCTGCTGTCGAAGCGGCTCACGGCGCAGATCTGATCGCCGGAAAGGGTGAGGACGAGCAGCCCCGTCCCGTGGCGGATGCCGCCGCCGGGTGCTCGAAGGTAGGCCCCGAACGCCGGCTGGCCGTTGGCCCGGGTCGGGACCAGATCGAACCTCCGACCCGCGCGGAAGATGCTGTCGTAGAACCGGGCCACCACGTCTCGACCCTGGTACTCGAGCGGGATCGGCGGCATCGAGATGAATGTGTCCTCGGTGAGCAGGGCCACGATGGCGTCGAGATCCCCCGACTCGTACGCGCGGACGAACTCCGACACGACCGCCTCCTCGGAGGGCGAGGTGGGAGGAGGAGCGGGTTCCCGCTCGTCGGGGGCCGGCAGCCGTTGCTGCAGCGTGGCGCGAGCCCGCTTGAGGGCGCTGTTGACCGAGTCGACGGTCGAATCGAGCATCTCGGACACCTCGTTCGCGTGGAACCCGAGCACGTCGCGCAGGATGAGCACGGCGAGCTGACGAGGCGGCAGGACCTGGAGAGCCGTCACGAACGCCAGGGAGATCGCCTCCGTCTGTTCGTACCGGGCCTCCGGCGCGAGCGGCACATCGATCGCCCCCTCGAGGAGGGCGTCGGGGTATGGCTCGAGCCATACGATCTCGCCGAGCCGGGTCGGCTCGGGGGGCTCAACCGCGGGCACGTCCCACTCCTTGGCCGGCCGCCGGCTGGCCGAACGCAGGGCGTTGAGGCACCGGTTGGTCGCGATCCGGTACAGCCACGTGCGGATCGAGGCGCGTTCCTCGAACCCCGCGATGCCCTGCCAGGCCGCCAGCAGCGTGTCCTGCAGGGCATCCTCGGCGTCCTGCAGCGATCCCAGCATCCGATAGCAGTGCACCTGGAGCTCGCGACGGTAGGGCTCGGTCAGCGATCGGAACGCCTCGCCGTCTCCGGCCCGCGCCCTCGTGAGCAGGTCCGTCGTCACCACTCCACCCTAGCCCCGCGGTTGTCGCTCTCAATGTCCTGTCCGGTACCGACACCGGCCCGACCGTGAAATGGGCGGTGGGAGCGCGCCCATTTCTCCGCTGCGGCGGTGTCTGCACGACCGAAAGCTCGGACGATCCGGTGCGATCAGCACCGGTCGACATGGAAGGAGGACGAGCATGACCCTCGAAGCTCCCCTGACCGATCTCGACAGCCGATTCAGCAGCCCGGACGCCAAGGCATTGCCGTGGTCGGATGCAGTGCAACGGTTGCAGGAGGCAGAGGTGCTGTGGCTATCCACCGTGACGCCCGAAGGACGGCCGCACGTCGCGCCGCTGATCGCCGTCTGGCTCGGCGGCGCGCTCTACTTCTCCACCGGTAAAGACGAGCGCAAGGCGAAGAATCTGAGGACGAACACGCACGTGACCATCGCCACAGGGTCCAATGCTCTCACCGAGGGACTCGACATCGTGGTCGAGGGTGAGGCGGCGGTCGTGAGCGGCGCCGCGAAGGTGCGCCGCATCGCCCAGGCCTACGTCACGAAGTACGGGGAGGGGTGGCGCCTGCCCGGCCTCGACGGCGTGCTCACGTTCGAGGTGACTCCGTCGAAGGCGTTCGGCTTTGGGCGGCGAGACGGGCACATCGGCCCTCCCAGCGGGGAGGGCGAGTTGTTCACCCAGACCCGCTGGCGCTTCCGTGCCAAGCCCGCAGCTCGCAAAAGGCGATGACGCTCCGAGCGACCTTCCGGACTGAGAGGAGCCACATATGATGCTGCAGGACAAGGTTGCGGTGATCTACGGAGCCGGCGGCGCGATCGGCGGCGCCGTCGCACGCGCCTTCGCGCGCGAGGGGGCGAGGGTCTTCCTCACCGGGCGCAGCCGAGGCCCGGTCGACGTGGTAGCCGAGGACATCGTGTCCGAAGGCGGATCGGCCGAGGCGGCGAAGGTCGATGCCCTCGTCGAAGAAGCCGTGGACCAACATCTGCAGCACGTGATCGACAGGGCGGGCCGCGTCGACATCTCCTTCAACGCCGTTGGGATCCCGGATCCGGAGATCATCGGTGTGCCGTTGGTCGACCTCGATGTCGAGCGGTTCTCCCTCCCGATCACGGCCTATACGAGGTCGTACTTCCTGACTGCGCGCATGGCGGCCCGGCGGATGGTTGCGGATGGATCGGGCGTGATCATGACCGTCACCGCGATCCCTTCGCGAACAGGCTTCCCGCTGCAGGGAGGGTATGGCCCGGCGCAGGCAGCCAAGGAAGCGCTCACCCGGGCCCTCTCGGCGGAGCTAGCACCTCAGGGGATCCGAGTGGTCGGCCTGCGACCCAACGGCCTTCCGGAGACAGACTCACTCAAGGAAGCCTTCGAGTCTCGGGCCCAGGTGCTGGGGACGAGCTGGCACGAGTGGCAGCAGGTGCTCGCGAGCAGGACCCACCCTCGACGGCTCTCGACCCTCGCCGAGCTGGCCGAGATGGCGGCCTTCATGGCGTCCGACAAGGCGAGCGGGATGACGGGCACAACCGTCAATCTGACGATGGGCAGCCTGGACGACTGACGCCGAGCTCGAGGCGCATCTGGAGCCATCTGCATACGCTCGGCGCATGACCGTCCTGGTTTACCTCCGCTTCTCGCTCGCCGAGACCGCGGACCTCGACGAGTTCCGCGGGGACCTGTGGGCGATGGCCGAGATGGCCGAGGACCAGCCGGGGCATCACTGGTCCGAGATCGGGCACTCGATCCGGGATCCATCGGTCTTCGTCATCGCGACCGAGTGGAGCACCGTGGACGACGTGCGCGCGTGGGAGCACGAGGACCGCCACGTCGAGATCCAGCACAAGTGGGAGCCGCAGTTCCGCGAGCCGCTCGTCCACCAGCGCTTCACGCCGTGGGAGCGGCCGCCGTCGCCCTGACCGTTCGCCGGACGCGTTTCCTATCGTTGGGAACCGAACGAACTTCCGACCGCGCGGAACGCTCTCACCGGCGAGATCGTAGCTCGAATCGGTGAGAGCCAGGACCAGGAGGCCGATCAACAAGTCCCCGGTGAACCAGACCGCGAAGCCGATCGCACCATCGTGCCGCCCGCGACGAAGAACCACACGATCGCGGCGGCGTTGGAGGCCACGAGGACGACCCTCGCGGTCAGCGCCCCGGCGAAGGGAAGCGTCTGCATACGTCCTCGTCTTGGAGGTACCACCACGGTATCGCGTGTGCACGCGTCGTGCGTACGATTGACAGGCACGACGACCCACGCATACCGTTCGGTACCGAACGACCGTTCGAAGAGAGGAGTCTGTCCACGGGCGAGACCGCCGAGATCGAGGGCGTCCGCGTATCGACCGAGCACTGGATCGGCGGCGAACGCGTGGGCTCGTCGAACGCATTCGACGACGTCTCGCCGATCGACGAGCGGCTTCTCGCGCGGGTCGCCCGCGGGAGTCGGACCGAGGCGGACCGGGCGGTCGAAGCAGCACGGTCGGCCTTCGACACCTGGGGCCGGACCTCTCCCGAGGATCGAGCGAAGGTCCTGCACCGCGTGGCCGAGATCGTCGAGGAGCGCGTGCCCGAGCTCTCGGCGGTCGAGACCCGGGACAACGGCTCGCTCCTGCGATCGCACCTGAACTCGGTCATGCCGCGCGTGGCTCGGAACTTCCGCTTCTTCGCCGACCAGCTGATGGAGCTCGGCGACGAGGCCTTCGAGATGAACGACTTCGTCAGCAGGACCGAATGGGACCCATCCGGCGTCACCGTCGTCATCACGCCGTGGAACGCGCCGCTCATGCTCGCCACGTGGCGGATCGCGCCGGCGCTCGCCGCCGGCAACAGCGTGGTCGCCAAGCCGCCCGAGTGGGCGCCACTCACGGCCTCGCTCCTGGCCGACATCACCCGCGAGGCGGGCCTTCCCGACGGCGCGTTCAACGTCGTGCAGGGGATCGGGGAGGAGGCCGGCGCCGCCCTTACCGGCCAGCCGAAGGTCGACCGGATCGCATTCACCGGCTCGATCGAGACCGGCAAACTCGTGGCGCAGGCCGCGGCCGCGAACCTGACGCCCGTGTCGCTCGAGCTCGGAGGCAAGTCGCCGTTCGTGGCGTTCGCCGACGCCGACCTGGACGCGACCGTGAAGCAGGCCGTGAACCAGTTCGACAACGCCGGCCAGGTATGCCTGGCCGGGACGCGACTGATCATCGAGCGATCGATGTTCGAGACGTTCCTCGAGCGCTTCCTCGAGTCGGCGAACGCGATCCGGCAGGGCGACCCGCGCGAGGAGACGACCGACATCGGGCCGCAGATCACGCGCGAGCACTTCGAGCGGGTCGACGGGTTCGTGGAGCGCGCGAGGGCCGAGGGCGGGAAGGTGCTCCTTGGCGGCGGTCCGAACGAGGAGCTCGGCGGCCTCTTCTACCGGCCGACGCTGTTCGGCGACGTGCCCGAGGGTGCCGAGGTGCTGCGCAAAGAGGTGTTCGGGCCGGTCCTCACGATCCAGATGTTCGAGACCGAGGACGAGGCGATCGCGATGGCGAACGAGACCGATTATGGCCTGGCCGCGATCCTGTACACGGGTGACCGCGACCGCGCCGAGCGATTCTCCGAGCGTCTGATCGCCGGCACCGTCTGGGTGAACTGCTTCTTCGTGCGCGACCTCCGGGCGCCTTTCGGCGGCGCGAAGTCCTCGGGCGTCGGGCGCGAGGGCGGCGTCTACAGCTTCGACTTCTACGCGGACGTGAAGAACGTCTGCTCGGCACCCTGGCCTCAAGGAGCGCAGCGGTAGGCCAACTGAGACGGGAGGACTAGCGATGGGAGAGATCGTCGGCGCGGCGCTCGTGGCCCACGTCCCCACGATCATGCTGCCGGAGGAGGTCCGGCTCGAGATCAACGAGGGCAGGGAGATCACCCTCGTCCCGGGTCTGCACCGCATCAAGTCCGAGAACTTAGACCGGCTGAAGCCCGATGCGGTGATCGTGTTCGACACGCATTGGGAGTCGACGTTCGAGCACATCGTGACCGCGCACGACCGCCGGCAGGGCAAGTTCACCAGCCACGAGCTGCCGAGGGGCATGAGGCAGATCCCCTACGACATGCCCGGCGATCCCGAGCTCGCCAGGCTGATCGAGAAGCAGGCCGAGGGCCGCGACGACTGCTGGATCCTCGCCAACGACGACCCGTACCTGCCGCTGTTCTACGGCACGGTCAACATCTGGACGTTCCTGGGCGATCCCGACACGGCTTGGCTCTCCGTCGCGCTGAACCAGTGCTGCGATACCGGCGACTTCCTGTTGTTCGGCGAGCTGATCGGCCAGGCGATCGAGCAGAGCGACCGGCGCGTGGTGCTACTCGCGTCGGGCGGTATGACCCACCGGTTCTTCAACTTCAAGGACCTTCGCAAGCGCGAGAGCCAGAGGGCGCCGGACAACATCTACGATCGCGCGTACTACGACGCCGACATGGAGGTGCTCGGGAAGTTCGAGAAGGGCGACCACGCCGGCGTTATCGACGGGATGCCCGAGTACCGCAAGGCGTATCCCGAGGGGCACTTCGGCCACTATCTGATGATGGCCGGGGCGCTCGGCGGGAGGGCGTGGTCGGCTCCGGGCGAGCGGTTCAGCGAGTACGAGGCCTCGGTGGGCACGGGGCAGGTGCACGTCTGGTTCGAGCGGCCGGAGGCCGGCTGGACCGCGTAACGCCGGCAGGGTAAGAAGCGCAGGCAGACCCAGGGAGGGGGGAATCGTGGAAGAACGCACAACCGAAGGGGCAGGCGTCGTCGGGGAGGGCTATGAGCGGCTCGGCGCCAAGAGGCTCTCGCTGATCGACGTGCTGGCGCAGTCCGTCGGCTTCATGGGACCGGTGTTCAGCGCCGCGTTCATCATCCCGCTGATCATCGGCGTGAATGCGGCGGCTAGGGGCGCCGGGACCTCGGCGCCGCTGGCCGTGCTGCTCGCGGCAATCGGCGTGTTCGCGCTCGGGTGGATCGTGGCGCAGTACGCCAAGCGGATCCACGCAGCGGGCTCGCTGTACGACTACGTCTCGAACGGCCTGGGGCGCACTATCGGGGCGGCAACCGGATGGCTGTACTACGGCGGCACGATCATCCTGACGACTGGGCTCGGCGTGCTGCTCGGTGGGTACGTGCACGACAACCTGTGGCCCGGCCTGTTCAACGGGGACGCGTCGCCCCTGCCGATCTGGCTGTGGGACGCGATCTTCGCGCTGGGGCTGTTCGCGGTGCTGTATTTCGGCGTCCAGATCTCCACCCGCGTGCAGCTCACGCTCGCCCTGATCTCGATCGCGGTCGTGCTGATCTTCTTCATCACGGTCATCGTGGATCTCGGCGGCGACAACGACCTCGCGAAGGCCTTCGACCCGACCCCGACGCCGTTCGGATTCACGGGGATCTTGTTCGGCGTCCTGTACGGGGTGCTGATCTTCGTGGGGTTCGAGACGGCGGCGAACCTGGCCGAGGAAACCGCCGAGCCGAAGCGATCTATCCCGCGCGCGGTGCTCGGGGCGGTCGTGATCGTGTCGATCTTCTACCTGATTGCCTCGTACGTCGAGGTCGCCGGGTTCGGCTTCGACCTGTCGGTCATCACCAGCCCCGAGGTGGCGGGCGCCCCGCTGTTCGCACTCGGCGCGCCGGGAAGTCCGGCGGGATCGGAGTTCTGGCTCAAGGTCCTGCTGCTCGTCGTGTTCCTCGACATGCTGGCCGTCTATGTGGGCGCGGCGGTGGCTTCCACACGTGGGACGTTCGCGATGGCCCGGGACCGCAGACTGCCGGGGGCGCTCGCGTCGGTCTCGAAGCGCTACGGCACGCCGGTGGGCGCGATCCTGCTGCTGATCGTGATCCAGGCGATCCTGATCGTGGTGGCCGAGGCCAACGACACGCTGCTCGCGCTGCCCGGACTCCCGCACTACTTCTCGATCTTCGTGTGGTGCGCGACGTTCGGCGGGTTCGCGCTGCTCGTCGTCTACTTCCTGATGTCGATCGGCGCGTTCCGCGGTGCGGGCGACGACCAGGGCCGTGTCGGCCTGATCATCGCGGCGATCCTCGGCCTCGCGATCACCGCGGCCGCGATCTTCGGATCCTTCTACAAGGTGACGAGCCCGACGCTGATCGCGCCGTGGGCCGCGGTGATCTGGTTCGCGCTCGGCCTGGTGTACGTGGCGCTCGTGCGCGGGCGGGAGCCGGCGAGCGAGGCGCTCGACGACCTCCGATCGGGGGCCGGGCTCTGAGCGAGGCTCGTTGACGGACGGGGCGGCCCGAGCGGCGTCGCCCCGCCTCGTCCTGATCCTGTCCGAGAACTGGACGCTGTGGCCGCCCGGCGACGTCCGGGCGCTGGTGGACGCGGCGGTCGAGGCCGAGGAGGCCGGGTTCGACGCCGTGATGATGAGCGAGCACGTGGTGCTCGGACCGGGCGCCGACGCGGAGGGCGTGCCCGAGAACCCGCGCGACTATGCGTTGCCGGGGAACCAGGACCCCTCGACGCCGTGGCCTGACCCGTTGGCGGTGCTGGTCGCCGCGGGGGCCGTCACGGCTCGGCTTCGGCTGGTGGCGAGTTCGATCATCGCGCCGCTCCGTCATCCGTTGCTGCTCGCGAAGCAGCTCGCGACCGTAGACCTGGTGTCGAAGGGCCGTCTCGTGGTGCAGCCCACGGTAAGCTGGCACCGGCCCGAGTACGAGGCGCTCGGCGTGCCGTTCGAGAAGCGGGGCGAGCTCCTGGACGAGCACCTGGCGTCGTGGCGAACGCTCTGGCGCGATTCGCCCGCGTCTTTCGAGGGCACCCACTACCGCTTCTCGGACGTGACGCTCGAGCCGAAGCCGTATCGGCGGGAGGGCCCGGAGCTGTGGTTCGGCGGCGAGACCGTGCACCCGCGGCTGCTGCGGCGGCTCGTCGAGTACGGCAGCGGGTTCAACCCGCTCGGCCGACCGAGCGACGAGGACCTTCAGCGGCTACGCTCGGCGATGGCGGAGGGTGGGCGGGAGATGTCCGAGCTCGAGATGGTGGGCGGGACGCGAGGACGGTTCCCCGACGCCAAGAGCGTGGCGGATCTCGACGAGGCGCTCGCGTCGATCCCCGAACAGCTCGAACGCGGGTTCACAACCATCTGCATCAAGCCGTCCCAGTTCGTCGACGAGCCGAAGGCCTTCGGCGCGTTCTGCCGCGAGGTCGTGCGGCGCCTGTCGGCGTCGAGCGACGACCGCTAGGCTCGACGCAGCGACGACATGCCCATCGAACGATCGCGTCGGCCCCTCTCCTCAGCCAGGATCGCCGCGACCGCACGCCGGCTCCTCGACGCGTCGACCCTCTGCGCCATCGCGACCGTCTCGCCTCGGAGCGGGGCCCATGTCAACACCGCGTACTTCGCCTGGACCGAGGCGTTCGAGGTCGTATGGCTCTCCGATCCGGCCGCAACGCATTCCCGGAACCTCGAGGCACATCCGTCCGCGGCCATCGCCGTTTACGACTCGAACCAGGTGTGGGGCAGGGCCGATCGAGGCATCCAGCTGTTCGGAGCCGCCCGCGGGGTCGCGGCTCGGAGGAGCTCGGACGTCCGCGACGCGTACGTCCGGCGCTTCTCGGCCTACTCGGATGAGGAAGCCGGAGGCTACCGCTTCTACGTCCTGCGGCCGCGGCGCGTGAAGGTCTTCGACGAGCGCGAGCTCGGTCTGGGCGTGTTCGTCACGGCGACGGTCAGGCGAGGCGGTCGCCTCGCCTGGGAGCGCACCGAGCTATATCGGGGTCAGATCACGTCGACGTAGGAGCGTCGGAGGTCGCCCGGCGTCGACGAACGCCGGCGAGCAACGAATCGGCTCGACCTCCGACTCCGAGACCAGGTCGAGCCACGTCCGATCTGCGGTTCCCCTCGTCGTCGAACTCGATCCACACCGTGCCCTCGAGCACGTAGACATTCGTGTCGGCCTCGCCGTAGTGGTGCTAGCTGCTCGTGACACCGGGCTCGGTCGTGGACCGGCCCGCCCACAGCCCGGGCTTGGCGAACGCCTCCTCCCGCAGGATGCCGGGCAGGCTGTCCGCGTCGGCCAGCTCGTCGGGTCCGATCTTCGTCGCCATCGGCCGCTCGCCCATGTGTTCGCCTCCCCGAGTCAGATCACGTCGAAGTAGCGCCGCCGCTCCCATTCGGAGACGGCGTCGGCGGCTAGGAACCTCTCCCACTCCCACCGTCCTGCCTCCGCGTAGTGCGCCACCACGTCCTTGCCGAACGCCTCGTTCGCGAACGTGCCATCGCGGAACCGCTCGACCGACTCGCCGAGCGTGGCCGGCAGCGGCCGGACCGGCCGGTTGTAGCCGCGGCCCATCAGGGGTTCGCCCGGGTCGGTCTCGGCCTCGATCCCGTCGAGCGCCGAGGCGAGCAGTCCCGCGATCGCGAGATAGGGATTCACGTCGGCGCCCGGCACGCGCCACTCGAGCCGGGTGGACTCGGCCCCCTCGACCAGCACGCGGCACGAGACCATCCGGCTGTCGAACCCCCACGACAGCCCGTTGCCCGAGAACTCGCCGCTGTTGGTACGCCGATACGAGTTCACGGTCGGCGCGTAGAACACCATGACCTCGGGCGCGCGTTCGAGGACGCCGCCGATCGCGTGGCGGAGCGAGGCCGAGCCGCCGTCGGCGTCGTTCGGGTCGTGGAACACGTTGCGGCCGTCGCCGCCCACGAGCGACAGGTGCAGGTGGCAGGACGACCCGGTCGTGTCGCCGAACGGCCGCGCCATAAACGTGACCGCCATCCCCGCGTCGGCTGCGAACGCGCGCATCGCGAGTTTGAACAGCATGTGCCGGTCGGCCATCTCGAGCGCGTCCCGGTACTCGAGGTTGATCTCCCACTGGCCGAGACCCCACTCGACCTGGCTGGTCCACGGGCCGAGGTTCGACGCGGCCAGGCCCCCCCGGACCCGTGAGAAGAACCCCTCGTACCGGTCGCCGGCCTGGATCGTGTAGTCGGCGCGGGCGAGCGTCGTGGGAACGAGCGTCTCGTAGCCGTCGCGGCGCCCGTCGTCGTAGCTGCCGTGGTACATCGCGAACTCGAGCTCGCTCGCCACCTGCGGCGTCAGGCCGGCCGCGGTCACGCGTTCGATCTGTCGGCGAAGGATCGTGCGGGGCGCGACCGGGGCGAGCTCGTCCGAGCCCATCTCGACGAAGTCTGCCACGCAGATCGCCGTCCGCTCGAGCCAGCCCGCGGTCCGGAGCGTGCCGAGGTCGGGAACCAGCCGCACGTCGTGCCAGCCGGTGTGGTGGCCCGTGTACTCCTGCTCCGGGCCGGGCCACTGGTCCACGTCCCAGCCGAGGACGCACGAGCTCATCGGGAGGCCCTCG
>JBKPKU010000087.1:0-10224 GCA_046731295.1 Actinomycetota bacterium
AGGAGTTCGCCCGGCGGGCCCCGGCCGTCAAGCCGACCGAGCTCGACGAGCTCACCGAACGCGAGCGCCAGGTGCTCGTCCTCATGGCAAAGGGCCTGTCGAATGCGGAGATCGCGCGTGCGCTGTTCGTCGCCGAGACCACCGTGAAGACGCACGTCGGCCGCGTGCTCCACAAGCTCCGGCTCCGGGACCGCGCGCAGGCCGTTGTGCTCGCTTACGAGTCCGGCCTGGTGCACCCCGGCGACTGACCAGTACAGGGAGGTCTGTCGCTCTCGGACATCCAGAACCCTGGATAAGCTGCCGGCATGAGCGACGAGCCGCTTGCCGAGATCGACCGGGCGGTCTCCGCGCTGCAGGATCCGACGAGGCGGCGGATCCTGCTCGACTTCTACGTGCACCAACGCGAATGGACGGCTGCCGACGTTGCGGCAGCGGTCGGTGTCCACAGGACCGTGGCTCACGCCCATCTCGAGAGGCTAGTTGCGCTCGGCTACCTGATCTCGAGCCAGCGCCGGGGCACCGCTGGCAAACCCGCCAAGCTGTACCGGCTTACCGTGCGTCAGATCGAGCTCAGCTATCCGATCAGGCGATTCGCTCGGCTGGCCGCGCTGTTGGCGCAGGCATTGCGTGGATCGCCGGACGGGATCGGCGCCGCTCGCGAAGCCGGCCGAGGGTACGGCGCCTCCATGGTCGCCAAGCCAGCACACTCACCCGAGTCGGTTCTGCGCCAGCTCACCCCGTTGGGGGCCGAGTACGTCAGGTCCAACGGCGACGTCGTGGCTCGGAACTGCATCTTCCGTCAGGCGTGTGAGCAGGCCGAAGACATCGTTTGCGAGCTGCACGCAGGCATCTTGGAGGGCGCCTTCCGGAAGGCGGGGTTGGACCTGCGGACCGAGGCGTACCGCGACTATGAGGAGAAGGGCTGCGCGTACCGGGTCTTGACCGGCGGCGGATCGGGCTGATAAAGAGGGTTCATACCCTCTAAACGCTTTTGTCGCGCTCCGCGGACCGGTGACGGCACCGTGCGGATCTGTCCCGCGCCGGGGACCGGATATGGCCGCCTATTACCGCGGAAGACCTCAACCGTGCCCGCACGGGCCCCTCCGTCCTGACCATTTCCGCCGAGCCCTGACGAAGCAAGGAGCTCAATCAACCGAAGGGAAGGGGAAGGACGACATGGCGGAGCCGAGCCTGTACGAACGATTGGGTGGCGTGTTCGCGATCGCGGCGGTGGTCGACCACTTCAGCGATGCCCTCATCGAGAACCCTATCGTCGGCCAAGGATCGAAGAACCCGGATCTTCGTGAGTGGCATACCAACCACCTGGACCGGTTGCCTGGGCTGAAGTTCATGCGCACGCTGTGGGTCTGCAACGTCGCCGGTGGACCCTTGTCGTTCACCGCCACGAAGCCTGGAAGTACTCCTCTCGGGCTGGAAGAGGCCCATCGCGAGTTTCGCATCACCCCCGAGGAGTTCGATGAGGTCGCGGCTGAGCTGGGGCGCTCCCTCGATCACTTCGAGGTTCCTCCGCGTGAGAAGGAGGAAGTCCTTGCGGCCTTCGCGGCGCACAAGGCAGAGGTGACCGAGGGATCGATGGCTCCGGCCTGAGGCTCGCCCGGTCGTTGTCGAGTTCTGTCGAGAATCCCCGTCCACCGTTGCGGGATCTTGCGGTGGACGGGATCTGGCTGAACCTCCCGTGCCGGCCCGTCGAACGAGCAGCAACGTCCACACCCGCACTGGACGAACGTTCGGAAGGAGGCCGTCATGCGGAAGGTTCTGTTCCTCGCGCTGGCCATGGTGCCGTTCGCCCCGTTGATCGGGGCGACCCCAGCAGTTGCGGCCGGTGCGAACACGAGCTTCGGCTTCAATGCCCCCGACATCGCAGGGTTTCCGGCGGGGCAGGTCGCGTTGACCGGTGGCGGCGTCTTCAACGCCACCGCCGGATCGGTGCACGCCGGCGGATCCTTCAGTTGCGTCGCGCAGGTGAACCAGCCGCCACTTGCCGGCTGCCTCGCGGGCCAGGGCGCGTCGAGGACGTCTGGGTGCAGGGCGTGGGCGGCACGGACGGACTCGTGAACGTTGGCTCCTGAGATCCGAACGAAACCAACGGATCGGCGAGCTCATGGTTGAGCGAGCCGTGGCGACCCGGATCAGCGCTGCAGGACCGCGGACCTCGGTTTTCGCCCCGTGCTAGGGTCCGAAGCAGTGACGCCCAGTCCACCATCGCGTCGGTGAGCGGTACTAGGACCGGGGTGATAACCACGGGCGGTGAGCCAAACGCCGAGTCGGGGCCGGCAGCATGACGAGCGTTCACGAGATCATGAGCACCGAGCTGGTGACGGTCGATCCGACGGCCAACCTCACCGAGGCCGCGCGTGTCATGTCCGCGGGGAAGGCGGGGTCCGTGCTGGTGATTCAAGGCGGGTCCCTCACGGGGATCCTCACAGAGCGAGACATCCTCCGGGCCCTCGGAGAGTCTTCGAGCGCGGACCTGGCCAGGGTCTCGGCGGTCTCCGAGTGGATGACCCGAGATCCGGCGACGGTGAGACCCGAGACGACGGTGGCCGAAGCCCTCAACCAGATGCTGTTCGGGGGATTCCGGCATCTCCCGGTGCTGGACGGCCCTTCCGTCGTCGGGATGGTCTCGATGCGTGACCTCGCTGGGAGCATGGCCGAGAGGTGAGGTTGGCGGCGACCTTGGCCCACGCCGAGGATTCCGGTCGGTCTGTCGGCTAGTGGGATTTGAAATACCCTCCTTGAAGCAATGGATGACGTACTCGAGAGCATCATCCTCGGGCGGCTGGACGCCGACGACAAGGTGGCCGAGCGCACTCGGGCCCTCGTCATCGGGGCGTGCCATGGCGCCGAGGCCCTCGACGCGACGCTAGAGGGCAAGGCCCCCGAGCCCTCGAAGAAGGCTGACGCCAAGGCGCCCTCTGCCCGAAATCCCGCCTACATTCGATCGATCGAGGTGCAAGGTTTTCGCGGCGTCGGCCCACCGGCGTCGCTCCCGATCACCACGGGTCCCGGCCTCACGCTCGTCGTCGGGCGCAACGGAAGCGGCAAGTCGAGTTTCGCCGAGGCACTGGAGCTTCTGCTCACCGGC
The DNA here is from genome assembly GCA_046731295.1 of Actinomycetota bacterium. Taxonomy (GTDB): domain Bacteria; phylum Actinomycetota; class UBA4738; order UBA4738; family HRBIN12; genus DASSJM01. Next base: position 3,107 of record JBKPKU010000087.1, read on the forward strand.
GACAACAGCCGTTGGAGCACCCGCTCGGCCATCTGGAAAGAAGGATGGCGCAACCTGCACCAGTCCGACGCCCGCATCGATGCCGAGTTCGTCGTCGAGGGGGCGAAGGGAACGACGGTGGTGTCGAGGGAGTGGAAGCCCGACGCCAAGCTGGAGGAGGCCGATACGGTCGTCTCAGCGCAGGGTTCGAAGAAGTCGGATCTCGAGGCGATGGGGTGGGCAGGCGCGATCGAGATGTACCGCCCGTTCCTCTCATATAGCGAGCTCGGCTCGATGCTCGATGCCGGGCCCTCCGCTTTGTATGACGCCCTCTCCGCAATCCTGGGGCTCGAGGATCTGATCGAGGCCGAGGCGCGACTCAAGGAAGCGGGCAAACAGAGGAAGAGACTCTCCGACGAGGCGAAGCTGGGGTTGCCGCCGATCCTCGAACGACTCGCCACGGTCGAAGACGAGAGGGCGGGCATCTGCATCGAGGCGCTTTCGGGCAAGACCTGGGATCTCGACGCGGTGGAGAAGGCCGTCATCGGAACCGAGGCGGCCGACCGGGAGGAGAGCCAGCTTGCGGTGCTTCGGCAGCTTGCGGTCTTGGAAGCTCCCGATGCCGATGAGGTGAGGACTGCCGCCGACGGACTCCAGGCTGCCGCGTCCGCCCTTCGCGAGCTGGGAGGCACCGAGGCGGCCAAGGCGCGCCAGACCGCAGAGCTGTTGGGGGCCGCGCTCGAGTTCCACGAACTTCACGGCGATCAGGACTGCCCGGTGTGCGGAGAAGGAGCACTCAACACCGAGTGGAGGACGGCGACCGAGGAGGAGATCGGCCGCCTTCGTCAGCTAGCGGAGCAGGTCGACCTGGCCCACCGGTTGATGGATGAGTCGATGAGGAGCGCCCGGGCGCATCTGTTGCCGGTCCCTGGGGTCCTGTCGAGCGCCTCCGAGATCGGGCTGGAGGTCGAAGACGTGATCGGCGCGTGGAAGGCGTGGTCGGCCGGCGCATCGATCGAGGAGTCCGAGGCCCTCGCGCAGCACCTGGTCGCATCTCTTCCGCCGGTCGCCGAGGGCGTGGAGAAGCTGAAGGCGACGGCTTCACAGGAACTTCAGCGGAGGGAAGACATCTGGCGCCCGATCGCGACCGATCTCGCGGGGTGGCTCGACACCGCGAAGCGAGCCCGTAGTGGGGAGGACGTGCTCAAGGATCTGAGTGCCGCCGAGAAGTGGATCCGTGCTGCCTCCAACGACATACGCAACGAGCGCTTCGCTCCCATCGCCGATCAGGCTCAGGGCGTTTGGGACATGCTGCGGATGCAAAGCAGCGTAGTGCTGAAGAAGATCGTTCTCACGGGCGCGGGATCGGCGCGAAAGGTCGTACTCGACGTGAGCGTGGATGGGATGGAGGGTGCCGCGCTCGGGGTCATGAGTCAGGGAGAGTTGAACTCACTCGCGCTGAGCCTGTTCATGCCGAGGGCGACGCTTCCGGAGAGCCCGTTCCGGTTCGTGGTCATCGACGACCCCGTTCAGTCGATGGACCCGGCGCGGGTGGATGGGCTGGCGCGCATGCTCGAGAAGGCCGCGCAGACTCGCCAGGTCATCGTGTTCACTCACGACGAGCGCCTGGCGCGGTCGTGCCGCCTGTTGGGGATCGACGCCAAGATCGTCGAGGTGACTCGAAGGTCCGATTCGGTGGTCGAGCTGCGCCCGGGTCAAGATCCGGTCAGCCGTCACTGCGACGACGCGTGGGCGGTGGCGAACAGCGAGGACCTGGATCCCGCGGTGAGGGCTCGTATCGTGGGGGTGTTCTGCCGTCTGGCGATGGAGGCCGCATGCACCGAGGCGGTCATGCGGCGAAGGCTGGCCAACGGCGAAGACTACGACTCGATCGAGGCTCTCCTCGATTCGGCGAAGGGCCTCGGGCAACTGATGGCGCTGGCTCTGTTCGACGATATCGCCAGGACCAAAGACCTGACCTCAAGGCTGGACAGAGGGATCGGAAAATGGGCGGTCGCCGCCTATAGGCGGGTGCAGGAGGCGGCGCACAAGCCGGTGAGCCAGGAGGACGTGCTGACTTTGGTCCGCGAGAGCGAGAGGCTCGCCCGCGGACTGGTGCAACTTCCATGATGGACATGAGTGGATCGAGCGACATGACCTCGGCCGAGATCCTCGAGCAGGCCACCGGTTTGCTGGATCATCCGACCGCCGAGACTGCCGGACTGTGGCCGCGTGCGACCGCGGTCCTTGCGCGGCAGGCTCTCGAAGGTCGTCTGCAGGAGGCGCTCTCGGGAAAGATCCTCGGAATACAGAACGCCCCGGTTCGGGTGCAGCTGCTCTGTCTTCAGTCCTACCTCGAGGACACCGAGACCGCGCATGAGGTGAACCTCGCATGGTGGGCGTTGTCGCAAGCCTGCCATCATCTCTCCTACGAGCTGCCACCGACCGCGCCCGAGCTCGAAGGTCTGATCGACGTGGTCCGCCGCTTCGTCCGAACCGCGTAGGAGCGCCGGTGGCGGAGCGGATCGAAACGCTTGCTCTGCTCTTCACCGACATCGAAGGTTCGACGAATCTCCTGAGATCTCTGGGCGCCGATTACCGGACGCTCCTTGCCGAGCACAGGCGTGTGCTTCGCGATGCATTCGCCGCTCATGGCGGCACAGTCATGCAGCGCGAAGGAGACGCTCTGTTCGTGACCTTCCCCGATCCCTCGTCGGCGATACTCGGTGCGATCGATGGACAGGTAGCACTGGCACGAACCGAGTGGCCTGCCGACTCGCAAGTGCGCGTTCGGATGGGGATTCACGTCGGGGAAGTGACCATCGATGAGGACGGTGAATACGTCGGCCTCGCCGTGCATCAGGCCGCGCGTATCTCGGCCGCCGCGCACGGGGGCCAGGTCCTGACCTCGAGGGCCATGCAAACCCAGGCCGAACAGCGGGTACCCCCCGAGGTGTCACTGAAGCCGATCGGACGTTTTCGGCTCAAGGACTTCCCGGAGCCCCAAGACTTGTTCCAGTTGCATCATCCCGACCTTCAAGGCGACTTCCCCGCTCCACGCACCGCCCCCGGCGCAAGACACAACCTGCCGAAGGCGATTTCCAGTTTCATCGGCCGGGACCGCGACGTGGCGGAGCTCGCCGAGTTGTTGGAAACCGCCCGGCTCGTCACGTTGACCGGGCCGGGAGGTTGCGGGAAGACGCGCCTTGCGATCGAAGCAGCCTCCGCGTCCCTTCCCGTGAGACCGGACGGAATTTGGTTCGTCGACCTTGCGCCGGTTTCCGATCGGCAGCTCGTTCTCTCGGTTGCGGCGAAGGCGATGGGTGTTCAAGAGAGCCGGGCCGCCTCGGCCGACGCCGCCTTGATCGATGTTCTGTCGTCGGGGAGACCCCTGGTGATCCTGGACAACTGCGAGCACCTGATCCCGACCTGCGCGGAGCTGGCCGAGACGTGGCTCTCGGCCTGCCCGGGGCTCACGATCCTCGTGACCGCGCGGGAACCGGTCGGTGTCGTGGGCGAAGTGATTCGCCGGGTGGGAGGTCTGAAGATCTCCTCGGACAGCGATACCGGTGAGTCCTCTGAAGCCGTCCAGCTCTTCATCGAACGGGCGAGAAGTCACGAGCCGGAGTTCGAATGCGGCGAAGGGGAACTCGCCGAGATCGCTGACTTGACCAACCGTCTCGATGGGATCCCGTTGGCGATCGAGATGGCCGCTGCCTTGGTCGGGGCGTTGAGCGTTGGAGAGATCCTCTCCCGGCTGGACGACCGGTTTCGTCTACTGACGGGAGGAGGCGGGCGCAACCTCGGACGACAGCAGACGCTTCTGGCAACGGTCGACTGGAGCCACGATCTGTTGTCCGAACCCGAGCGCGTTCTGTTGCGCAGGCTGTCGGTGATGTCGGGGTCTTTCTCACTGGAGGACGTCGAGGCAGTCTGCGTCGGCGAGGGGATCGATCGCACCGAGGTGGTTACGCTTCTTCGAAGGTTGGTAGCGACATCCTGGGTGATGAGAGACAGGGGGGGTGACCGCGCCGCATATCGGTTGCTGGAGACCTCGCGCCAGTACGCGCTGGACAAGCTCGTCTCATCTTCTGAGGCGCAGATGTTTCGGAGCAAGCACTCCGAGTGGTTCACAGACCTTGCCGAGACCGGAGCTGAGGCGATGCTCGGGGGGCCGGATCAAACGCGCTGGTTCGACCGGATCGAATCGGAGCTCGACAACTTCAGAACCGCTCTGGCTTGGAGCCTGGGCGACGGGGATTCCGCGCTCGCGCTCCGGCTCGGTGCCGCGCTGTCGAGATTCTGGGAAGTCCGGGGACATTGGTCTGAGGGGCTGGGTTGGCTCGAAGACGCGCTGGCTGGAGCGTCCGACGCGGAGGACGGACTTCGCGGACGGGCGCTGGTCGCGGCGTCGTTCCTCGCCTTCTATCGCGGTCGGCTCGAGTCGGCGCATTCGATGGTGACGGAGGGCCTTGCCGCGGCCGTCCGCGCACGAGACACGGCAACCCAGGCGCGTGGACTTCGATTCGAAGCGGTGATCGAGCAGCGCATCGGGGATCGTGCGGCCGCGATCGACTCGGCCAGCAAGGCGGCTGAGCTGAGTAGATCTGAAGGTGAGCCGGCCGATCTCGCCTTCGCCCTGCAGGTCCTCGGTCGGCTGTTGGTGGATGACGATCGAGATGAAGCCCGCGCTCGATACGAGGAGGGCCTCGAGGTGGCGCGCAAGGCAGAGGATGCCGTCTCCCAGATCTACCTTCTCTATGCGCTGGGACGTTTGCATGTTCGTGAGGGCGACGACGAGCGCGCGCGCGAGCTCTATTCGGATGCGCTGGATCTCTCTCAACAGGTTGGAGAGCGGTGGATGGCCATGAACGTCTTGGTGGGGCTGTCGCAGGTAAGCGAAGACGTCGATGCCGGCCCGGCCCTCGAAGAGATGGTCGGAGTGATGCGACAGACCGGGAATCGTTTGATGCAGATCGTGTGGCTTCGGCAACTGGCTTATCGACGGAGGCTGGAGGGAGATCTCGAAGGAGCAAGGCGAGCCGTCGACGAAGCTCTGGAGATCGTGAAGGAAGAGGGGACCGCAGAAACGAAGGTCTTGGGCCATTACGTCCTTGCCGGCCATCTCGATGAGGCCGAGAAGGACTACGCGGGCGCCCTACGCGAATTTCGGAACGGGGTTCATGCCGCCAACTCCCAGGGGTCGGAATGGGAGACGACATTCGGCCTGACCGGAGTTGCACGCATGCTGGTCCACAACGGTGAGAACGAACGCGCCGCTCGATTGCTCGGTGCGGCGGCAGCTATGCAGGAAAAGGTGGGAATGCATCCGCAAGGACCGAGAGCGGAGGCTCTACGAAAGGTGACGGAGGTGCTGGGTAACGCTCTCGGCGAAGTTGAGCTGCAACGTCTACGAGCGGAGGGCCGTGCCCTGTCCTTGGACGAGGCGGTCGCCCTGGCAACCGAAGCTGCAAACTGACGCTGAGTCACGCATCCATGCGACCCGGTGGGATGATGAGGTCATCCGGTCGCGCACCGGTTCTCGACAAGGGGGAAGCGATGACGGATTCGAAGGAGGCGTGGGCAGAGGTCGATCGCCGGTTCTCCGAGTTCGGCCGGATCGTGGCCGAGCGCCATCGGAAGGCGGGCGAGGAGCAGGCCGCGCCGCCGCCCGCACCGGCGCGGCGAAGCCTGGAGGAGGCGTTCTCGGCCGTCACGCGGCAGCTCGACGTCGCGTTCAGCACTGCCGGCGACACCATTCGTGACCCGGAGGCGAAGGAGACACTGAAGCTCGCCGGCAAGGCCGTGATGAACGCCCTCGCCTCCACGGTGACCGACGTCGGCGAGGAAATCCGCAAGCGCCGGCAGTGATCGAGCCCGGCTTCACGGACGCCATGAGGTCTTGAGATGGGTGAGATGCAGCTGGACCCCGAAGCGGTCGACGACATCCCGTTCCTGGCAACGCTCCCCCCCGATGAGCGCGAACGATTCTTGGCCCACGCCAAGGTGGTGCGCTTCGATCCCGGTCAGGTGGTCATCGAACGCGATCAGCCCTCGCGGGCGATGTACGTCGTCACGCGGGGAACCGCCCGGGTGGACGTGGGCGGCCGGTACCACGACCTCAAGCGGGGCGCCCTCCTGGGCGAGATGGGCCTGCTGTCCTCCAAGCCGAGGATGCGGACCGTGACGGCGCTCGAGGGCTTCGAGGCGCTCGAGATCGAGGCGGCCGACCTCGATGCGTTCCTCCGGGAGAACCCCGGCGTCGCGATCGGGATGCTGAAGATCATCGCCGAGCGGCTCCGCGAGGTGGAGGAGCGCCTGGACGCCTGGATGGGCACCTACATCTCCTAGCACCCGCCCGGATCACGTTGAAGCGCGCCTCAGCACGCGCCACAACGTTTCTCGAACGGCGTCCATACCTGCTTGATCGGCGGGACGGTTACCAGACACGAAAGCGGCGACGGCGGTTCGAACCGTGATAGCGTGAAACAACGGGTGATCGCCCGTTGGGTTCGCGAAGACGTCCGAGTCCGGGGCGCACCATGCCACGCATCTCCCTCGCCTCCACGGATCGAGCCGGAGTGGCGCAGGTGAAGGGAGAGCACGATGGGAACGGCCAACGCCCGACCGTTGCCGACGCTGGCCCCTCGGGCCAAGCCCGTCGAGGCGCGTGGGACGCGGGGCCGCCGATGTTCCGAACCCGACTGCACCACGGTCATCTCGGTCTACAACGCGGCGGACCGGTGCTGGCTGCATAGCGCACCCGAACGGCGCCTCCCCCTCGCCGATCGCTGATCCACCCGATCGAGCTCGATCGGATGCCGGTTCGGGTCGCTTTTCCTCCTCCGCAAGACGTTCGACCTGGACGGGTACGTGTACGAGGCGCTCCGCGTCGGCGCGAGCGGGTTCCTGCTGCAGGACCGCCGCCCGAGGAGCTCGTCGCGGCAGTCCGGCTGATCGCGTCGGGCGAGGCGCTGCTCGCGCCCTCGGTCACGCGACGGCTGATCGAGGAGTTCGCCCGGCGGGCCCCGGCCGTCAAGCCGACCGAGCTCGACGAGCTCACCGAACGCGAGCGCCAGGTGCTCGTCCTCATGGCAAAGGGCCTGTCGAATGCGGAGATCGCGCGTGCGCTGTTCGTC
>JBKPKU010000088.1:0-5535 GCA_046731295.1 Actinomycetota bacterium
TCCGTGCAGGTCCTGCGGATCATCGAGGCGGCGTTCGAGAGCGCGCGACGCGCCGCGGTTGTACCGTTCGAGCCGTAGCGCCTAGCGCGATCGCGCGTCGTCAAGGCACAGGACGGCCCACGGGATCGCCGCGAGCCGCTCGGACCCGATCGGCCGGCCGCACACGTCGCACAAGCCGTAGGTCCCCTCGTCCACCTTGACGAGCGCGCGCTCGACGTCGCAGAGCTTCGCGTCGAGGCGTTGGGCGGCGTCCACCTGCGCGATGCGCTCGACGGCCTGCGACGTCCCCTCGCCGACGCGCTTGCCGAACGTCACCGCGCCCATCGGGTCGCGCGGCGCCGCTCTCAGCGTCTCGAGCTCGGAGCGCAGCTCGTCGCGGGCGCGTTCGAGGACGGCTCGAACCTCGGTCGCGTCCACGGCTCAGACGTCGAGCAGGTCGGGGTCGCCGCCGGCGGGCTCGACCTGGCCGTTTCCGCCACCGTCGGAGAAGACCGATGGCGCCGCCAGCGACCGCCGACTCTCGAGCTCCTTGTAGACCTCGGTCGCGTGGTCCACGCACAGCACGACCAGGTCGCCGGGCCGCGAACGGTCGAGCGCCTTGCGCGTCGCGTCCATCTCGTCGACCACGATCTCGGCGCTGCCGGCCCGGGCGCCCGTGGCGATCGCCTCCTGGACGCCCTCGAGGATCAGCCCGGCGGTCTCGCCGCGCCTTCGGCCTCGGGTGTTCCTGTCCTCGCGGATGATCACGTCGTCGAAGTACTTCGCGGCCACGCGCCCGAGCTGTCGCATGTCCTCGTCGCGCCGGTCCCCCGCCGTGGCGACGACGGCGACGCGGAGGTTCGCGCTCCACGAGGCCTCGCCCGGGCGACCGCCGGTCGGCGCGTCCGTGGTGAGCCGCTCGACGAAATCGCCCAGCATCTCCAGACCCGCCGCGTTGTGCGCGTAGTCGATCAGCACCTTCACGCCGTCAAGGTCGAACACGTTCAACCGGCCGGGCGCCTGGTAGATCGACGTCGTGAACGAACGCAGTCCCTGACGGATGTCGTGCAGGTGCGCGCCGGCCGCGTGCGCCGCCGCGGCGGCCGCCATCGCGTTCTGTACCATCATCCGCGCGCGCCCCTCGAAGGTCGCCGGGAGCGTGTGCACCCACGCGATCGGCATCGTGCGGCGACCCTCCTTGATCACCATCATCTCGCCGCGCGGGCCCTTCTCGAGCACGACGGCCTTGCCGCCGCGTCGGACCCAGCGCTCGACCAGGTCGTTGCGCTCCTGCATCGAGAACAGGATCACCGAGCCGCTGCACGCCTTGCGCATGCCGGCCACGAGCTCGTCGTCGGCATTCAGCACGGCGAAGCCGGTCTTCGGGACGGCCTCGACCACCACCTGCTTGACCGCCGCGAGCTGCTCGAGCGAGTCGATGCCCTTCAGGCCGAGGTGGTCGCCGGTGACGTTCAGCACGACGGCCACGTCGTTCTTGCCGTACCCCAGGCCCTCGCGAAGGATCCCCCCGCGCGCGGTCTCGAACACCGCGAAGTCCACCCGCGGGTTCTGCAGCACCATCTGCGCCGACTTCGGCCCGCTCGCATCCGCCCGCTTGACGAGCCGCTCGTCGATGTAGATGCCGTCGGTCGTCGTCATGCCGACCGAACGCCCCATCCCCTTGAAGATGTGTGCGATCATCCGCGTGGTCGTCGTCTTTCCGTTCGAGCCGGTGACCGCGACGATCGGGATGCGCGAGGGCGTGCCGCTCGGGAACAGCAGGTCGACGACGTCCTTGGCGACGAACTGCGCCTCGCCCTCGGTGGGGTGCGTATGCATGCGGAACCCGGGCGCGGCGTTGACCTCGACGATCGCGCCGCCGGTCTCGCGGACGGGCTGCGTGATGTCGGGCGCCAGGAAGTCGATGCCGGCCACGTCGAGGCCGACCACGCGCGCCGCCTCCTCGGCGATCTCGACGTTCTCCTCGTGCGCCTCCCACGTTCGATCGATCGAGATCCCGCCGGTGGACATGTTGCCGGTGTCGGCGAGCTTGACGAACGCGCCCTCCGCCGGCACGTCGTCGAGCCCGTAGGCCTGCTTTCGCAGGAGCTCGATCGCCCCCGCGTCCACCTTGATGCGGGTCAGGACCTTCTCGTGGCCGATGCCTCGGCGCGGATCCGAGTTCGTGATCTCGACCAGGTCCGAAACCGTGTGCCGGCCGTCGCCGGTCACGTGCGCGGGGACGCGTTCGGCGACCGCCACCATGCGACCGCCCACCACGAGCACCCGGTAGTCGCTGCCGGTCACGAAACTCTCGACGACGACGTCGCCGCGACGCGACTCGGCGACCGCGCGCTCGAAGGCTGATCTGACGTCGTCCTCGCTCCGGAGGTCGAGCGCGACGCCCCTGCCGTGGTTGCCGTCGAGCGGCTTGACCACGACGGGGAAGCCGATCTTCGCCGCGGCCGCCGCCGCGTCGTCGGTGTTGCGAACGATCTCGCCGCGCGGCACGGGGAGCCCGGCCGATGCCAGCAGCCGACGCGTGACGTCCTTGTCGCCGGCGATGTCGACGGCGAGCGCGCTGGTCTTCGAGGTCATCGTGGCGCGGATCCGCTGCTGGTACATGCCCCACCCGAGCTGTAGGAGCGAGGCCTCGTTCAGCCGGATCCACGGGATGTCGCGACTGGCGGCCTCGTCGACTATCGCCTGCGTCGAGGGCCCGAATGCCCGCCGCTCGGCCAGCAGGATCAGGCGCTCGAGCTCGGTCAGGAAGTCGAAGTCCTCCGCAGGCGCGACGAGCTGGTTGACCAGCCGCACGGCCAGCTCGCCGGCCGCCACACCGACACGCTCCTCCCAGTAGCCGTAGATCACGTTGTAGCGGCCGGGCTTGCCCGCGCTGCGTGTCTTGCCCCGATACACGTGGGCGCCGGACTCGCGTTGGAGCTCGAGCGCGATGTGCTCGGCCACATGGCCGAGCCACGTCCCCTCCCTCAGCCGCTCGCCGAACCCCCCGCGGCGCCCCAGCGAGCAGGAGTGCTCGGCGACGCCGGGCAGCATCTCGATCAGCCCGTCGACGAAGCCGGGGATCGTGTTGGACGGCCAGTCCTCCAGCGCGCCGAGGTCCACCAGCAAGCGGATCGCGGGTTCGTAGGACCAGTAGTTCGGGCCGCGGAAGACCTGGGTCTCGACGACCCTCAGGTCGGGGGCGAGCGGTCGCTTGTCTGTGGCCGGCTCGTCCTTGGCCCGGCGCCGATCGGTGCGCGAGCGCGTCCGGCTCTCGCTCACTCGGAGGCCTCCCGCTCCTCTCCGGGAGCCCCCGCAAGCAGCGCCCGGCCGCGCAGGTCGAACCACGCACCGCCCGGCAGCGAGTGCACGACCGCGCCGGAGACCATGATCGGCCGGTGGCCCTTGGCCTGGTGCGCGTCGGTCTGCACGCGCGAGCCGTCGATCACCGTGACCGCGCCCTTGCCGACGACCTCCATCGAGCGGTCCGCGTAGACGATCGCGCTCGTGTCCTCGTCCAGCCCGATCCCCAGCAGCGACGGCGACTGCGCGACCACGGCCAGCAGCCGGCCGAACCGCCCGCGCTGCTCGAAGTGTTGATCGATCACGACGCCCGGCAGGACGCCGAGGCCGGCCGCGAGCTGCGCCATGCGCTGCTTGGGTGTCTCGCCCGCGCGCCCGAACGCCATCATGTGCGTGGCGATCGCACTCGCGCCGGCCGAGGTGCCCGCCAGCACCGCCCCGCGGTCGTGCGCCCGGTGGATCGCATCGGCCAGACGCGTCCCGGCCACGACCGACGACAGGCGGAGCTGGTTGCCGCCGGTCAGGAACACCGCCGTGGCGTCGTTCAGGGCCGCCGCGAGCTCCGGGTCCTCGGCCTCGGCACGCTCCTCGGGTCGAAGCCCGGTCACGCGCCCGATCCCCAGGCGCTCGAACAGCTCTCTGTACCGCTCGTTGGCCACGTCCCCCAGGGCCGAGGCGGTCGCCACGACCACGACGTGGCCGTCCGCATCGCCGGCGAAGGTCGCGAACCGAGACAGGATCACCTTGTCCCGGACCTTGTCCTCGGCACCCCCGATGAGCATGACCGGACCGGCGCCGCCGAGGGAGCGCAGGGGATGCGGGGGTTCGGGAACGGTGGTCACGATGCGGGAAAGTGTAGCCCGCGCGGTCGCGACGACCGCGACCGTTCGGTCAGTGCGGCCCGCGCACGCTGCGTTCGGGATCGCCCGGCGGGCGCAGGATCAGCCGGTCGTGGGGCTCGACGACGTCGATCGTGCCCTCGAGGCCGTCGGCGACCAGGAGCTCGAAGCCGTCGCCGCGAACCAGCTCGTCTGCCTCGGGGCGCTCGTCGGTGAGGTCGAAGGCGACGGCGCCGTCGGTTCGGTGGAGGCGGACCGTCGCCTCCGGGTTGAGCCGTCGCGCGGCCTCGTGCGTCCGGCGCAGGATGTCGGTGGCCCAATCCGTGAACGCGATCGCCATGGCGTGCATCGTACGAGGCTCCGGCGCCGAACTCAGTGGCCGCCGCGGAACAGCCCGTCGTGCTCCTTGGCGTGCCGGAACCAGTCGTTGCCGTCGCGCGAGTCCCGGCCGAACACCACGGCCGCCACCCACAGCAGGCCGACCACCAGCAGGGTGAGCACGATCCACAGCGCCTCCATCACGCCACCTCCCGCATCATCCGGGTCCCCACGCTTACCAGGCGCGAGCCGACGACCCGGCGCAGCCGGCGCCTGCTCGGCCGGCGGGGTCGCCGTGGACCCGGACCGGCGTCCTGCCGCAGGTCCTGGGCCCGGATCTTGGCCAACTCCTCGAACACCGGTGGGTACATGGCACCTCCTGGCCGGATCGCCTCGTAACCTCCCTGCAGTCTAGGGAGGTTAGCGTAACTTGTCAATGGCCTTCGACGGTGTACACTGGCTGGCGATGGCGACCAGGGACTTCACGATCCACGACAGCTACAGCCCCCCGGCCCCGGGCGAGCTCGAGCTGCTCCAGCGCTTCACGAACCTGCACGTCCACCGGGCCGACGACGTCAGCACCGACCCGCCCGCCGAGGTGATCCGGGACTTCCTCGTCGAGCGCGGCCTGCTCACGCAGACCGAACGGTTCACCGAGAAGGACCGTGAGACCTACCTGGCGCTTCGCGATGCGATCCGCGGCCTGATCGAGGCGGACGACGATGCGTCGATCCCGGCCTCGGACGCCGAGGTGATCGACGGGATCGGCCTGGCGGCCGGGCTACACCCCCACTTCCACGCGGCCCACGTCCCCACGCTCGAGCCGAAGGGCCGCGGCGTCGCGGCCGCGTTCGGCGCGATCGTCGCGGTGGCGTTCGTCAGCGCGTTCGACGGCTCGTTCGCCCATCTCAAGCTGTGCGCCGACGAGACCTGCCGGGCGGTGTTCTACGATCGCTCGAAGAACCATTCGGGACGCTGGTGCTCGATGTCGACGTGCGGCAACCGGAACAAGGTGAGGGCGTGGCGCGAGCGACAGCGGGTCGAGGACTGACCTCGGTCGACCTGCGCCTGCGGGGTCCCGGCGGCGAACCCG
>JBKPKU010000089.1:0-1006 GCA_046731295.1 Actinomycetota bacterium
TCGACACGGGCATGCACCGGGTCGGCCTGTGGCCGCCCGAGGACGCGCCGGCGTTCGCGAGGCGCATCCTGGATGCCGGACTCGAGCTCGAGGGGGTCTGGACGCACTTCGCCGACTCCGAAGGCGACGACGAGGGCACTCGGCGCCAGCTCGCATCGTTCCGTTCGGCCGTCGAGGCCCTCGCGGTGGACGGGATCCGTCCTCCCGTCCTGCACGCCGCGAACAGCGGGGCCACGATCCGCCTACCCGAGACGCATCTCGACCTCGTCCGCCCCGGCGCCTCGGTCTACGGGCTGGACCCCGGCGGGGGCATCGCCGAGGGCCTCGGGCTGAGGCCCGCGCTGACGTGGCGCTCGGCCGTGACGATGGCCAAGCGCCTGCCGGCGGGCGAACGTGTGTCGTACGGCGGCCGGTACGAGCTCGAGCGCGCGTCGACGATCGCGACCGTGCCGGTCGGCTACGACGACGGCTATCCACGGACCGCCGAGGGGGCCGAGGTCCTGATCGGCGGCGCCCGTCGGCAGGTGGCCGGGACGATCACGATGGATCAGATCGTCGTCGACTGCGGCGACACCCCCGCCGCGCCCGGCGACGAGGTCGTGCTGATCGGCGCTCAGGGCGACGAGCGCATCACCGCCGACGAGCTGGCCGAACGGGCCGGCACGATCGCGCGAGCGATCGCGACCGGGATCGGCAAGCGTGTACCGCGCGAGTACGCCTCGACGGAGGCGCCGGCGTGAGCCGCAAGCGGGCCGCGCTCGTCACCGCCGGGATCGCGGCCGGCGCCGTCGCGGGCGGCATGATCGGCCGAACCGTCCTGAACGCGCGCCGGCGCGCCGACCCCGAGGCCGACGAGCACCTGTCCGAGCTCCCGCCCGAGGATCTCGGGCCGGTCCGCTCATCCGACGGCACCGAGCTCGCCGTGCGCGCCGCCGGCGACCCCTCGAGGCCGACGATCGTGTTCGTGCACGGCTTCAGCCTCGACATGACGACGTGGCACTACCAG
>JBKPKU010000090.1:0-7447 GCA_046731295.1 Actinomycetota bacterium
GAGGACGAGGAGGTCCGGTCTCAGCTGTTGGACCTGCAGGAGGACGTCGGCCATCGTGGCGGCCTCGCCGACCACGAAGAGCCCCCGCTCCTCGAGCAGGAACCGGGCGAGCCCGCGTTCCAGCGGTCGTCGATCGGCAACGATGACCGACCGACGGGAACTATGCATCCCCATGCGTGACCCCACTGACGACCTCATGCTTTGTATAGCGCATCCGAGCCGCACCCTCAGTAGGTAAGAAGAGTGGTGTTTCTACGTCGGCCGGGCCATCGGACCGGGTCGGTCGGGTTCGGCCAGGTGGGTGAGGGCCGGATAATCGTTCCTCTCCGGAGCAACATCTGGTGGGTTCCAGGCACAAACGAGGACCTGGAAGCCACTCGCTAGACTGGCCCGCATGCCGGGCAAATTCCGCATCATCGTCGCCAAGCCGGGCCTCGACGGCCACGACCGCGGGGTCAAGGTCATCGCCCGGGTCCTGCGCGACGCCGGGTTCGAGGTGATCTACACGGGCCTGCACCAGACGCCCGAGCAGATCGCCGAGACGACGATCCAGGAGGACGCGGACGCCGTCGGCCTCTCGTGCCATTCGGGCGCGCACATGACGCTGTTCCCGAAGGTGGTCACGCTCCTGCGCGAGAAGGGGGCCGGCGACGTGGTCGTCTTCGGGGGCGGAATCATCCCCAAGGACGACATCCCGCGGCTGCAGGATGCGGGGATCGAGAAGATCTTCACGCCCGGGGCCTCTACCGGCGACATCGTGAGCTGGCTGAACGCACGCCTGGCGGAGAAGCAGGCCAGCTGACCTTGGATCTCTACGAGCACCAGGGCAAGGACCTGTTCGAACGCCACGGCATCCCCCTGGCCGAACGCCGCGTGGCGACCACGCCGGAGGAGGCCGCCGACGCCGCGCGGAAGCTGGGCGGGGGCGTGGCGGTAAAGGTCCAGGTGCAGATGGGCGGCCGAGGCAAGGGCGGGGGCGTCAGGCTCGTGCACTCGCCGGACGAGGCCTCGCGCGAGGCGGCCCGGATGCTGGATGAAGGATTCGGCGGCAGGCCGGTGATGGCCGTGCTGGTCGAACGCCTCGTCGATATCGGTGCCCAGTACTACGCGGCGATCTCGCTCGACCGCGGCGCCGGCACCTACCTCGCGATGGTGTCCAACGCGGGGGGCGTCGACATCGAAGAGGTCGCCCGCACCAGGCCGGAGGCGATCCGGCGCGTCTCCGTCGATGCTGTTCGGGGGCTGCGCGCGTACCAGGCGCGCAGGCTCACCGGCCACCTTCCCGCTGAGGCGCGCGAGGGCGCCGCCGACCTGCTCTCGAAGGCCTACGACGTGTTGGCGGAGGTCGACGCGACGTTGGTCGAGATCAACCCGTTCGTGCTCCTGCGCGACGGCACCGTGATGGCGCTGGACGCGAAGGTGACGATCGACGACAACGCGCTGTTCCGGCATCCGGACCTCGCCGAGCTCGCGGACACGTTCCCGGTCGACCCGATCGAGAAGCGGGCCAAGACCGCAGGCCTGCAGTACCTCAAGCTGGACGGCGAGGTCGGCGTCATCGGCAACGGCGCGGGGTTGGTGATGTCGACCCTCGACCTCGTCAAGCAGGCGGGGGCCAAGGCCGAGGCCGCGAACTTCCTCGACGTCGGCGGCGGCGCGAGCGTCGGAGTCATGGCGACCTCGCTCGAGGTGATCCTGTCCGATCCGAGCGTGAAGAGCGTGCTCGTGAACATCTTCGGCGGCATCACGCGGTGCGACCTGGTCGCGCGGGGCATCCTCGAGGCGCTCGAACGCGTGACGCCGCAGGTGCCGATCGTCGTCCGCCTCGACGGCACGAACGCCGAGGAGGGCCGCCGGATCCTGGCCGAGGCGAACCATCCCCGGATCGTTCCGGCCGAGACGATGCTCGAGGCTGCCGAGCGCGCGGCGGCGCTCGCTCACGGGGGGGCGGGGGGCGAGCGCGAACGCGCGAGCGGTAGCCCCCCGACGAACGGGGGGGCCGGCTGATGGCGATCCTGATCGACGAGGGCACGAAGGTCGTCGTGGCCGGGATCACGGGCTCCGAGGGCACGTTCCACGCGCTCCGCAACCGGGCGTATGGCACGCAGGTCGTGGCCGGCGTCACCCCGGGCAAGGGCGGGCGGGACGTCGAGGGGATCCCGGTGTTCGACGCCGTGGCAGACGCGGTCGAGCGCACGGGCGCCGACACCTCGCTGATCTTCGTGCCGGCCCGCTTCGCCCCGGAGGCGATCTACGAGGCCGCCGACGCGGGCATCGGCCTGATCGTGTGCATCACCGAGGGCATCCCGGTCCGCGACATGGCGCAGGTGACGGCCTACCTGCGGGGGACCGAGGGGTCGCTCGTGGGGCCGAACTGCCCCGGCGTGATCTCCCCGGGATTGGCGAACGTCGGCATCATCCCGGGCGAGATCTGCTCGCCCGGCCGCGTCGGGCTCGTCAGCCGGAGCGGCACGCTCACCTACCAGATCGTGCACGAGCTCACGCAGCGGGGGATCGGGCAGTCGACGTGCGTCGGGATGGGCGGCGACCCGGTCCACGGGATCGGGTTCTGCGAGGCGCTCGAGCGCTTCGAGTCCGACCCGGAGACCGACCTGGTCGTGATGATCGGCGAGATCGGCGGCGACGACGAGGAGCGCGCCGCGGCGTTCATCGCCGATCAGATGCGCACGCCCGTCGTCGGCTACATCGCGGGCTTCACGGCGCCGCCGGGCAAACGGATGGGGCATGCGGGGGCGATCATCACGGGTTCGGCCGGCACGGCGCAGGCCAAGGCCGGGGCGCTCGAGGCCGCCGGTGCGAAGGTGGGCCGAACCCCCACCGAGGTCGCCGAGCTCGTCCGAGACGCCCTGTCGTGAATCCGGACGCTCGTCCGGCACCGCCAGGCGAACGTTCGCGCAGCGGCTGGGGGGCCGCGTTGCTGCGAGGGTTCCTGGTGTTCGCGCTGCTCCTGGCGATCGGCTGGGTCGTGGCGCTCGTCGGCCTGGCGGCGACGGACGCGGGGCTCCCGTTCGGCGCGGCGCTGCGGATCGGGGCGCTGTACGTCGGGCCGTTCCACCACGTGGCCGTCGTCTTCCAGGGCGATCTGGACGTCGACCTGTCGCAGTTGCCGGGGTCCCGGATCCCCGAAGGTGCGTCCGTCGCGCTCGAGCTCGGCGTCGCGTTCCTGGCCGTGACTGCGCTCGCCGTCTGGCTCCTGTTCCGAGCGGGACGCGCGTCGGCGAAGGGAGACGGCGCCGGCGCTCGAGCCCTGACCGGCGTTCGCGTCGCGCTCGGGTACGCGCCGCCGATCCTGCTGCTCGCGCTCCTGGTCCGCTTCGAGCGACCGGATGAGATCGGGTCGTTCGTGGCGGCCGGCGTACGCGTCTCGTTGTCGACGTGGCAGGCGTTCGTCTTCCCGCTCGTGATCGCCGCCGCCGCGGGCGCCCTCGGCGGGCTCTGGTCGTGGGCTGGAACCTCCGAACGCCTTGCGGCGGTTCGTGTTCGGGCCGTCCTCGGCGCCGGCTGGGTGATGTTCCTGCTGGCGCTGGGCTTGGCGTACGCCGGCCTGCTGGTGGCCGGTGTCGTACAGCCGGACGAGCCGGCCGCCCTGGCGACGCCCTCGACCGCGCAGTACTACGCAAGGGTGTTCGAGCGGCCGGGTCTGGGCGCCGTGATCCTCGGGCACCATCTGGCGCTCGCTCCGAACGAGGCTCTGTGGACGCTGGTCCCGGCGTCGGGGGCGTGCGACGTAGCGCGTGGGAGCGAGCGCGACGACCTCCTGTGCTACGGCGCCTTTCCCTCGACGAAGGCGGGCGAGGCGGTCGCGTTCGGGGAGGCGCCGGCCGGGTACCTGTTCTTCCTTCTCGTGCCGGCGGTCGCGACCGTGGTCGGTGGGCGGCGGGCGTCGTCGCGCGCCGGGCGGGAAGGATGGTCATCCGTGGCCGACGGCGCCATGGCCGGCGTGGCCTACGGAGTCCTCGTGGGCGTGGGGTGCCTGCTCGCCTCGATCACGTTCTCGTACGCCGCGAGCACCGGAGCGAACGCGGGCGGCACCTTGTGGATCGGGCCGGATCCGCTGCGGGGAACGATCGCCGCGCTAGCCTGGGGGATCGCCGGCGGGGCCATCGGCGCGGCGAGCACGCGCCTCAGGTGGTCTGGGGCTGCGCCGCGAGGATCAGGAACAGCAGCAGCGCGCTGATCGCGATGCCCGTGATCAGCATCT
Organism: Actinomycetota bacterium; assembly: GCA_046731295.1. Taxonomy (GTDB): domain Bacteria; phylum Actinomycetota; class UBA4738; order UBA4738; family HRBIN12; genus DASSJM01. The sequence goes on from JBKPKU010000090.1 coordinate 4,223, forward strand.
GCCGGGCGCGCTGCGGGTCGACGTCCTTGTTGACCAGCCACGCGATCAGGCCGCCGAGCCACCCCATGAAGATCGGCAGGAGCCACCACGCCCCGCTGACCCGTCGAGCCGGCCGAGGCGGCCAAGCCGATGCCTGCGGTGCCGACGGCGTCAGCGCAGGTGCGCCGCCGATGCCCACCTCGGTGCTGTTCGGCTCCATGGCCGAGAACGCGAGCCACGCGTTGCGCCACCCGTCATCGTTCCGGGGGAACTTCGAGAGCGGCCCGCTGCCGCCCTGGCGATCCCAGATCCCGAAGAAGGCCCGCCCGTAGCCGAGCAAGTAGCGCGACCCGGAGTGCGTGAATTGCAGGGCCTCGTCGTCACGGGACGCGGCAGGGAGGGAGGACCCGCTCGAGGGGTCGGGTGTGGGCGCCGCCGCTGTCTCGCTCCGGTCGAGCATGCTCCCGCAGAAGCGACACTTGATCGCCTCGTCCCGGATCTCCTCGGCGCAGAACGGGCAGTTCTTCACGAAACTTCTCGCATCGTACGTCGGCTCGGCTCGCCAACCGGGCCGGACGTCCGGACGCGACCATCGAAGGAGATCGGCGAACGATCCGGTTGTGCTCCCGGCGGAGATCGAGAGGTTCGACGGCTACGCGGCGGGTCCCGGCGGAGGTGGCGGCGACGTGCCACCCATGGTGGTGCCTCCGGCTGCTTGATGCTCCTGCCAACGCATCCAGCCCCCGTACCCGATCACCAGGGCGAGGATCAGCCCGATCCAGGCCCACAGGTAGATCGACTCGTTGTCGACGAGGATCTTCAATATCGTGAACACGACGATGCCCGCCGCGAGACCGGCGCTGACCAGGGGCTTCGGCGCGTTGATCTCCACGTTGGAAAGCGCGAGCCCTTCCCAGACCAAGAGGGCGAGCACAAGGAGCAGGTTCAGGACTCCGATGCCGGAGGCGCCGCTCGCCGACGCGCAACCGCCCGGCAGGTCGACCCCGAGGTCGATGCACACGCGTTGCCAGGGGAGGAACAGATCGATGAGGTACAGGACACCGGCGATCATCAGGATCCTGCCGGCGGTGGAGATCTTGGACATGTCGAATCCGCTCGACTGCGACATCCACGCTCCTTCTGATCAGGGCTCTCGCGAGCATGCGGCGTTCCCCGAGCCGCAGGTATCGAACACCGTGCCCAGTGCCGAGTCAAATGTCTGCGGCGTCGTTCTGCGCAGACCGAAGTGCCGCGACCGTTGCCCCGCAGGCGAGCAGGCCCGACAGGAGCGCCACCCAGGGCCCGAGCCAGGGGCGCGAGAACGCCGGCGGGAACATCACCGAGAGGGCCGCCGCGAGCGCGACTGAGCCGCCGAGGATCACGCAGGCCAGGTCCCGGGTGCGGCTCGGTTCGGACCGTCGCAGCGACACGATCGCGAGGACCAAGCCGGCCACGGCGGCAGCCAACGCCAGCAGCGACCATCGGCCCGCGCGCGTCCACGCGCCGAACGCGCCCGAGCCGGGACCGAACCGGCTCCACGGCAGTGTCGTGGCGAGAACCGCCGCCCCGAACGCCGCCAGCGTCACCACGCGGCTCGCCCTGTCGGGCCGCACCCCGCCCGGCTCGAATGCCGGCGGCGCGTCGGATCCAAGTATGGTCGGCAAGCATTCGAAGCCGTAGGCCCGACCCCTCACGGGCGTCAAGCAGGCAAGGCACATGGGGCGGTCGCACCCGTCACAGCGGGCAACCGCGTGCGCGCCGGGATGCCGGTCGCAACGTTCCAGGACCCTGGAGGATCGTTCGGCCGGCGCCACGACCGAAGCGTACCGCCGCGTCCGAAGAGGTCGCCTTGACAGCCGCGATGGCACGTCCCTAGCGTGCGCCGCGTGACCGCCCGGGTGGCCGTGCTCGCTTCCGGCGGGGGGACGAACCTCCAGGCGTTGCTCGACGATGCCGACGTCGGCCCGTGGGTGGTGCTGACGCTCAGCGATCGCGGCGACGCCGGCGCGCTCGAGCGGGCGCGTGCGCGCTTGGTCGACGCGGTGCACGTGGACCCGGCGGCGTTCGCGGATCGCGCGGCGTTCGACCGGGCGGTCCTGGAGATCCTGCGTGAACGGGAGATCGACCTCGTCGCGCTCGCCGGCTTCATGCGGATCCTGGGGCCCGAGCTCGTGGGCGCCTTCCGCGGCCGGATGCTGAACGTGCACCCCGCGCTGCTGCCGGCGTTCCCGGGCACCCAGGCCGTCGCCGACGCCCTGGACTGGGGCGTGAAGGTGACCGGCGTGACGGTGCACTTGGTCGACGAGCAGGCCGACCACGGACCGGTCGTGTTCCAGGAGGCGATCGAGGTCCTGCCGGACGACGACTTGGACGCGCTCGAGGCGCGTGTGCACGAGGTCGAGCACAGGCTGTTCCCGGCCGCGGTCAAGGCGCTCGCCGACGGGCGGCTGGTGGTTGAGGGCAGGATGGTCCGGGTGCTGCAGGAGGCGCCCGGGTGAGCGATGTCCGGCCGCTGCGGCGCGCGCTCGTGGCCGTGTACGACAAGGACGGCATCGTCGAACTCGCGCGCGGGCTGACCGAGCTCGGCGTCGAGGTCGTCTCGTCGGGCGGGACCGCCGCGACGCTGCGCGAGGCGGGGATCGAGGTGACGGCGGTCGAGGACGTCACCGGCTTCCCCGAGATGCTCGAGGGCCGCGTCAAGACCCTGCACCCGAAGATCCACGCGGGGATCCTGGCCGATCGCCGCAAGGCCGAGCACGAGGCGCAGCTGGCCGAACGCGGGATCGAGCCGTTCGAGCTCGTCGTCGTCAACCTGTACCCGTTCCGCGAGACCGTCGCGAGCGGGGCGTCTGAGGACGAGGTGGTCGAGAAGATCGACATCGGCGGCCCGGCGATGGTTCGTGCGGCGGCGAAGAACTTCGCCTCGGTCGGTGTCGTCGTGAGTCCACGGCGCTACGCGGACGTGCTCCAGGCGATCCGGGGCGATGGCGGGCTCACCCTGGAGACGCGGCGCGCGCTCGCGACGGAGGCGTTCGCGCACACCGCGGCGTACGACGCGGCCGTGGCGGGATGGTTCGGCTCGGGTGCGGAGGAGCTGCCGGCGTTCGTCGGCCTGGCGTTGGAGAAGGTGACCGAGCTGAGGTACGGCGAGAACCCGCACCAGCGCGGGGCGCTGTACGCGGAATCGGCCGGGCCGGGCGCGCTCGGCGGCGCCGAGGTCCTGATCGAGGGCAAGGAGATGTCGTT
>JBKPKU010000091.1:0-22212 GCA_046731295.1 Actinomycetota bacterium
GCCAGGCGGGGATGCCGAACGACTCCGCGAGCGCCACGAAGTCCGGGTTGCCGAACTCGGTCCCGAAGTGGCGCCCGAACCGCCGCTCCTGCTTCCACGTGATCGAGCCGAACCCGCCGTCCTCCCACACGACGTTCACGACGGCGGCGCCGAGGCGAACGGCGGTCTCCAGCTCCTGCGCATTCATCAGGAAGCCGCCGTCGCCGCTGACCGCGACGACGCGGCGGTCGGGGCGGACCATCTTGGCGGCGATGGCCGCCGGCAGGGCGAACCCCATCGCCGCGAGCCCGTTGGAGATCAGCACCGTGTCGGGCTCGTACGCCGGATACATGCGCCCGATCCAGAGCTTGTGCAGCCCGACGTCCGAGACGAGGATGTCCTGCTTCCCGAGCGCGCGTCGGAGCTCGTGGAGGACCTTCGGCGGCTGGAGCGGCGACTCCGGGTCGTCCTTGGCGCGGCGGAAGCGTTCGCGAACGGCGTCGCGCAGTCTCGACGATCCGCCCGGCCTGCTCGCCGGTTCGATCTTGCGCGTCAGCCGCCGAAGGTTCCCCGAGACGTCGCCGACGAGCTCGACCTCGGGAACGAAGTGCTCGTCGATCTCGGCCGAGACCGAATCGATGCAGACGATCGTCTTGTCCTTGTTCGGGTTCCAGTGGCGGGGGGCGTGCTCGACGAGGTCGTAGCCGATCGCGACCACGACGTCGGCGTCGTCGAAGCCCGTCAGGCTGTAGTCGCCCGGCTGCAGGCCCACGGCGCCGAGGGCCAGCGGGTCGCCGGCCTCGAGGAGGCCCTTGGCCATGAACGTCGTCGCTACCGGGATCCCGCTCCTCCGGGCGAACGCGCGCACCTCCTTGCTTGCGCGGCCGCGGACCGCGCCGTTGCCGGCGAGGGCGATCGGACGCTTGGCCTTCGCGATGAGCTCGGCGGCGCGGGCGACGTCTTCCGATGATGCGTCGGCGCGGGCGGGTTGCGTTCGCGCGAGGGGCTCGCCCTCGGCCTCGGTCGCCATCACGTCCTCGGGGAGCTCGATGTGCGTGGCCCCCGGCTTCTCGGCCTCGGCGACCTTGAACGCCTTCCGAACGACCTCTGGGACGATGGCGGGGTCGCTGACGCGGGCGTTCCACTTGGTGACGGGGCGCATGATCTCGACGACGTCGATGTACTGGTGCGACTCCTTGTGCATGCGTTCGAGGTCGCCCTGGCCGGTGAGGACGACGACGGGGGAGCGGTCGAGGAACGCGTCGGCCACGCCGGTGATGAGGTTGGTGGCGCCCGGACCGAGCGTCGCCAGGCAGACGCCGGCGCGACCGGTGAGGCGGCCGTACGCATCGGCCATGAAGGCGGCGGCCTGCTCGTGGCGGGTCGGGACGAAGGCGATCGATGAGCGCGAGAGCGACTCGTTGAGGTCGACGGTCTCCTCGCCGGGGACGCCGAAGACGTATCGGACGCCCTCGGCCTCGAGACACGAGACCAGGAGATCGGAGGCCCTGTGTGGGGACGTTGGTGACATCGCGTTGGACCGAGTGTAGGAGGACCCGCGCCGATATCGAAATCGGTGTCGGGAGTCGACCGACAACGTCGCGGGACGATCCTGATATCGACTGAGGCATCGCGGTATTCCGCAGCGAACCTCTCCGGCGAGCCCGAATGCCGAAATCGGAATCGCTCCTTGACGTACCTACGCGTTCGGCGAGGCGTCAGGGCGTATCCTCTCGACTGAGCGAAATCGTCGTTCCGCCGGGGCTGCTTCACCGCCCCGGTCGCCAACCGCTCACGCGTTTGAAGCGCTCGTTCGAGACCCGGTCCGTGTCGCGGCAGACGTTGTAGACGCCGCTCGGGAGGGTGAGCGCTGCGACCAGTGCGCGCCCTGCGTCGGCAACATCCAGGGTGGAGCCGTAGCGAGGGTTCGGCAGCTCGTTGGCCGTTCCGGGACCGTCGAGGAGGCCGAGGCGTAGAACGATGCCACGCCGACCCGCAGCCGCGAAACGAGCGGTCTCCTCCTCCGCCGTCAGCGCGGAGCGCAGGCGGTCGGGTACGGGACCGAGTGACGTCTCCTCGTCGACCCTTCCTCCCGTCGGATAGAGGAAGGCGAGGCTCGGCTGAACGTACGTCTCGGTTCCCGCCGCGAGCGCGGCGTCGACGAGGAGCCGTGACGCTTCGGATCGCAAGCGGTCGTTCTCTCGCCACGCTTCCCTGTCGCCTGCCCGGTCGCGCGGCGGGATCCGGGTCGCGAGATGCAGGATCGCCCCGGCGCCCTCGACCGCGCGCGTGACCGCGGTCGGGTCGAACAGGTCGAGTTCCGTCGGCGCGGGCGCGTGGCCCTCGTTGCCGCGGGCGCGAAGGAGCGGAAGGGTGGCCCGGCCGAGGACGCCGCCTCCGCCGGTCACCAGGACCCGCACGTTGCGCCTCCATCCCAACGATCGGTCCGTTGCCGGATGCCGCGGTCACGGTAAACCTCCGGCTGCGGAGGCGATGGAGCGCCGTCACTCGACCACCGTCACGGTTCAAGGGTATGCGCGGGTCCCAGCCTCGGGCTCGAGCCGTTTAGCGGCCGAGGGCGCCTCGCGATCCGGTCGAACGCTTGGGATCTCGATGCCCGGTCGCCGCGAAGACGGCGATCTCCATCCGTGGTATGGGTAGCGACTGAAGGCGAGACCATCCGGCGACGGGAGGGCGTGGTGGGCTCGTACCCCATAAGCCTTCGACCTCGGGCGAACATGCACCGCGATGTTGCCCGGTCGCCGACGCCTCGGTGGGCGGACGCGTGACCGAGATAGCCGAGACCCGGTACGCGAAGACGCTGGACGGCGGCTACATCGCCTACAAGCTGCTCGGCGATCCCTCGAGCGAGAACGAGGTCGCCGTGATCGGCTCGATCGCGGCCAACGTCGAGCTGTTCTTCGACTTCGAGCCCGCGGCGAGGTCCTGGTTGGAGCTGGCGTCCTTCTCCCGGTTGAGCCTCCACGACCGGCGCGGGACGGGCCTCTCGGATGACATGGGCGGCCTCCCCAACCTCGAGACGCGGTCGGCCGACCTCCTCGCGGTCCTCGACGCCGCGGGTCAACGTCGTCCGACGCTGCTGGCGTCTGCCGATGGGGGCATGGTCGCCGCCCTGTTTGCCGCGACGCACCCCGATCGCGCCGCAGGGCTCGTCTGGTTCTTCGCGCAGGCCCGATCGGTGAAGACGCGCGACTGGCCGTACGGTCGCGACCCGGATGACGTGGATCGCCTCGCTGCAGACGCGGAGCGCGCCTGGGGAACGGAGGAGTTCGTTCGCCGGATGTATGCGCATGCCGAGATGGGCGACGACGTCATCCGCTTCCTCGCGAGGATGCAGCGGCATGCGTGTGGTCCGGCGACCGCGGTGGGCTTCATCCGATTGCTGCACGACTACGACGTCCGCGAGGTCCTTTCGACGCTCCGGATCCCGGTCCTGGCCCTGGGGACGGAGGGGTATCCGAGCGAGTGGGTCGTCGAGCAAGCCCGGGCGACCGCGGCGTTGATCCCCGGCGCGGTATGCAGGTCGATGTCTCCAAGTGCGTCACGACTCTGGGCGCCGGCCGTGATCGAAGCCACGTTCGACTTCTGCGGCATCCAGCGCCCCCCCGCCGAACTCGACAGCATCCTTTCGACGGTCCTGTTCACCGACATCGTCGGGTCGGTGGAGAAACAGGCGGTGTTGGGCGATCACGCGTGGAAGGAACTGGTGATGCGGTATCGCTCGATCGTGCGGAAGACGCTCGAGCGGTGGCGCGGTAGGGAGAACGACACGGCGGGCGACGGCTTCTACGCCGCCTTCGACGGTCCAGCGCGCGCGATCCGCTGCGCGCTGGAGGTGGCCGAACGGGTTCGCGACCTCGGGATACAGATCCGGGCCGGCGTCCACACGGGCGAATGTGAGCTGATCGAGGACAAGTGCAGTGGTCTCACCGTCTCGATCGGCGCGCGAGTGGCTGCCATCGGCGGGCCCGGGGAGGTCCTGGTCTCACAGACCGTGAAGGACCTTGTCCCGGGTTCGGGTCTGCGGTTCGAAGATGCCGGTGAGCACCAACTCAAGGGCGTCCCCGGCCGTTGGCGTCTTCACAAGGTGGTCGGCTGACCGAAGAGGACGACGGGGAACGCTCACGTGGTCCACGTCCGGAACGCCGTGAGGAGGTCCCGTTTCTGTTCCTCGGGGATCTGCTCCTCGGTGAGCATCCCCGTCAGGCGGATCGTCTCGCGCATCTGCTCGAGGTACGCCGTGCAACCCCCGCACCCGGCGAGATGCTCCTCGACGCGGCGGCGATCGGCCGGCGAGAGCGCGTCCTCGAGATAGTCGGTGATCACCTCCACCACCTCGTGGCAGGTCAGCCCTCGCTCGCTCATCGGTCGTCTCGTCCCTCTGACAGGTAGGCGTCGAGCTCCCGGCGCACGCGACTGCGCGCACGGTGCAGGAGCACCCGCTGATTGGTCTCGGAAAGGTCGAGCGCGTTACGCACCTCCACCGAGCTCCAGCCCAGGACGTCTCGCAGGCGCAGGACCTCGGCCTGCATCGGCGGGAGCGCGTCGATCGCCTGGCCGATCCGTTGGAGCGTCTCGTGGCCCACTAGGCGATCCTCGGGGATCCCTCGCCAGTCGTCGGGAAACGTGCGCCAGTGGCTCGGGTACCGCTCGGATGCAGTCTGAAACCAATCGGGATCGATCGGCGACTCGTCCTCGCCGCCCGCGAGCGCCGAGAACGGGAGGCTCGTGCCCTCACGCCGCCCCCGCGTCTTCGCGACGTTGACGACGATCCGGTACATCCACGTCCGAAGCGAGGAACGCCCCTCGAAGCGATCGAGCCCGCTCACGATGCCGAGCCAGGCCTCCTGGACGACCTCCTCGGCGACCGCGCGTGAGGAGACGTACATCCGAGCGAGGCGCAGCATCGCCGCCTGATGCTGCTCGACCAGCATCATGAACGTCGCCTCGTCGCCCGCGCGCAGGCGTTCGACGAGGGCGAGGTCGGCCGGGGACGCGACCAGATCGGCTTCGCTCACCGGCCGCATCCTACCGGCGGCCCGCAAGCGGTCGGAATCGTCTGTCGAGCGTGTAACGGAGGGCGCCCCGCCGATACCGAACGGCGTCGTCGAACGAAAGGAGCCCGAGATGAGCGACATGATGGCCGCGGGCGCGGTCTTCGTACAGACGAACGAGGAGCGCAACCGGGTGCTGGCGTTCGCCCGAGGCGCCGACGGCGGACTGGCGGAGCCGGTGGCCTACGACACGGGTGGTCGCGGCTCGATGACGCCGCACCTGACCTCGCAGGGATCGGTCGTTCTGTCGGGAGACCGGAGATCGCTCCTCGTGGCCAACGCCGGGAGCGGCGAAGTCAGCGTCTTCCGGGTCGAGGGGGACGACCTCCAGCTCGTGGGAACGGTCCCCTCCGGCGGGGAGTCGCCGCGCAGCATCGCCGAGCGCGCCGGCACGGTGTTCGTGCTGAACACCGGCAAGCCGGGCATCGCGTCGTTCCGCCTGACGGACGAGGGGCTGTCGCCGGTCGTGGGAGGCGAGATGCCGCTCGCGGCCGCCGACGCAGATCCGGCGCAGATCGGGTTCGCGCCCGACGGCCGGACGCTCGTGGTGACGCAGCGAGGCACGGACGCCATCGCGGCCTACCCGGTCCGCGAGGACGGCTCGCTCGCCGAGCCGGCGACGATCGACTCGTCGGGTCCGACCCCGTATGGGTTCGCATTCACGTCCGGCGGCACGCTCGTCGTGACCGAGGCGTTCCGCGCGGAGAAGGGCGCCGCCGCCGCGTCGTCGTACGCGATCGTCGACGGCGCGCCGGTCCCGAAGACGCGGTCGCTCGCCAACGGGATGAGCGAGATCTGCTGGGCCGTCGTGACGCCCGACGACCGCTTCGCCTACACGACGAACTTCGCCGAGAGCACCGTGTCGCGATTCGCGATCGCGGCCGACGGCTCGATCTCCCTGGAGGACGCGGCCGCCGGATCGATCGGCGAGTCGAGGCCCGGCCTTCGCGACGAGGATCTGACCGACGACGGCCGGTTCCTGTTCGCGATCGACGCCGACGGCGGCTCGGTCATCGGGTGGCGGATCGGCACGGACGGCTCGCTGTCCTCTGCCGGCTCGAGGAGCGGTCTGCCGACCACGATCGCCGGCCTGGCGGCACGGTAGTCGAGCGATACGTCTCGAACCTCCCGAGGCGGCGCACCGACGGGACCGGGCGGAGTCTAGGGACCAGAGTGATGTCGTTTCCTATATCATTTCTGCGTCATGGACGCACGGACGGTGCTCCTGGAGGCGCGGAGCGAGGCCGGGATCTCGCAGCGTGAGCTGGCACGCCGGTCGGGCGTGCCTCAGGCGGCCATCTCACGCATGGAGCGCGGGGTGGTTTCCCCCCGGGTCGAAACGCTCGATCGCTTGCTGCGCTCCTGCGGACGCGACCTGGAGGTCGTGGAGCGCCTCGGCACGGACCTGGACCGAACGCTGATCCGTGAGCGGCTCCGCCTCACGCCGTCCGAGCGGGGGAGATTGGCCGTCGCGGAGTGGAGGCGGACGCGCCCGTTCGCGCGGGGACGTCGATGACCGAACCGCCGTTCGACCCGCTGCTCGCTCTGCGAACGCTCGTCGACCACGGCGTTCGGTTCGTGCTGATCGGCGGCTATGCGGGCGCCCTGCGCGGTTCGCCGGTCATCACCGGGGACGTCGACGTCTGCTACGCGCGCGACGAGGAGAACCTGGGTCGACTAGCCGAGGCCCTTCGATCGCTGGATGCTCGGCTCCGCGGGGCGCCGCCCGACCTCCCCCTCCTGCTCGACGCTCGAACGCTGTGGGCCGGCGACCACTTCACGTTCAACACGTCCGCGGGCGCGCTCGACATCCTCGGCACTCCGTCGGGGACGAAGGGCTTTCGCGATCTGGACGCCAACGCGACCGACGAGGTGGTCGACGGGGTGACGATCCGAGTCGCCTCGATCGAGGACCTGATCAGGATGAAGCGGGCGGCGGGGCGGGCGAAGGACCGGATCGCGCTCGAATGGTTGTCGGCCGTGCGAGACGAGACGGCCGGGTCGTCGGGATCCTGACGGGGGCCAACGCCGGATCCCACCCCCAATGAGGCGGGCGCGAACCGCCTGGATCAGGCGGCCGGCAGCGTGAAGGCGACCCTCGCCCCGCCGCCGGCTCGCTCCTCGGCCCAGATCGTGCCGCCGTGCCGCTCGACGAGGCCCTTCGCGATCGCGAGGCCGAGGCCGGCGCCGTCGGCGCTGCGGTCGCGGGCGGGGTCGGCGCGCCAGAACCGGTCGAACATCGCACGTGCGGCGTCCGGGGGGATGCCGTCCCCCGTGTCCTCGACCGACACGATGACGGTCCCGTTCACACGCTCGGCCGCCACCGTGATCGATCCTTCGGGCGGCGTGTGGCGGAGGGCGTTCGCGAGCAGGTTCTGCATCACGCGCTCGATCTCCGCCGGCGCGACCTCGACGTCGGGCAGCCCGCCGGGGAGGCGGCGCTCGAGCGCGATCCCGAGCGCGCTCGCCTCGGCGGCGAACCCGTCCACGCTCGTCCCGACCAGGCGGTCGACGGGAACGTCGACGGTCTCGGGCGCATCCCCGTCGGCGTCGATGCGCGCGAGCTCGAAGAGGTCGTCGATCAGCGTCGTCAGGCGGCGAACCTGGTCCTGCATCGCCGGCAGGTAGTGCTCGGGTTCGACGACGCCGTCCTCGACCGCCTCCAGCATGGCCTGGAGCGAGGAGACGGGCGCCCGGAGGTCGTGGCTCGCCCACGCGACGAGCTCTCGGCGCGCGTCGAACAGTTCCTCGAGGCGCCCGGCCATGTCGTTGAACGCGCGGGCGACCTCCGAGAGCTCGGCGGGACCGGTCACCGAGACGCGGGTGGCGAAGTCGCCGCTCGCCAGCCGCGTGGTCGAGGCGCGGAGCGTCCGCAGCGGCCGTGAGATCGAGCGCGTCACGAGCCACGCCCCGCCGATCGCGACGATGGCGGACGCCACCGCCACCGCGATCAGCACGGCGTCCGCCCCCATGTGGAACATCGCGATGCCGGTGAGGAGGACGGCGACGATTGGGAGCGCGCCCACGACCAGCGTGAGGCCGATCAACCGGGCGTGCACGGTTCGGAGCCGGCCGAGGGCGATCGCCGCGATCAGTCCCGCGAGGAGGATGCCGGCGGCGGCGGCGAGCGCCAGTCCGCTCACGGCCGGAACCGGTAGCCGATGCCCCACACCGTCTCGATGTGGCGGGGCTCGGCGGGATCGTCCTCGACCTTCTCGCGCAGCCTGCGGATGTGGACCGTGACCGTGCCCGTGACGAGTTCGGCCTCGTAGCCCCAGACGCGGCTCATGAGCTGAGCGCGGGAGAAGACGTGCCCCGGGTGGCTCGCGAGGAACCAGAGCAGGTCGAACTCCTTCGCCGTGAGCCTGATCTCGGAGCCGCGCTTGCGCACCTCACGACGGCCCGCGTCCAGCTCGAGATCGCCTGCCTCGAGCCGTTCGAGCGGGAGGGCCGCCGGACCCGTGCGACGGAGCACGGTCTTGACGCGTGCGATCAGCTCGCGCGGCGAGAACGGCTTGGTCACGTAGTCGTCCGCGCCGAGCTCGAGGCCGACGATGCGATCGCTCTCCTCGCCGAGCGCCGTCAGCATGATGACCGGCAGCGAGCCCGATGAGCGCAGCCAGCGGATGATGGAAAGCCCGTCGACGCCGGGAAGCATCAGGTCGAGGATGACGAGGTTCGGATCGGAGGCCTCGATGACGGCGCGCGCGCGTCCGCCGTCCTCGGCCTCGAGGGCACGGAAGCCCTCGCGCTCGAGGTACCGGACGATGACGTCGCGGGTCGTGGCGTCGTCGTCCACGACCAGCACGGTCTCGGTCACGTCCTCCAGGGTATCCACGGATGGGCGAAACGGCGGGGCGGCGCCTTCGGCGCCGCCCCCGCCGCCTCGAGGGTCGCTATTGGACCTTGACCACGGGGCATTCGAAGCTCTTCACGACCCCGATGTCGGTGGCGGCGCCGCCTGCGATCGCGGCCAGGACCTCCTCGTCGCTGTCGAAGTCGCCGCTGTTGTTTGCGTCGAACGCGGCGAGCGCCGCCGCGTAGTTCGAGAACGCGAGCCCGTGGACCATCCACCGCCCGCCGTTGAAGCCGGGGTCGCCCGGCGCGGCGGTCGCCACGTTGAAGGGCTGCACGCCGAAGAACTGGTAGATCGTGTCGAAGCTGTCGGCCGGCGCGCCGGTGCCCGAAAGGTCCGTCGGGGTGTCGACGGTCCGGTACAGGGTCCCGTCGACGTAGAACGACGGGCCCGTCACGCCGCCCGATCCTTGCGCGCCGGCGGCCGTCGCCGAGACGAGCAGCAACAGGCCGGCCACCAGCGCCGAGGAGAGGACTCTGCGCATGGCTCCTCCTTCCGTCCGGATCGCTCGCGGAGGATCTCTCCGGAGCTCGCCCTCATGGCTACCCGGCCGACCTTGTGGAGGCCTTTCGCGCACGTGAACAGAGTCTTAAGAGAGCGTGGGGGCGGGCGACGATGCCTGCCGGGACTACGTGCGCTTCTGCTCGTCCATCCTGGAGCTCCCGATGAAGACCGCCCCCTCGGCGATCGCAAGCGTCGTCGACGTGACGTCACCCTCTACCCGGGCGCGCGGGCCGAGGGCCACCCTCCCCCTGGCGACGATGGTCCCCTTGACGATTCCTCCCACGTCCACGTTGTGGGCGCGGATGTCTCCGTCGAGGCGGCTGTCGGCCGGCAGAGACACGTCGCCCTTGGCGGCGAGGTTGCCCTTGACCTGTCCGCCGAGCACGATGCTCGTGGCCTCGATGTTGGCTTCCACACGACCCTGAGGGGAGAGCGTCACCTCCCGTTCGGCGGTGATCTTGCCCCTGACCTCCCCCTCGACCCTGAGGGAGCCGGCCGCCACGACCGTCCCCTCGATCCGGGTGCCTGGTCCAACCACCGAGATGTCGGAACGTTCGTCTCTACCGTCCATGCGCACCTCCTGGATCGCAAGCGTATCCGTCCTCGATGGCCTGGGATCGGCTCGGGTAGTCAGATCGGTTCCACCTGCTCACCCCAGTTCTCCACCGTCTGCCAGATCCAGTAGGTGGCGAACATCAGGATCTCCCAGGCCTCGAGCCAGAACACCGTGTGATCGCCACCGACCCGGAGCACGGGGATGACGATGAATCCGCCGAGCATGCCGGTCGCTATCGCGATGTAGACCCAGAACAGCGTCCTTTGCTTCTCCCAGTGCGCGCGTGCGTCGATCACCAGTGCGAGGCCGAGGAAGAAGAAGAAGATGACGGCCGCCCAGCCGTGGGCCTGCGTATAGAAGCCGCCCCAGTTGACGATCAGAGCCCAGCCCGCGATGAGCACCAATGCCGAGATGACGAGCGAGATCCATGTCTCCCTGTCGACCCTCTTCACCGGCGCCTGCACGCGCTGCATGAGGGATCTTCCGGACTTCCAGTTCACAGCGATGACGAGGAAGAACGAGAGGAGCAGGCCGAGTGCGCCGGCTATCAGGAGGGTGTAGAAGTTGTTGTCGATGTTGACGTGCACCCACCTCGCGAGCGTGCCGTTCTCCCTCACCGGAAGGGGGATCGGTCGGACCGACCAGCAGGTCCCGACGTCGGTCGTCGGCGCGATGGCAACCACCGGCGCGAGCATGCCCGCGAAGTTCAAGAAGGTGTCCTCCCAGGGACTCCGGCCCTTGTAGACGATGAGGGCGACGCCCACCACGATCATGGTGCCGATGAAGATCGCCCGGACGGGCGTGTAGTAGTACGCGCTGATCGAATGCTGGTAGCAGTCGAAGCCGACATTGCTCCATTCGATGAGGATCGAGACCCCGAGGGCGACCACGGCCCCGATGACGCCGATCCGGAGATAGCGGTAGGTCTTGCGGGAATCCTCGTTGGTCAGATTCCGTGGCTCTTCCGGCCTCTGGAGCGACTCGAGCAGCTGCGCGGCCATCGCCAACGCCTCCCCTCCTGCGACGTTGCCGAATCCGACCGTAGGCCGCCCGAACGTGGCGAGAACATCGGTCGAACGACTTACAGGTCGACTCGCCTTTGACTGGGCTGACGCTTCCGGCGGCCCGTCATGACCATGCGGCATGCCCTTCCCCAGGGTGCGATATCGACTTTGATATCGGGTCGTTCCGGGAAGGTCTTGCCCTCAGCGGACGGGGTCGAGCGCGATCACAGGGATGACCCGAGAGGTCTTCCCCGGGTACGTGCCGAAGACCGGTCGGCGCTCGACCTGCCTGGCGTAGAGCTCGTCGCGTTCGGGGCCGGTGATCTCGGTCGGCCGAACCGGGATCGTCTCGGTGCCGGTCTCGACGGTCGGGTTCGGGTCGGCGAGGACGTTGCGCACCCAGTCGGGGTCCGCCGGCGCCCCGCCCTTGGTCCCGAACACGATGAACCGGTCCCCGTCCTGGAGGTGGTTCAGGACGACGGTCTGGGGCCTGCCGGTCTTCGCACCCCTGGTGTGGAGGATCAGGAGCGTGGCGCCCTCGAAGAAGCCGCCGACCTTGCCGTGATTGGCCCGGAACTCCTCGATGATCGGCGCGTTGTGATCGGCCACGTTCCATCGAGGGTAGCGCCGCCGGGCCCGAATCATTTGAGCCCCCTCGCGTCGCGTCGCCCGGAGCCCCTACGATCGAGCGATGGACGATACCGACCGCACCCAGGCCCTCGCCGACCGCCTGAAGGCGAACGCGGCCGGCGCCCTCGAGCTCTACACGATCTACCTGGGCGAACGCCTCGGGCTGTACGCGGCGCTCGCCGACGGCGAGCCCGTGACCTCGACCGAGCTCGCCGAACGCACCGGCACCACCGAGCGCTATGTGCGCGAGTGGCTCGAGCACCACGCGGCCAACGGGCTGCTCGAGGTCGAGGACCCCGCCGCCGAACCACTCGACCGCCGCTACAGCATGCCGCCCGAGCACGTCCCGGTGCTCGCCGAGCCGGACGACCTGATCTACTTCGCCTACAAGGGGGTCGAGCTCGTCCGCGCCGCGCGGCCGATGGCCGACCTGGTGCAGGCGTTCCGCACGGGCGGCGCGCCGCCGCCGATCGACTGGAAGCCCGAGGGCCGCGCCGAGTTCAACCGCTCGACCTATCTCACGCTGCTCGGCACGGAGTGGTTGCCTTCGATCGCCGACGTCGATCGGAGGCTCCGCGCGGAGCCGCCGGCGCGCGTGGCCGACGTCGCGTGCGGGACGGGCTGGTCGAGCATCGCGATGGCTCGCGCGTACCCGAACATCACCGTCCACGGGTTCGATCTGGACGAGGACGCGATCGCGCTCGCCGACGAGCACATGAAGGACGAAGGCCTGACCGAACGCGTGACGTTCTCGGTCGCCGACGCCTCGGATCCCGAGCTCTCGGGCACGTTCGACCTCGTGACGATCTTCGAAGCCCTGCACGACATGTCCCGGCCCGTCGAGGCGCTCCGCGCCGCGCGAGGGTTGCTCGCCGACGGCGGCTCGGTGGTGATCGCCGACGAGCTGGTCGGGGAGGCGTTCACAGCGCCCGCGCCGGAGGGGGAGCGATACACGTACGGGTGGAGCGTCGTCTCGTGTCTCCCGTACGCGATGGACGACCCCGAGACGGCGGCAACCGGCGCCGTGATGCGGCCCCCGACGCTGCGGCGGTACGCGAGCGAGGCGGGGTTCGGCGCGGTCGAGATCCTTCCGATCGAGACCGACTTCTGGCGGTTCTATCGGCTGAGGCCGTAGGGCGTTCCATCGATGGCCTGGTCCGCCGAGGACATCCCCGACATTCCCGGCAGGGTCGCCGTCGTCACCGGCGCGAACGGCGGCCTCGGGCTCGAGGTCTCGAGAGACTCGCTCGCAAGGGCGCGCACGTCGTGATGGCGTCGCGAGACCAGGACAAGGCGGAGCACGCCAAGCGGGACATCCTCGCCGAGATCCCCGACTCCTCGCTCGAGCTCCAGCCGCTCGACCTCGCCTCGCTCGCGTCGGTCCGGGAGGCCGCGCGGCCAGGATCCTGGCCGAACACGACGGGATCGACGTCCTCGTCAACAACGCCGGCCTCATGGGGATCCCGGAGCAGCGGACGGAGGACGGGTTCGAGATGCAGTTCGGCGTGAACCATCTCGGCCACTTCTCCCTCACGGCGCTCCTGCTGCCGGCGCTGCTGAAGAGCAGCGGCGCGCGCGTCGTATCCGTCACGAGCACCGGTCGCCATTCCGGACGCCCGGTCGACCCGGACAACCCGAACACGGACGGCCGCTACGACCATGGCGCGCGTACGGGCAGTCCAAGATCGCGAACGTGCACTTCGCGCTCGAGCTCGATCGGCGTTTTCGAGAGGCCCGCGTGCCCGCGAAGAGCATCGTGACGCACCCGGGCTTCACGAACACCGATCTGCAGGCCCGCAGGGTTCGGGAGACCGGAGGCGGCCGGAGCCAGCGGTTCTTCCGTTCGGCGGTCGTCAGGTTCGGGATGACGCCGGCGCGGGGCGCGCTCTCGCTGCTTCGAGCGGCGGCCGATCCGAGCGCTGTCGGCGGAGCCCTCTACGCCCCGCGGTGGGTGAACTGGGGCCGCCGGTGCGCCGGCCGCTGTTCGGCCGTTCGAGGAGCCGCAGGGCGATGACCACGCTCTGGGAGGTCTCCGAGCGGGAGACCGGGATCCCGTTCGACGTTGAGCCGCCGAGCACGCGCGCCTGACGCGCGTTTGCGCATCCGGTCGACCGGTTCCATGCTTGCTCGATCCGCAACGCCTTCGTGTCCGCCTCATGGGCGGACCGTCCGAGGAGGGGAGGGACGATGGCGGTGACGAGCCTGCACCACGTCGCGATCCGCGTGCAGGATCCGGATCGTTCGCGCGCGTTCTACGAGAAGGTGCTCGGGTTCGCGTTCCTCGAGCTACCCGTCGGGCCGAGCATGACGAACCTGTGGCGGGGTTCGCCGTCCGAGGGCACGCTGCTCGCGACGCAGGCCGGCGACACGTTCGTGATCCTCGAGCCGCCGCTGGAGGGAACGCCCGACGAGGACCGGTTCAGCGAGCGCCGGATCGGGATCGACCACCTGGCCTTCGGTGTGGACGACCGCGGCACGCTCGACGCTCTGGTCGAGCGGCTGCGCACCGAGGGCGCGGAGACCGAGGGGATCGAGCACGACCCGGTGCTCGACAAGGACTACGTCGCGTTCCGGGATCCCGACAACGTGCAGTGGGAGTTCTACATGGTGTAGGCCGGGCTATACAGCGAGCCACTCCTCGAGGCGTTCGAGCCGGTGATCGATGTGGCGCAGCCTGCGGATCGATTCGGTCTTGGCTCGCTGCCGCATGACGAACGCGATGAAACTCACGACCGTCATCACCCCGCCCACGATCATCGCGGTCCGCCGCACCCGGTTGGTGGCCGGCGTCAGGTAGGTCTCGAGCTCCTCGAGCTCGGAATCGAGTCGCCGCCGCGTCTCCTCGATCTCGCTCACCGTCGCAGCTTGCGTTTGGCCCATTCGACGTCCTCCTTGACGGTTTGCACGGTGTGCTCCGGCGTCGCCGGTTTGGTCACGGCCTGACGGCCGGCCAGGGCCGCGATGACCGCGCCGATCAGGTACACGGCGGCGACGATCAGGAACGCCGCCCACGCGGGCAGCACGAGATCGAGCGCAGCCGCGCCGGCGAACCCGAGGAACCCGAGCACGAACAGCGCGAGGATCCCCGCCGCGAGAAGCAGTCCGCCCCCCATCGCCTTCTCGCCGGCCTTCTCCTTCAGCTCCTGCTTCGCGAGATCGGCCTGCTGCTTCATCAGCGTCGAGACGTCGGAGCCGATCGAACGCAGGAGCACCGGGAGGCGCTGCCGTGTCGAGCCGTTGAACGTCGCCCCACGCGCGCTCGGCGTGCTCGGGAGCGGATCGGGGCTGTTCGGTGCCACGTCCATGCTCGTGACCTCCTTTCACCTGTCCTCGAGTGCTGCGTTCCTACCCCGAAACCCGGCCGATCATGTCCGGTCCGTGGCCGCGCGGAGCTCGCGGAACCGCTCGACGAGGGCCTCGAGTTGATAGCGCGCGTTCAGGCCGCTCGGGTTCGGCAGCACCCAGAGCCGCCCCTCGCCGAGGCGCCCCTGCTGCGGACCGATCTCCGCCCTCGGCCGCCCGAACCCTGTCCGGTAGGCGCCGATCCCGAGCACCACGACGAACTGCGGCCGCAGCGGCTCGAGCCGTTCGGCCAGCCGGCGAGCGCCGTCCCGGAGCTCGTAGTCGGAAAGCTCGGCGGCGTTCGCCGTCGTCCGGTTCACCAGGTTCGTCACGCCGAGCCCGCGTTTGAGCAGCGAGCCGTCCTCGAACGGCGACAGGACCCGGTCGGTGAAGCCGGCGCCGTGGAGCGCCTTCCAGAAGCGGTTGCCGGGTCTGGCGAAGTGATTGCCGACCGCGCCCGACCACAGGCCCGGGTTGATGCCCACGAAGACGACGTCGAGGCGCGGCGCGAGGACGTCGGGGATCGAGAGGCCGCGGGCCGCCTCGAGGTCGGCCTTCGTGGGCCGGACGCGGGCTGCCACCGACGCCGTTACGCGGCGTGCCGCCTGAGCGCCGTGGTCGCGAAGAGGAGACGGAAGCGCTCGAGGCGGTCGCGTTGGTCCTGCGCCCGGCGCGCGAGCGACGCGAGGTCGAAGCCGGACAGGCGCGGCTCAGACCTCGCGATCTCGCCGATCGCGGTCCACAGCAGCCGCTTGCTCTCGATGCCGAGGCTCAGCACCTCGATCTCCTCGAGCCGCGCCGCCCCGGCCGAGCCAGCTCCGAGGACGGGCATCTGCATCCGCAGGCTCACGAGCATCTCGGCGCCGAGCGCGCCCGCCCGCTTCACGGGGTTCGCGGACCCGCCGAGTGCGACGATCACGCGTTCGAGCACGTCGCGATCCTCCTCGATCTCGCCCCGGATCGCCTGCAGGACGTGACCGAGCTCGGAGTCCGGCTCCCTCGCCCGCATCCGATCGACGTGCTGCAGCGCGGCGGCGGCGCCGGCGAGATGGTCGTTCAGGTAGCCCAGGTCGTCGTTTACGTACGTCTCGAGCGGGCGCATGACAGCTCCTTCCGGTCGGGTCCCTCGATCCTTACCCGCCTCGCGCCACCCGCAGGCGCGCGTCAGTCGAGGCCGTCGAGGAAGGCGAGCAGGCGTTGCGTCATGAGTCCGGCCGCGGCCTCGTCGTAGTCGGGCAGGCTGTTGTCGACGAACAGGTGCTGGTCGCCGGGATACAGGAACAGCTCCGCGCGCTCGACCGTGTTGGCGAGCTCGCGCGCGGCATCCAGATCGCCCTCGAGTACCTCGGGGTCGTTCTCCTTCATGTGGATCTGGACCGGGACGTCGTTCGGCCATGCCTCGCCGAACTCGGTGGGGGGAAGGGTCCCGAAGCACAGCAGCGCTCCCTTGGCGCCCGACCTCGTCTGGGCCAGCATCTGCGCAGGCATCACGCCCATCGACATCCCGGCGTACACGAGCTCGTTCGGGAGGCCCTCGGCGATCTCCTTCCCGCGCTCGAGGATCGCGCCGAACCCGATCCCGCGCGCGTGCGCGACGCCCTCCCCGACGGTGGGGAACGTCTCGCCCCCTCCGTACAGGTCGGGCGTGTGGACCGTGTGTCCCGCGCCGCGCAGCTCATCGGCGAAGGCTCGGATGCCCGGCGTGAGGCCCTGCGCGTGGTGGAAGAGCAACACCTCGGTCACGCGCCGAGCTTAGCCGTGCGCGCGGAGAATCCCCACGACGCCTGTCGGCGGCAGTCGGTACCTTCGAGCGCGTGACGCGGAACGCGACGGCCGGAGCCGTTTCGGATAGGATTCGGAGCATGGCTAAGCTCCAAATCCGCTCCGCTCAGCCGCCACTGGACGATCCGGAGGCCACGGACGCCGCCGTCGACGTGCTCAAGGCGATGGAGGCGATGGGCCTCCTTCCCCAGGACGTCGAGGAGCTCACGATCGAAGTCATGCGCTCGGTGGCCGCCCGGGCCGCGGAGGCCGGCATCGGCGCGTCGGCGGCGGCCTCGCTGCGTTCGCGAACCCGGCTGACCTCCAGCTACGTCGCCTCGGTGCTGCGCGAGCTCGAGGTCGCGCTCGAGGGTTCGCCGGCCCCGGCGTTCGAATGGCCGGCGATGATCGAGCTGTTCGGCGTGGACCGGCTCGCCGAGCTCGTCGGCGTCTCGGTCGCGAGCCTCCGCCGCTACGCCGCGGGCCAGCGGCCGACGCCGGATGTCGTGGCGGCGCGGCTGCACCTGCTCGCGCGCGTCGTGGCCGAGCTCCGTGGGGCCTACTCGGAGGTCGGGGTGAGGCGGTGGTTCGAGCGCGCGCGATCGCCGCTCGGCGGGCGCTCGCCCGACGCGATCCTGTCGGGCGACTGGGATCCCGACGGGACCGGCGCCGAACGCATCCTGGCACTCGCGCGCTCCCTCGCGGCCTCGCCCGCGACGTGATCGTCTTCCGGCACACCGATCCGCGGTTCCCGTTCCTGTGGGAGAGCGCGGGCCAGCCGGGTGGCAGATGGAACGAGCCGGGCGAGGGCCCGGTGAACACGTTCGCCGACACGCCCGAGGGCGCGTGGGCCGAGCTGCTGCGGCACGAGGAGCTCACGGACCCTGCCGACGTGGTCCAGATCCGTCGTTCGCTTTGGGCGGTCGAGGTGGGCGAGCCCCCCGGTGCGAGGCCTCGGCTGCCGAAGAAGACGATGATCGGCGGCCCGCGTTCGTATCCCGCGTGCCGCACGGAGGCATCGCGTCTCCGGGAGCGCGGAGACGCGGGGTTGACCGCCCCGTCGGCCGCGCTGATGCCGGGCGAGGCGCGTGGATGGCGCGTGGCGCGTGGGCTCCGGCACGGCCCGAAACGCGACGGCCGCGTGATCGTGCTGTTCGGCGCGAGGCCCGAGCTCGTGGGCTGGGAGGCGGTGTACGAGGGCCGGCCGTCGGAGAAGCTGCTGTCCCGGGTTCGACGCCTCGGGCGACGCTAGCCGCCCTCGTGTGAGGTTGGTTCAGCGGGAGGAAGGCTCCGGTCCGGCTGCCTATTGCTGCCTTTCCCGCAAGAAGCCTGGTCTGGGCAATACCCGCGCGACGATCTGTTCATGCCGCACGGTCTTTTCCGGTTCGCTCGAGCCGGCTCTGTCGGATCGGCGAGCGCTCGTTTCGACTCTGCCGTGTGAGGGAAGAACGGATGCACGAAGGGTTACGGGCGACGAGCCCTCCAACCTTTCGATCGGAGGGTGAAGAAGCGAAGACCTCGGCGTCCCTCGCCGCTGGGGAAGCATCTTCACCCTCCGGTCTGTCTGCCACTCGAAGGGATGAGGGATGAGCGAACGGGAGGCGCAATCCGGGGACACTGAAGTTGCGAGGTGTCACATCTGCGCACAGGTCTTCGACACGCAGAATGACCTCTCGAAGCACCTGATGGAGGCACACGGCGGGAAGGAACCGGCGTCGGGCTCCGGGTAGCCACGCGCTGCCAGGTGAGGCCCAACGAGGGGCTGGGGAGGGGCTCGCGAGTTCGGCTGAACGCCAGAGCGATACCGACCCGATCTCGGCCGCCGCGCCGGACGCGCGATGGGCGCTCGACCCCTTCGTAACCCCTACCATGCACCCATGACCGCCGAGATGGTCGCCGACCGCCCCTTCTCCCTGGTGCTCGTTGGCGCGGACGGTTCCGAGCGTGCGAACGAGGCCGTCCGGCAGGCGTCGCTCCTGTCCTCCGCGGTGCACGCCCAGATGATCCTCGCCCACGTCATCGAGGACCGGCCCTACGAGGAGGGCGAGCCCGAGCGTGCGCTGGACGCCGCGGCCGCGACCGCGCGGGCCGCCGGGGCCGACCCCGAGACCCGCTTCCTGACGGGCGACCCCACCGAGGCCATGATCAAGGAGGCCGAGCGCGACGGCGTCGACCTGTTGTGCGTCGGGCCGGACTCGGGGCTGCTGGGCGGCGCGATCGGGTTCGGGCATGTCGCCGCGAAGATCCTGCGCGATGCGCGCTGCTCGGTCCTGATCGCACGGCCGGCCGGCGATCGGTTCCCGCGGCAGGTCGCGTGCGCGGTGGACGGCTCGGAGGCCTCGGTGCTCACGGCGATGGCCGCCGCCGGCCTCGCACAGGCCACCGGCGCCGACCTCCGCCTGCTCCACGTCGTCCCGGTCTTCCGCGGGCGCAACGAGGAGTGGACGCTCGGACCCGACGAGCAGACCCCGCCCGAGCTCGAGCCCTCGGTCAGGGCCGTTTCCGCCCTCGGCCTGACGCCGGTCCGCGAGATGGCGATGGGGCGGCCGGAGCACACGCTCGTCCGGGTGGCCGAGCGCGACGAGGTCGACCTCGTCGTCGTGGGCCATCGCGGCATCAGCGGGATGACGCGCATGCTGCTCGGCAGCGTGAGCGAGCACGTGGCCCACCAAGCCCCCTGCTCGGTTTTCGTCGTGCGGCCCTCGGGTACGACCCGTGCCTGACCCGGAGGTCGCCGCTTCGTTGCTGGGTCCCGGGGGCGGCGAGTAGGGTTGCGCCCTTCCCGCCGAACGAACAGCAAGCCCGGTACACCCCAGACCGAACCAGCCATGGCCGAGACCGACCCGACACCGACCGGCGGCACGTCCGTCGTGGACGCGACCGTCGCGTCTGAACGCCCGACGCCGCGCGCGGGAACCGGGGCCAAGGTGATGCGCGTCGCGCTCAAGGTCGCGACGTTCGCGGTCGCGCTGTTCCTGTTCGTCCTGGCGATCCAGCTGATGAAGGAGGGAGCGAAGGCGCTCGCGCCGGCGCTCGAGGACAGCCCGCTGTTCAGCAACGCGGTCTCGACGCTCGGCGCCGGATGGCTCGGCGCGTACATCGTGCTCTCGGGCTCGCCGATCGCCGCCGTCGCGCTGAGCCTGTTCGTGGGGGGCGCGACCACTGAGCTCC
This sequence comes from Actinomycetota bacterium, assembly GCA_046731295.1. Lineage (GTDB taxonomy): Bacteria > Actinomycetota > UBA4738 > UBA4738 > HRBIN12 > DASSJM01. The sequence goes on from JBKPKU010000091.1 coordinate 19,879, forward strand.
AGACGTTCACGATGCTGTCTGGGTCGCGGCTCGGCGCCTCGTTCGTCGTCCTGCTGGTCGGGTTCCTGTACGCGCTCCGGAACAGGGGCCGCAACCGCGGCGAGTCGATCGGGATGGGCGTCCTCGCGATGTCGCTCACCGCGGTCGTCTACGTGCCGGGGATGCTGATCGGCTACTGGATCTTGAAGTCGGGGATGCTGGACGGGATCCACTGGAGCGCCTCCGGAGACGTGCTCTCGGTCGTCGACGTGATCTGGGGCCCCGCGGTGGACTTCCTCACCAAGTTGCCCGGGTGGACGCTTCTGCCGATCGGCCTCGGCGTCATCCTGCTGTCGTTCCGGCTGCTCGACAGCGTGCTGCCGCAGCTGGACGGCGAACGGCACGGCAGCAGCCGGGTTGCTTGGATGAAGCGGCCCTGGCCGATGTTCGCGCTCGGCTGCGTCGTGGCGACCCTCACGCTCTCGGTGTCGGTGGCGCTGACGCTGCTGGTGCCGCTCGCGAGCCGCGGCTACATCACGCGGCGCGAATCGATCCCGTACATCATGGGCGCGAACATCACGACGCTCGCCGACACCCTGGTCGCGGCGATGATCCTCGGCAATCCCGTCGCCGTGCACATCGTGCTGGCCGAGGCGATCGCGGTGAGCATTGTGTCGCTGTTCTACCTCGCGGTGCTGTACAAGCCACTCACGAACTCGATCATGGCGCTCGACGAATGGGTCGTGTCGTCCAACCGTCGTCTATGGCTCTTCGTCGCGATCCTGTTCCTGCTGCCCGTGCTGTTCCTGACCTCGGGCATCTGGATCGGCCCGATCGCGAACTGACGGCCTCGACGGAACTCGCACTCCCCGGCTTCGCCCCCGTGCGATACTCGAACGAACCAGACTCGAGGGGGCGCCGAGCATGCATCCGGTCCATCCGAAGGCCTTCGACCCGCGCGGCCTGAGCCGCCGAGAGTTCCTCCGCAGGGCCGGCATGGCCGGCGTGACCATGCCCACGCTGGCGGCGATCCTGGCCGCCTGCTCCGGCGGCGCCCAGGAGGAACCCGGGGGCGGAACGTCGTCATCGGGGGCGAGTGGCGCCAACAAGTTCGGGACCGGCGGGGTCGGCGGGGCGCCGTACCCCCTCGCCCGGCTCGATGCGCCGGTCACGTGGAACATCCTGGACGACAACCAGCCGATCGACAGCGGCCTCGAACCCGAGCAGGGCGCGACGCTCAAGTACCTGAACTGGCCCTACTACCTTTCGCCGGCGCTCGTGCGGGCGTTCGAGCACAAGTACGCGAAGTACGACGTGACGGTCGAGAAGACGATCTTCCCGGACATGGCGGGCGGCGTGAACACCCTCCGGGCGTCGCCCGACGAGTTCGACGTGATGTTCGGCGTGCAGATCTACGTGCTGGGACAGCTGATCGCCGGCGGGCTTCTGGCGCCGCTCAACCATGACTACATCCCGAACCTGGCCGGCAACGTCTGGCCCGCGCTGCAGAGCCCGTTCTACGACCAGGAGTCTCGCTACACGGTGCCGTTCTCGATCTGGAACACCGGGATCATGTGGCGCAACGACGAGATCTCGACGGACATCGCTGGCCTCGCCAACCCCTACGACGTGTTCTGGCAGGACGCGCCCAAGAACAAGACCGCGCTGCTGAACAACTCGCGAGACTCGCTGGGGATGGCGATGTTCCGTGCCGGCGTCACCGACGTGAACACCGGCGACAAGGCCACGATCGACCAGGCCAAGAGCGACATCGCGGAGGTGGTGGCGGCCGCCAACGCGCGGTTCGACCACACCGACTACACGGACGTGCCCGACGGCAAGACGTGGCTGCACCAGTCGTGGTCGGGCAACGTGGGCTCGGCGTTCTACTTCCTGCCCGAGGGCGATACGGCGCCGAACATCTCCTACTACTGGCCGGGTTCGACCGAGGGCGTGCCCGGCAACGTCGACAACGACACGATCGTGCTGATCAAGGGCTCGAAGGCGCCGGTGCTCGCGCACCTGTTCATCGACTTCATGCTCGACGCGCAAAACGCGGTCACGAACTACACGACGTACTCGGGCTATCAGGCGCCGATGACGTCGATCAACCCGGACGAGCTGGTGGGGAACGAGGTCGTGCCCGAGCACCTGGCCACGACCATCGTAACCGAGGACCAGTTCAAGGCGGGGTACAGGGAGCTCGAGCTGGCTCCCGACGTGAGCGCGCTGTGGGAGTCGGCGTACCAAGAGATCCAGGCGGGTGTCTAGCAGCGACGTCGCCGCGCGGCAGCGTTCGATCGCCGCCGCGCCGAAGGCGGACACCGGCTACCCCCGGTGGTTCTGGCCCTCGTT
>JBKPKU010000092.1:0-32793 GCA_046731295.1 Actinomycetota bacterium
CCGAAGACGCGGCCGCCGCTTCGTTTGTCCGCCTCCTCGCTAGGCTGAATCCGTGTCCAAGATCCTGGTCGGCACCGCCAGCTGGACGGACCCGACGCTCGTCAAGGACGGGCACTTCTACCCGCCGGGAACCAAGAGCGCCGAAGACCGCCTGCGCTTCTATGCCTCGCAGTTTCCGATCGTCGAGGTGGACTCGACGTACTACTTCCCGCCCAGCGAGAAGAACGCGGTGCTGTGGATCGACCGCACACCGAAGGACTTCACGTTCAACATCAAGGCCTACTCGCTGCTGACCAACCACCCGACCAAACGCGAATCCCTCTACAAGGACCTGCTCGAGGGACTTCCCGACGAGATCGCGGAGAAGAAGAACCTCTATCGCGAGAACCTGCCCGACGAGACAGTGGAGGAAGTCTGGCAGCGGTTCCACGACGCGCTGATGCCGCTCCACTCGGCCGGCAAGCTCGGCGCCGTCCTGTTCCAGTTCCCCCAATGGTTCGTGATCGGCCGCAAGAACAAGGATTACGTCCTCGAGTGCGCCGAGCGGCTGAAGGACTTCCGTATCGCCGTCGAGTTCCGTCACAAGACCTGGCTCGAGGAGCGCAACGCCGAGGAGACCCTGTCCTTCCTCGAGGAGCACGACCTCCCGCTGGTGTGCGTCGACATGCCCCAGGGGTTCGACTCGAGCGTCCCACCGGTCGCCGCCGCGACCGCGGAAGACCTCGCCCTCGTACGCTTCCACGGCCGCGATCGCGAGGTCTGGGCCAAGAAGAACGTGAGCGCCTCCGAGCGCTTCCGATACGAGTACACACAGGCCGAGCTGACGGAGTGGGTCCCGAAGATCCGCGACGTCTCGGCACAGGCCCGCGAGACCCACGTGCTGATGAACAACTGCTATCGCGACTTCGCGGTCAACAACGCGCGGCAGCTCGCCGACCTACTTGAGGAATGAGCCGGACTAGCGTCCGGCCCGACCCCGCGGGCACGCCCGCGTGGAAGGGAGGGTAGGCCGGGCCGGACGCTACTCCCCGGAACCGCTCGCTCCGGAGACCCACATCGACTGTAGCAGCGCCCGCGAACTCGCCCCGTCGCTATTCGGGCACGACGAGTGAACACCTCGGTGGAAGCTCGATGGTCCGGCCGGCTCCGAGGGCGGGCGTTGCTCCGTCACGGCGCTCGCGTGTTCCTGCATCCGGCCCATGAACGCCTCGAGGGCTGCCGGCGTTCAGATGGTGCCCGAGATTCAGGAGGAGGGGGAGGGCGAGACCGATGGGCTTGCCGTCGGTGTCGGCGTGAGCTCGAGTTCCCCGAACTCGACAGGCACGTTCACCCGTTGGACCTGCAGCGTGCCGGACTGGGGGGACTGCTCGATCACGTCGTAGGCGATCAGCCGGGGCTCGGGACCCTTGGAGAAGTGCAGGACCTCTGCCGAGAAGGGGACCTCGAGGCCACGGAAGATCCCGGCGCCCGAGCCGCCGGTGGTCCCGATGCGCAGATACAAGGTCCCGTTTCGAACCGTCGCCGTCGTCTCGTGGAAGTGCCCCGAGATCACGAGTGGCACCCGGCCCGCGACGTCTTCCGCCATCCGATCGTCGTGGACGGCCACGACCTCGACCGGGTCCGGCGAGACGTCGACGTTCCGCACGATCCTCGGGCCGACCGAGCGCGCGAGCGCCGCGAAGTCGTCGGCGTCAACCGGCGCGCCGCGCGACGGCGTGAACGCCGGATGCCCGAGCCCGTAGACCGTGAGGCCGTCGATCGTCTTGGCGCGGCCGTCCAGGACGATCGCGTTCGGCTCCTTGGCCACCGCCGCCTGCAGCGCGATCGAGTCGTGGCTCCCACGGACGAACACGTACGGCCGCCCGAACGCCGGGATCTCGCTGGTGATCAGGCTCTCGATCGGTGTACCGAACGACGTTAGGTCGCCGGTGTCGATCACGAAGTCGACGTCGAACCCGCGCGCGACCTCCTGGGCGAAGTCCATGCCGAGCGGCGACGCGTGGATGTCCGAGATGTGCAGGACGCGGATCGCGTCGCTCGCAAGCGGCGTCGGCTGCAGCGTCGTGTAGGCGCGCACGGTCCCGTCCACGATCTGCTCGAGCCCGGCCCGAAGGTCCTGGATCTTGCCCGTGGCGTCGCGCACCGGGCCGATCAGCTGCGGGGCGAGCGCGAGCGAGCCCGAGTATGTCGGCTCGGAGAAGGCCTCCGGGGTGAACGTCGCGAGCAGGAATACCTCGCACAGCGCCACGCCCAGCAGCGCGGTGAGGCCGCCCGCCGCGACCAGCCGCCAGCGCCTGCGATAGACGATGGCGGCGAGCGCCACCCCGCCGATGGTCGCGACGAGCAGGATGCGCCAGGCCATCGTTCGGACGCCGTCGTGCGCGTCGAGCTCGACGTCGTTCACGAGCCCGTCGATCCCCTCCTGGTTCACGACGTCCGTCAGCCGCTGGACCCCGACGTCCTCGAGCCTCGCGGACACGTGCAGCGGTGCCAGGTGCGTGTCGGCCGTCAGCGCGCCGAAGGGCGGCAACCCGAGCTCGGTCTCGCCCTTGCCGAACCCGACGTCCAGCTCGACCCGGAACGGACCGATCGGGACCGTGTCGCGCCCGAACAGCGCCATCCCGAGCCACGCCCCGGCGAGCCCGACCAGACACGCGAGCAGCACGGGCGCGGCCACGCGCATCCGCGAACGCTCGGGGCCGCGATCCGGCTCGTCGGGCTCGAGATCCTGCTCGTCGGGCTCGGGATCCCGCTCGTCGGGCTCCCGATCTCGCTCGTCGAGCTCCCGATCTCGCTCGTCGGACTCGCCGTCGAGGCGCTCATCGTCCACGCCTTCACTGTGGCAGACGTCCCTCCTAGGGGCTTCCCAGGTGCCTGGGGTACCCTCGGAAGATGTTCGGCCGCGGCTTCCGCATCGCCACGATCCGGGGAGTCCCGGTCAACGTGGACTCGTCGTGGATCTGGATCGCCGTGCTGCTCGTCGCCACGTTCTGGGCCCAGCTCGACCGGGAGTTCCCGGACCTCGCGTCGGGCGAGGCGTTCGCGTACGCGGTGTTCGCCGCGCTGATCTTCTTCGGCTCCGTGTTCCTGCACGAAGGCGCCCACGCGGTCACGGCGCGGGCCGCCGGGATCGAGGTGCACGGCATCACGCTGGTGTTCTTCGGCGGGTTCACCGCGGCGCGGGCCGACGAGAAGGGGCCGGGGTCGGCGTTCGCGATCGCGGCGCTCGGACCGGGGACGAGCCTCGCTCTCGCCGGGAGCTTCTGGCTGCTCGCGCGCGCGACCGACGGGACGTCGGGTCCGCTGCCGGGGCTGTTCGACTACGTGGCGCTGGTCAACCTGTTCATGGCGGTCTTCAACGCGCTACCGGGGCTCCCGCTCGACGGCGGACGCATGCTGCAGGCGGCGCTGTGGCGGATCACGGGCAGGCCGCAGATGGCCACCCGGATCGCCGCACGAGCAGGCCTCGTCGTCGGCGGCATCGTGATCGCCATCGCGATCTACTACCTCGCGCGCCAGGACCTGTTCCGGGCGATCTGGGGCGTCATCATCGGGATGTTCATCTTCCGCGGGGCGCAGGCCTCCGAGGAACGGATCGGCCTGGACGAGCGCCTGGCGAACGCCACCGTCGCCGACGCGATGGAGCCGCCGCCCGCGGCGGTGCCCGCGGACATGACGCTCTCCGAGGTGCTCGACCGCTACCTGCGCGGGCACGAGGGGGAGGCCTACCCGGTGCTGGAGGGCGGCCGCGTGATCGGGATGATCTCGTTCACCTCGGCGCGCGACCTCGGGGCGGGGGACCCGCTGCGCCCGGCGCGCGACGCCGTCATCCCGCTCGAACACGTGCTGGTCGCCCGGCCGGACGAACGGCTCGACGAGGTCTCGGCGCGGCTCGGCACCGAGCGCGCGGCGCTCGTGATCCGCGACGGGCAGCTGGTGGGTTCGATCACGGGCAGCGGCCTGTTCCGGTGGGCCGCCCGCGCCCGCTGAAACCCGCACGCTGACCGGCGTGTCCGAGCACGGGGGTAGCATCGCGTCGATGGCCCCCCCGGAATCGACCGAACGCTTCGAACCCGATCCCGCACAGCGCAGCATCCTCGACCACACAGAGGGTCCGATGCTCGTCACCGGCGGGTTCGGCACGGGCAAGAGCGCGGTGTTGCGCGAGCGCTTCGCCCGGCTCGTCGAGTCCGGCGCGGACCCGGAGCGGGTCGTCCTGGTCGTCGGCTCGCGGCGTGCACGGGACGAGGCCCGCGCCGCGCTGCTCGAGCGGTTGAGCGTCGCCCTCCCGCGGCTCACCGTCGTGACGCTGCAGGGGCTCGCGTTCCACGCGGTGGGCGAGCGGTTCGAGATCCTCGGCTACGACGCGCCGCCGCGCGTCCTCTCGGCGTCGGAGCAGCTCGACCGCGTTCGCGAGCTGCTCGAGGACCAGGACCCCGGTCGCTGGCCCGCGTACGGCAGGCTACTCGGGCTGCGCGGGTTCGCCGACGAGATCCGGCAGTTCGTGATCCGGGCCCAGGAGGCCTTGCTGCCCCCCGAGGAGATCGAGCGTCGGGCGCGCGAGCGCGGGCTGACGGGCTGGGGCGAGCTCGCCACCTTCCTCCGCGAGTACCTCGCGGTCCTGGACGGCTCGAAGGAGGTCGACTTCGCCGGGATCGTCGAGCAGGCGGCGCGCGCGGCGGCTTCGGGCGAGCCGTCGTTCGACCACGTCCTGGTCGACGACTTCCAGGACGCGACGTTCGGGGCCGAGCGTCTCCTGTCGGAGCTCAGGCCGGGGAGCCTCGTGGTCGCCGGCAACCTCGGCGCCCATCTGTTCTCGTTCCAGGGGACGACCGACGAGCCACTTCGCCGCTTCACCGAGACGTTCCCGGGAGCGGAGGAGGTCGAGCTGACGACCGCGCACCGCCCGGCGCCCGAGACGGTCGACGCCTGGCGGGCGCCGCACGTGTCCGAGCAGCACGCCGCCGTGGCCCGCGAGGTCCGCCGCGTCCACGTCGAGGACGCCGTGGCGTGGCGGGACATCGCGATCGTGATGCGCCGGCATGGTGCGCACGAGGCCGGGATGCTCCGCGCGCTGGACGACGCTCGTGTGCCTCGGACAACGTCGGACCTTGGCGCGGCGTGGCGGGCGCCCGCGACGCGGCCGTTCGTGCTGGCGCTCCGGTGGATCGCGGGCGGGCTCGACGAGCGCGACGCGCTCGTCGAGCCCGTCCTCACCTCCGACCTCGGCGGCCTCTCCCCCGCCTCCGCCAGGACGCTCCTGCGCCAGGTGCGCGCGCACGGGCTCGCGCCGCGCGAGGCGCTCGATCACGCCGAGCTCGCGGGCGCCGAAGAGGCGGACGCCATCGTCGAGCTCGCCGCGGTGCTCGCCGATGCGGAACAGGTACAGCCATCGGTCCTGCGCTCATTCGAGGTGCTCTGGCAGGAGTTGCCGTACGCGCGCGAGCTCGTCCGCCGCGCCGAGGACGACCACCAGGCGCGCCTCGATCTCGGGGCCGTCGTGCAGCTCTCGCGCTCGATCGGTGAGGCGGGCTCGTCGGCCGACCCCTCGGTGGCCGCGTTCGTGCAGGCCCTGGGCTCGGATGGGGCCGAGGACCTCGCGGCAGGCTCCGACGCCGGCGAGGACGCGGTGCACGTGCTGACCGCGCACGCGACCGCGGGCCGAGGGTTCGACACGGTCGTCGTCCTCGACGTGCTGGAGGGCGACTTCCCGAGCCTGTCCCGCCCCGAGCCGATGTTCGACCTCGGCGCGCTCGACGGCGCGCACCGCCGCTCCGAGACCAACCGGTTGCGTCTGGCCGACGAGCGACGACTCTTCGCGATGGTGCTGTCCAGGGCGCACCGCCGCGTGCTGCTCACCGCCACGGACCCACACGCGGACCGCTCGGGCGTGACGCTGCGCTCGCGGTTCGTCGAGGAGATCGGCGTGGAGTGGGCCGACGTGCCCGAGACGCCGTTCGCCGAGCCCGTGTCGGTCGCCGAGGCCGCCGCGGCCTGGCGGCGAACGCTCGCCGATCGCGACGCCGCGGCGTCCGAGCGCCTGTCGTCGGTGGACGGCCTGCTCGCGCTCGGCGAGGACCCGCGCCGCTGGTGGTTCCAGCGCGACTGGACCGACCTCGAGGCCGAGCCCCGGGACACGATGTACCTGTCGTACTCCCGCCTGGACACGCTGGAGAACTGCGCGCTGCAGTTCGTGCTGAGCAGCGAGCTCGGGCTCGACCCCGGGGGCGGCTACCAGGCGTGGGTGGGGCGGCTTCTCCACCGGGTCATCGAGGACTGCGAGAACGGCGTGGTCGAGCGCGCGCCCGAGGCGTTCGAGACCGTGATCGACGAGCGCTGGGAGCCGGCGCGGTTCCCGTCCCGGTCGGTCTCGGAGGCCGAACGCGCGAACGCCAAGCGCGTGCTGGTGCCGAACTGGTTCTCGCGGTACGACGACCCGGCCGCCACGGCGACCGAGCAGACGTTCGAGTTCATGTTCGAGGACGCGCGGATCCGGGGCAAGATCGACCGGATCGGGCCCGGCCCGAGCGGCGGGACGCGCATCACCGATTACAAGACCGGGCGTTCGGACGGCGCCCCCCGGCCCGCCGAGAGCCTGCAGCTGGGCCTGTACTACCTGGCGGTTGACGAGTGCGAAGAGCTCGCCGAGCACCGGCCGGTCGAAGCGGTCGAGCTCGCGTACCTGGGCGGCAAGCGCAGCGACCCTGCGCTGGACGTCAAGGAGTGGCCGGTCTCCCCCGACGACGAGGAGGCGTACAAGACGCGGATGCGCGAGCGCGTCTCGGCGCTGATCGCGCGGATCCGCGAGCTCGACGGCGAGCGCCGCTACCTCGCCGACACCAGTGCCAACTGCTTCTTCTGCCGCTTCCAGCCGCTGTGCACCCGCTACCCTCAGGGCGGCGCGGTCTTCCCGATCGCCGAGGCCACCGCGACCGCCGAACCGGCGGAGCCGGATCCGACCGAGGACCGGCCGCGGTTGTTCCTGGTGACATGAGCGTGTTCCCCGAACCCATCGTCGAGTTCCTGCGCGGCGATCCCACCGCCGAGCAGTGGCGCGCGATCGCGTGGCCGCTCGAGCCATGCGTCGTGGTCGCCGGCGCGGGTTCGGGCAAGACGTCGGTGATGGCCGCGCGCGTGATCTACCTCGCGATGGTCGCGACCGGGGCGTGGGACGAGGATCACGCGGGTGTGATGCCGGGCAACGTCCTGTGCTTGACGTTCACGAACAAGGCCACCGAGAACCTCATGATCCGCATCCGCCGCGCGCTCCGAACGCTCGAGCTCGAGGAGGGCGAGGAGCCCGAGATCCTGAACTACCACGCGTTCGCGGACCAGGTGCTCGAGCGCCACGGGATGCTGATCGGCCTCGAGCCGGGCGTCCGCATCCTCGGCCAGGCGCAGCGCGCCGAGATCGCCGCGCGCGTGCTCGACCGGATGACGTTCGAGGACCAGCACACGCGATGGCAGCCGACGCTCGTGCAGTACATCCTGTCGCTGGACGAGCAGCTGGCCAACCACCTGGTCGAACCCGAGACCGTGATCGAGCACGTCGAGGGCAAGCTCGACGCGCTGCGCAAGGCCAAGTCCGACGAGCCGCTGCAGGCCGCGATCGAACGCATCGAGATCGCGAAGGCGGTCCGGATCTTCCGCGACCTCAAGGCCGAGCTCGGCGTGATCGACTTCGGCGACCAGATCGCGCACGCGGTGCGCATCGCGACCGAGCACCCGGAGGTGTGCGAGGCGTATCGCGAGCGGTTCGGCGCCGTCCTGTTGGACGAGTACCAGGACACCAACCACGCGCAGGCCGAGCTCATGCGCACGGTCTTCGGCGGCGGTCACCCGGTCACCGCGGTCGGCGACCCCGACCAGAACGTGTACGCGTGGCGCGGCGCGAGCCTTCGGAACCTGCTCGAGTTCCCGAACACCTTCCTCACCGCCGACGGGTCCGAGTCCGCGCGCCTGCCGCTATACACGAACTTCCGCTCGGGGTCGCAGATCCTGGCCGCGGCCGACCGCGTGATCGAGGCGCTTCCCGCCGCCCAGCGCCCCGACCCGGACAAGGTGCTCCGACCCTGGGAGCCGAACGGGACCGGCGTGGTGGGTGTCGCCCAGTACGAGCACGAGATCTCGGAGGCCGAGGGCGTGGCCGAGCGGCTCCGGCGGCTGCACGAAGCCGGGACGGCCTGGAAGGACTGCGCTGTGCTGTGCCGAACGCACCGGCTGTTCGAGCCGCTGCAACTCGCGTTCGCCGAACGCGGGATCCCGGCCGAGTTCGTGAACCTGGCCGGCCTGATCCACCTGCCCGAGGTCGTCGAGGTCCTCGCCTACGCGCGCGCGGCCGAGGACCCCTCGGACGGCGTCGCGCTCGCGCGGATCCTGACCGGGCCGCGGTACCGCGTGGGCCTGCGCGACCTCGCCCGGGTGGCGGTGTGGTCCCGGCGCGAGACGCACGCGTTCCTGGACGTGCTGAAGGAGCTAGAGCTGCCCGAGGACGACGACCTGCTCGACGACCACCCGTTCCTGATGGCCGAGGCGCTCGAGCACCTGGACGAGGTGGACGAGCTGTCGGAGGAAGCACGCGAGCGCCTCGAGGCGTTCGGGGCCGAGCTCGATGAGCTGCGTTCGGCCGCGCGGCGCCCGGTGGGCGAGTTCCTGGCCGAGATCATCCGGCGGAGCGGCCTGCTGGGCGAGCTCGCCGCGTCCACCGACGTCGAGATGGCCGCGGCTCGCCGGCGGAACCTCGCGGCGTTCCTCGAGCAGGTGCACGCGTTCCAGCCGGTCGAGGGCGAGCTCACCCTGCGCGCGTTCCTCGAGTACGTCGACGCGATCGAGGACGACCGCGAGTGGAACCCCGTGCAGCCGAGCGAGGATGACTCGGTCAAGGTCATGACCGTCCATGCGGCGAAGGGGCTGGAGTTCGACGCGGTGTTCGTGCCGGGCCTGGCCCGCGGTCTGTTCCCCGACACCAGGATCCAGCAGAACCCGACGCGCAAGGGGAGCTCGCTCGACGTGGAGCTCCGCAGGGACCGGGATCTCCTGCCCGTTTTCCAAGACAACATGAAGGCGTTCACCGACGAGCTCCGCAAGCAGGAGGAGTACGAGGAGCGTCGCATCTGCTACGTGGCGCTGACGCGCGCGAGGCGCGCGTTGTTCGTGTCCTCGGCCAACTGGTACGGCGAGACGCTGGATGCCAGGGGTGTCGGGAACTTCTACATCGAGCTCAAGAAGTGGGGCGAGCAGGCCGGCGCCGAGATCACGTTCGAGGGCGGGGAGGACGAGGGGTCGGAGACGAATCCGCTCGAGGGGTACCGGCAGCGATTCGTCCGAGCGTGGCCCGGCCCGGCGAGGCCCGACGACCACGACGAACTGTTCCCGCAGGGGTGGCGTCATGCGGCGGCCGAGGCGGCCGCCGGGGCGGGGGTGAACGGCCGGCTCGCGGCGCTCTCCCGGCAGGAACGGGACACGTTCGCGACCGCCTCCACCGCCCGCCGAACGCTGGCCGCGCACCTCGTCGCGCAGGAAGCCTCGATCGACCGGCCCGCGCCCGGCCCCTCCTCGGTCTCCGTCGGCGGCCTGATCGGGTACGCGCGGTGCCCGAAGCTCTACTACTGGACCGCGGTCCGACCGCTGCCGACGTTCGCCGGGCCGAGCGCGCGCATCGGCACCGAGATCCACCGGTGGATCGAGATGCGCTCGCGCGGGCAGGCGACGCTGCTCGAGGTCGAGGACGAGCCGGACGTGACCGCCGAGGAGCTCGCGGGCGCGCCCGGCCGGCTCGGGGACCTCCGGCAGGCCTACGCGCGCAGCCGCTTCGCCGACATGGTGCCGCTGTACGCCGAGCGCCCGTTCCTGCTGCCGGTCGAGGGCATCACGATCAAGGGCCGGATCGATGCGATCTACGGGCTGCCCGACGGGCCCTGGGAGGTCGTCGACTACAAGACCGGCAGGGTCCCGCCGGAGGACGACCCCATCGCCCGCCTCCAGCTCGACCTGTACGCGCTCGCGTGCATCGAGGTGTGGCACAAGGCGCCGGCGGACCTTCGGCTGACGTACCTGTACCTGTCGGCCGGGCAGGAGCGCTCGCACACCGTCGGGGACGTCGACGGCGTTCGGGAACGCATCCGCTCGTGGCTACGCGGGATCGGGGCGGCCGCGTTCGAGCCGACACCCAGCGCGCACTGCCGCGTGTGCGACTTCCGGCCCTTCTGCGACGCCGGGAAGGCCTGGGTCGAGGCGAACCCATAGGCCTCGCGGTCAGGACGACAGGCGCTCAACCTGCTCGTCGAACCGGCGGTAGTTCCCCGCCGGGTCCCAGCCGCCGACGATCTCGGTGGTGACGAAGCGAACACGAAGGTCCAGGGGTTCGGCGCGCGCCGCCAGCGCGGCCCGGAACCACCCGAGCGACCCGGGCTCGAGCAGCGACTCGCCGCTCGTGCCCGGTCCCCGGAGCGAGGGATCGTCCACCACGACCGGCGTGGGCCGGAGCAGGCCGTCGAGCCCCTCGACGGAGGGGTCGAGCACATCGAGGCTCGCGTGCCCGTTCGACCAGGTCGCGACGGCGACGACCTGGGGGTCGTCCGCGCGGGAGAGCTCGGCGCGCACCGTCAGCCGGAGGCCGGGTGCTCGAGCCGCCGGAGCAGCTGGGCGGCGTGCTTCAGCAGCCCCGCCGTGACGTGGGGCTCGGCCTCGAGCATCGATCGGAAGTCCTTGCGGGACAGGGCGAGCGCGGTGAGCGGGGTCTCGGCGACCACGGTGGCCGTGCGCGGGCCGCCGTCCATCAGGGAGATCTCGCCGAAGAAGTCGCCGGGGATCAGCCCCGCCAGGCGCTTGCCGTTCTCGTCGGTGACCTTTGCCTCGCCCTCGACCAGGACGTAGAAGGTGTCCCCCGGCTCGCCCTTGCGGACGATCGTCGCGCCCTCCATGAAGCGCTGCTCGTCCATCTCGCCCGCCAGGCGCTTGAGGAAGCGCGAGGGGACGCCGCCGAACAGCGGGACCTGCGCCAGGACGTCTCGTGCCCGTACGGCCACCGGTGAACGCTCCCTCCGATGTGGTCTGGCCAACGTGGTCGGGTGCGCAGCCTACCCCGGTGCGCAGGCGCGTGTCGAAGGTCGTGTCGGCGGGTGCCGCTAGGGTCGGCGCGTGGGGGCTCCGCTCGACCAGATGCAGGGCGGCGTGACCCGCCGGCTCCCCCACGGCGCGGTCATCACGCGGCAGGGCGCGGCCGTCAGCGGCCTGTTCCTCGTGACGTCTGGCGCCGTCCGCCTCTCGGCCGTGACCGTGACCGGGCGCGAGGTCGTGGTCGGGCTGCTCTGTCGTGGGGACCTGTTCGGCGAGGCGGCGCTGCTCGGCCATCCATCGCAGGTGCGCGCGCAGGCGGTGGGACCCACCACGGTGCTCGCGATGCCGATCGCCTCGCTCCGGTTGGTGCTCGAAAGCCACCCCGCCACCGCCGAGCAGCTGTTGCGACTGATCGCCTCGCGCCTGCATCGCACGTCGGCGGCGCTCGAGGACGCGCTCACCGCGGACGTCCCCGGGCGGGTGGCCGGGCGCCTTCGGGAGCTCGCCGAACGTCACGGCGTGCCCGGCCCCGCCGGCATCCGGCTGCGCGTGCCGCTCACGCAGGACGAGCTCGCGCGCATGGTCGGCGCATCGCGCGAGTCGGTGAACCGCACCGTCGGCGCGCTGTCGGCGCGGGGCGTGCTGCGTTCCGGGAGCGGAAGGATGACGATCGCAGATCCGGACGCCCTCGCCGCGCCCTGACCGCCTATCCCGACTCCTGCAGCACCGCGAGTGAACACGAGCCGCAGTACCTGGCCCGGCCGCGCACCGGACGGCCGCAGCGCTCGCACGACCGCGGCTCGATCCGCGTCCACCGCACGACGCCGGCCTTCGTCCGCTTCTCCGCGCGGCCCTCGACCTCGAGCTTCAGGAGGTGGGCGAGGACCGAGCGCGCGGCGAGCGCGTGCACCTCGGACGGGTAGTCCGCGTAGATCTCCTCCACCAGCTCGTCGATCGAACGCCACGCGCCGTCGAGGGCCGCCAGGATCTGCTCCTCGCGCATCGCGCGGTGCTCGAGGTACTCGTCGAGCATCGCCATCGCGCGCAGGACGACCGGCCCGTGGCCCGGGTAGATCGTCCTCGGCGAAAGGTCGCGCATCCGCCGCAGCGAGCGGATGTACGCCTTCAGGTCGCCCTCGGGCGGGTCGATGACGCTCGTGCCGCGACCCAGCACCGCGTCGCCGGTGAACAGCGATCCCGCGGCCGGGGCGTGGAACGCGAGGTGGTCCGGCGTGTGGCCGGGCGTGGCGATCACGGACAGCGTCGTCGAGCCCGCGTCCACGGTCTCGCCGTCGCGGATCCGCCGCATCCCCTCGGCCGGGCGCGCGGCGAACACCGGCGCGCCAGTCACCGAGGCGAGCGGCAGCGCCCCCGGCGCGTGGTCGGGATGGTCGTGCGTGAGCGCGATCGCCCCGACGAGGCCCGCGCTCCGGACGATCTCGTTCAGGTGGCCGGCGTCCTCGGGCCCCGGGTCGATCACGACGGCCGGCGGGCCGCCGACGATCCACGTGTTCGTCCCCTCGAGCTCGCGGACGCCGGGGTTCGGGGCCAGGACCCGGATCACGCGCATCGCTCAGTCCTGCCAGAAAGTCGATCGCGGGAGCCGCTCGAGCTCGTCGTCATCGGGCTCGCGGGTGACGATCGACAGCGCGAACACGTCGTCGACGGAACGGCAGGCCGCGATCTCGCTGACGGTGAAGAACGTCGGCCAGTAGAGAAGGCGCCGGCCCTCCGCCCAGTCCTCGAGCAGGCGGCCCGGCGAGACCCACCACGCGTCCGCGGTCTCGCCGCCGTCGGGTCGCGGCTCGACGCCCGATGACGCGCGCACGGCGAAGTAGCGCGCGTCGAACCGCACGGGCACCCGCGGCGGCGCGACCCAGTGCGCGAGCTCTGAGAGCTGACCGGCCTCGGGCGGCTCGCGGTCGACGACGTCGAGCCCGTTGGCGCTCACCAGGCCGCGCGCCGTCAGCGCGAGCGAGACCTCCTCGACCAGCTCGCGCACGGCGCAGGCCCGCCGGGCCTCTTCGGCCGTGCCGAACCATCGCCGGCCGAGCTCCCTGTCCTCCTCGTCGGTCGAGCCGCCCGGAAACGCGACGTACCCGGGCAGGAACCGGGTCGTGCCCCCGCGCTCGAGCACCAGAACCTCGAGGCCGTCCGCCCCGTCGCGCGCGACCACGGCCGATGCCGCCCCTCGGATCTCGTCGTCCACGCCGGCATCCTCGCACGCGCCCGAACCCCCGGCACGCGCGCGCAACTAGGCTGGCCGCGTGAGCGAAGAGGTGGCCGAGCGCGTGCGCGCCGCGATCGCCGACCACGGGCCGATCGGGTTCGACGAGTACATGGATCTCGCGCTGTACGGGCCGGGCGGCTTCTTCGAGTCCCCGCCGGTCGGCCCCCGCGGGCACTTCGTGACCAGTCCGCACGTGCATCCCTTCGTGTTCGCCCACTGCGTGCGCGACGCGCTGCTGGACGCCTGGTTCGCGCTGGGCGAGCCCGATCCGCTCCCTGTGGTCGAGCTCGGCGCGGGCGACGGGACCCTCGCCGGCGCGCTCCTGCTGGCGTTCGGGGAGCTGCCGGCGCCCGAACCCGCCTACACCGGGGTCGAGGTCAGCGAGGGCGCGCGTGCGGCGCTTGCGGCGTCGGGGTACACGACCGCTTCCACGGTCACCGAGCTTGAGCCGTTCGAGGGCGCGGCATTCGCGAACGAGCTGCTGGACAACCTGCCTTTCCTCCTCGCCCGTGGCGGACCGGACGGACCGGTCGAGATCCGCGTCGGGGTCGATGGCGCCTCACTGGTCGAGGTCGAGGTGCCGTGGACGCGCGAGCCGGCTGCCCCGGGGCTCGAGCCCGGCGAGACGACCACCGTGCCGCTCGGCGCGTTCGCGATGCTGGACGACCTCGCACGCGTCCTTCGCCGCGGCTACGTCCTGGCGATCGACTACGGCACCTCGCACGGCGCACCCGGCGGCGTGCGCGGGTTCCGCGAGCACCGGCTGGTGGCCGACGTGCTCTCGGACCCAGGGGGGACCGACGTCACCGCGGGCGTCGACCTGTCGATGGTCGCCGCGCACGCCCGGTCCCTCGGGCTCCGCGCCTTCGAACCCGTGACGCAGACGGCCGCCCTCGCGGCGCTCGGTCACGAACGCTGGGAGCGCACGATGCGCGAGATGCAGTCGATGCTGCAGAGCCAGGGGCGCGGTTCGGAGGCGATGCGGGTCTGGGAGGCGCGCAGCCGCGCGAGCCTGCTCGCGGACCCCTCCGGGTTCGGTCGGTTCTGGTGGCTGGTGCTCGCGACCGACGGGCTGCCCGAGCCGGCGTGGCTGCGGCGCGCGCGGGCATCGGATTGACCGGGCGACGTGGGGCGAGGGCAGAGCTACTTCGGCCCGGGCGGCGTCTGGGTTCAACCGCGAGCGTTGATCAGCGGTCGACGTCGCCGACCACGAAGAAGATGGAGCCGAGCAGCGCGATCAGGTCCGGGACCAGCGTGCCCGGCAGCAACGCCGGCAGCACCGAGATGTTCGAGAAGGAGGCCGTCCGCATCTTGAGCCGATACGGCTCGCGGTTGCCGTTGCCGACCACGTAGTAGCCCATCAGCCCGAGCGGGTTCTCGGTTCGCACGTAGACCTCGCCCTCGAGCGACAGCTTCTTCGGGAGCTTGCCGGCGATGTACTCGCCGGGCGGCAACTTGTCCATGCACTGTTCGATGATGTTGCACGACTCGTGCATCCGCTGGGCCAGCACCCACAGCCGGTCGTACGAGTCGCCGTTGCGACCGACGGGGACCCGGAACTCGACCTCGCCGTACTTCTCGTACGGCTCGTCCTTGCGGGGGTCCATCGGGACGCCGCTCGCCTGCAGCGTGGGACCGGAGGTGCCGTAGGCAATCGCCGTCTCGGGCGGGATCACGCCGATGCCCTTGGTCCGCGCGAAGACGATCTCGTTGCCCATCACCAGCTCGTCGAAGTCCTTGAGCTTCTTGCGGACCTGCCTGAGGGTTTCGGCCGACTGCTTGAGCCACCCGCGCGGCAGGTCGTCCTTCAGGCCGCCGGGGCGGACGTAGGAGAAGTGCATGCGGGCGCCGGTCGCTGCCTCCATGAGCGCCTGGATCAGCTCGCGCTCGATGAACGCGTAGAAGATCGGGGTCATCGCCCCGAGCTCCAGCGGGTACGAGCCCATGAACATCAGGTGGTTCAGGATCCGGTTCCATTCGGCGAGCATGGTCCGGATCCACCGGGCGCGTTCGGGCACCTCGATGCCGGCCAGCTTCTCCACCGCCAGGATCCACCCGAGCTCGTTGTTGAACGCCGAGAGCCAGTCGTGGCGGTTCATCAGAACCAGGACCTGTCGCGCGTCGCGGAACTCGGCGAGCTTCTCCGCCCCACGATGCATGTAGCCGATCACGGGTTCGGCCCGCGTGATGACCTCGCCGTCGAGCTCCAGGACGATCCGGAGCACCCCGTGCGTTGACGGATGCTGCGGACCGATGTTGAGGATCATCTCTTCGGTCCGCAGCGTCCCGGGCGGGACGACCTCGATGTCCAGACCCCCGCCGCGCACCATCCAATGCTCGGCGGCGGCGGTGAAGGCGGCGCGTTCCTCGGTGTCCACCGAGGTCCATCCTGTCACGGCCCGACCCGAGCGACCAACCGGCCCGGTAGTAGGCTCGGCCCATGGCTCGCGCCGAACGCGTCCGGTCGCAGGACCGCGCGCCGGAGCCCAGGCGACGCATCCCATCGGTGGACGCGCTCCTGCGCTCCGAGCCCGGGCGGCGCTCGACCGAGACCTTCGGACGCCCGCTCGTCAAGCACGCCCTGACCGTCACGCTGGGCCAGGTGCGCGAGGCCGCCGAGCAGGGCGCGCCGCTTCCCGACGGTGACGAACTGATGGCGCGGGCGCTCGCGCTGGTCTCGGCCACCGCGTCCGGGTTGGTGCGTGTGATCAACGCGACCGGCGTCGTGCTCCACACCGGCCTCGGGCGCGCCCCCCTACCCGAACGTGCGGCCGCAGCGGCCTTCCGGGCCGCGCAGGGCTACATCGACCTGGAGATCGACCGGGACTCGGGTGCCCGCGGCCGGCGTTCCTCCCGCGCCGAGCGCTGGCTCACGTCGCTGACGGGCGCCCATGATGCGCTGGTCGTGAACAACGGGGCGGCGGCGCTGCTGCTCGCGCTCGCGGCGCTCGCCCGAGGCAAGGGCGTCCTGGTCTCGCGCGGCGAGCTCATCGAGATCGGTGGCGAGTTCCGGATCCCCGACATCCTGGCGGCCTCCGGTGCGCGCCTGGTCGAGGTCGGCACGACCAACCGCACCCGAACCTCGGACTATCGCTCGGCGATCTCGGACAAGAGCGCCGCGATCCTGAAGGTGCACCCCAGCAACTACCGCGTGATCGGGTTCACCTCGGCGCCGTCGGTCAGGGACCTGGCGGCGCTCGCGCGGCGCGCGGACGTGCCGTTCATCTACGACCTCGGCTCGGGCCTGCTGCACCCGGGCGCCGGCGCGCTCGCGCAGGAGCCGAGCGCCGTCGGCGCGCTCTCCGAGGGTGCCGACCTCGTCGTGTTCTCCGGGGACAAGCTGCTGGGCGGACCGCAAGCGGGGATCGTGCTGGGGCGGACGGACCTCGTGCAGCGCCTGCGCCGGCACCCGATCGCGCGCGCCGTCCGCGTCGACAAGATGCAGGTCGGCGCGCTCGAGGCCGTGCTGGCGGACCACGCGAGCGGCAAGGGGGCCGCCCTGCCGGTCTGGCGGATGCTCCGGGAGCCCGCTTCCGAGGTCAGGCGGCGGGCCGACGAGCTGGCGGTCGCGCTCGACGGCGAGCTCGAGGGGGCGCGCGTGATCGCATGCGAGTCCGCGGTCGGCGGCGGGTCGGTGCCGGGAACCGGGATCCGCTCCTTCGGCGTCGAGGTTCGGGTGCCGAACCCCGACGCGATGGCCGCGCGCCTGCGTACGGGCTCGCCGTCGGTCTTCTGCCGGACCACCGACCGCGGCGTGCTCATGGACCTCCGCACCGTCTCGCCCGACGAGATGCACGACCTGGTCCGGGCCGTCCGGTACGCGCTCGAGGGAGACGACCTGCCCGATGACTGAGGGCTCGGGCGCCCCCGTATCCGAGGGCGGCCCCGCCCCGAACGCGGACGACGCCCCGGGTCCGACCTTCGTCGTGGCCACCGCCGGGCACGTCGACCACGGCAAGTCGAGCCTGGTCGCGCGTCTGACAGGTATGGACCCGGATCGTCTGGACGAGGAGAAGCGGCGGGGATTGACGATCGAGCTCGGGTACGCGTGGCGAACCCTGCCGTCGGGGCGCGAGCTCGGGTTCGTGGACGTTCCGGGGCACGAACGCTTCGTGCGCACGATGCTCGCGGGCGCGGGGCCGGTGCGCCTGGTGCTGTTCGTGGTGGCCGCCGACGAGGGATGGAAACCCCAGTCCGAAGAGCACCTCGAGATCGTCGACGTGCTCGGCGTGGACGGAGCGGTGATCGCACTCACGAAGTCGGACCTCATGGACGATGCGGGACTGGCGCTGGTTCGCGCCGAGGTCGCCGAACACGTCTCCGGCACTCGTCTCGCGAGCTCCCCGGTGGTCGCGTGCTCGTCGGTCACGGGAAGCGGGCTCGACGAGCTGATCTGGATGCTCGACGACATGCTCGCCGCGGCGCCCGAACCGGAGCGAGGGGGACGTCCGAGACAGTTCCTGGACCGGGTGTTCTCGATCACGGGAGCGGGGACGGTCGTGACCGGAACGCTCACCGGCGGACCGATCTCCGTGGGCGACGAGGTCGAGCTGGTGCCCACTGGCATCAGAGCCCGCGTCCGCGGCCTGCAGACGCACCACCGAGACGTCGACGTGGCACGACCGGTGTCGCGGGTCGCGGCGAACCTGACCGGCGTCGAGCGCGACCGCCTCGCGCGCGGCGACGTTCTGACCCGCCCCGGCCTGTGGCGGGCGACGTCCGTGCTCGAGGCCAGGATCACGCCGGTCCGCTCGCTGGGGACGCCGCTCACGCAACGCGGCGCCTTCAAGCTGCACGCCGGCGCGGCCGAACGCAACGCGTTCCTTCGCCTGTACGACGCGCGTGAAGTTCCTCGCCCCGGCGCGTTCGCGCGCGTCACGCTGTCCGAGCCCCTGGTGCTCGACGTCGGCGACCGGTTCGTCCTGCGCGAGTCGGGCCGGCGCGAGACCGTTGCCGGTGGTGTGGTGCTCGACCCCCACCCCCCCCGACGGGCGGGCCCCAACGCGACGGAACGGCTCGAGCGTCGGGAGCGAACGCCGCGCGCCGGTCTCCCGGCGCTGCTGGTGTCCGAACGCCGCGTGGTCGGCCGCGCCGACCTGCTCGCCGCGATCGGCACCACGCCCGACCGGATCGACGCAGCGGAACGGGTCGGCGACTGGTGGATGTCGCAGGACCTGGCGGGTGAGGTGAGCTCCGCCGTCGAGTCCCGGCTGTCCGCGTTCCACCAGGAGGACCCGGCGGCGGCCGGCCTGGGCGTCGCCGAGGTCCGCCGGGCGGCCGCCGCCGCGCTCGCCTCCGCCGGCGCTCCGGCCGAGCAGGGGCTCGCGAACGCCCTGATCGAGCGGCTGTGCGACCGCGGGCTCCTCATCAGCAAGGGCAACCTCCTCAGGCTCTCGGGCCACGTGCCCCAGGCCGGCGAGGTCGTCACCCGGGTCGTCGAGCTCGTCCGCGAGGCGGAGCCCACGCCGCCCACGGTCGCCGAGCTGGTGGCCAACGGCGCCTCCGCGTCGCTGATCGACGCGGCGGTCCGCTCGGGCGGGCTGATCCGGATCTCGCCCGAGCTGGTCCTGACCGACGGGTTGGTTCGCCGCGCCGAGGCGCTGGTGCGGCAGGCCGGCGATCGCGGCGCGACGGTGAGCGCGGTTCGCGAGGGCCTGGGGACGACCCGGAAGTACGCGGTGCCGCTGCTCGAGTACCTGGATCGGAGCGGGGTGACGCGCCGCGAGGGAGACCTGCGCTTCGCGCGCCGGCCTCGGGGCTAGGCCCCCTCTACGACCGCGACGAGCGCGATCTCGACCGCGGCCCCCAGCGGGAGCTCGGGGACGCCGACGGCGGCGCGCGCGTGTCGTCCTACGTCGCCGAACACCTCGACCAGGAGATCGCTCGCGCCGTTGGCCACCTTCGACTGATCGGTGAAGCCCGGGGCCGAGGCGACGAACACGTCCACCTTCGCGATGCCCCGAACGCGGTCGAGCGATCCGAGCGCCTCCCCGAGGGCCGCGAGCGCCTGGATCGTGCACCGGCGCGCGGCGGCGTTCGCCTCCTCGGTGGTGACCTCTTTGCCGACGGCGCCGGTCGGGGTCACGGTCCCATCGGCCATCGGGATCTGTCCCGCCACGAATGCGAGGCCCCCGACCACCTTGACGGGGAGGTAGGACGCCACGGGCACGGGGGCGGCTGGAAGCTCGATGCCGAGCTCGGCGAGGCGTTCCTCGATCACACGGCCTCAGCCTATCCGAGGGATCGCAAGGCCCGGAACGCGGGACGCTATCCCGCCTGCAGGGCCTGTTGAGCCTGCCGACGCAACAGCTGCCGGCGCTCGTACTCGTTCAGGCCGCCCCAGATCCCGTGAGACTCGCGGATCCGAAGGGCGTACTCCAGACACGGCTCGAGCACGGGGCAGGTGGCGCAGATCGCCTTGGCCTTGACCTCGCGCGCGGCCTTCTCCTCACGCCTCTCGAAGTAGCTGGGCGCGAAGAACAGGGCCGAGTCCTCGCCCTGGCAGGCTCCTTCGAACTGCCAGCCCCAGGTCCATCCCGCGCGCATCCGATCGACCACGACGGCCGCTCCCCTCTGAATCGCCCTTCGATAGGTCTTTCGTATCTGAACGCCGCCGGGATTCCGTGGGTTCGGCCGGGACGCGAAACGGACAGGATCGCCACAGATCGGGGCGGTTCAGGCCGGTGGCGCCGCCCCACCTTCGGGCGCCGCCGGGGGCTCGGGCTCCACCCGTAGGATCAGCCCGTCCACGCCCCGAACCCGGACCCTCGTCCCCGCGGGGATCGGCCCGTCGGCGCTCCGGCCCCGCCACAGGGACCCCTTCACGAACACGGGGCCATCGGGCCTGAGCTCGCCTCTGGCCTCGCCCACCAGGCCGACCAGCCCGCGCTGGGTCGAGGTCAGACGCTCGCGGGACTGGACGGCCACGGTGAGGCCGAACCCCCAGTACAGGAAGGCGGCCACGGCGAAGGACCACATCAGCCAGGGCGAGATGTCGATCGCGTCGGCGGCGCTCCCGAACAGCAGGAACGATCCGGCGACGAACCCGAGCATCCCGAACGCCGTCAACGGGCCGAGCCGCCGGAGGCGAACGTCCAGGGTGAGGAGCCCGATCCCGGCGAGCAGCAGCGCGAGCCCGAGCCAGGAGAAGGGGACGACCGTGAGCCCATAGACGGCCAGGGCGACCATGCCTATGCCGGCGAACCCGGCGAACCCGAACCCGGGCTGCGTGGACTCGAAGGCGAGGCCCGCCAGCCCCAGCACGAGCAACACGTAGATCCAGGTGGGCGATGCCGCCGCGTGCAGGACGCGATCGATCGGACCTAGGTCGACGAACTTCACCTCGACCGGCCGCTCCGATGACGTGGTCGCGATCCTCGTGTGGAGCGTGACCTCGCCGTGGGCCGTGCCCACCGTTCGGCCGTCGAGCTCGTCGAGGAGCTGGGTGATCGAGGCCGCGGCCACGCTCGCGATGTGGCCCTCGATCGCCGCGGCCGCGGGGACCGGGCGTTCCGGGATGGTCACGGGCGTCTGGCGCCCGCGCTCCATGACCCATCCCGTGGCCAGGTCCCGCACGTCCGCGGTCGAGATCTCGTGGTCGCCGCCCGCGAGGTCGAGCGGCTCGAGCGGGCCGACGCCGGCGCCCGGCGCCACCGCGCCCAGGCTCGCCGCGTACAGGAAGAGCAGGCCCGCCCCCTGCGCCTTGGCCGGCGACGGACCGACCCACACGATCACCGGGACCGTGGCGTCGTGGAGGCGCTCGGCTAGGGCAACGGCGTCCTGGTCGAGGGTCCCCGCGCTGTCGAGCTGCACCACGAGCATGGAACCCGCGTCCTCCGCATCCTCGACCGCGCCCTCGAGGTACGCGCCAAGGGTCCGGTCGATCGAGCCGTCCACCTTGGCGACCAGGACCGAGGGTCGCTCCTGCGCAAACGCCCCGCTCGAAACCAGCCACACCAGGACGCTGATCAGGACGAACTGGGGGGCGCGGCGCATGGACGGCGTTCATCGTACCCGCGGGTTGACCGGCTATCCTTTTGGCCTTCCCATGCAGGCTCCCCCGAGGCCTCGCTCCAGGCCAAAGCCCCCGTCCCGAACGCCCGAGGAGACGATCCGGGTCCCCGACCTTCGCCCCCGCCGGGTGCTCGCGCCGCTGCTGCCGCTCGTGCTGGTGCTCGTGCTTGCCGGGTTCGCGGCCGTCGTGGCGCTCACGCTGCTGCCGATCTTCGGGGCCGCGGGCGCCGGGGTGAACGCGTTCCGGGATCGACTGGACGCCGCGGGCCTTGGCCGGGCGCGGATCCCGACCCTGCCCCAGAGCTCGACGATCTATGCCTCGGACGGGTCGGTCCTGGCCGAGATCTTCCTGGACGAGAACCGTCGCTACGTCCGGATCGGCAAGGTCGCCGACGTCGCCCAAAAAGCCGTCGTGGCCATCGAGGACGACTCGTTCTACGACCACGGCGCGCTGAACTTCCCCTCGCTGATCCGCGCCGCGATCACCAACATCGTCGCCGGCGACATCGAGCAGGGTGGCTCGACGCTCACCCAGCAGTTGGTCAAGAACGTGCTGATCGATTCGCCCGATCAGACCTTCGCGCGGAAGTTTCAGGAGGCTGCGCTGGCGATCCGCGTGGAACGCAAGTACTCCAAGGACAAGATCCTCGAGCTGTACATGAACGAGGCGTACTACGGGAACGGCGCCTACGGGATCGAGACCGCGGCGGAGACCTACTTCCACACGACCGCGAAGAAGCTCACGCTTCGCCAGGCCGCACTGCTGGCGGGGATCGTCCGCGCGCCCGGCGCATACGACCCCGTGACGCATCCGCTGGCGGCCAGCGCCCGCCGGGACGAGGTCATCGACAAGATGCTCGGCCTCGGGTGGATCGACCCGGCGGCCGCAACCACCGCGAAGGCCAAGCCGCTGGGCATCGCGAACGACGTCGGAGTCTTCAGGCAGAAGGTCGAGCCGTTCTTCGTGTACTACATCCGCAACCTGATCCTGGACAACGAGAACGGAGAGTTCGACGCGCTCGGGACCCGCCGCATCCAGCGGGTGCACACGCTCTACCAGGGCGGCCTGAAGATCTACACCTCGCTCGACCCCGACTGGCAGGACTACGCGCAGCAAGCGATCGACAACAGCACGTACATCGATCCCGGAAGGAACAGCCCGGACGCCTCGCTCGTCTCCGTCCGGGCCACCGACGGCGCGATCAAGGCGATGCTGTCGGGCAAGAACTACAAGCGCGACCAGTACGACCTCGTCTGGCACGGAGCCAGGCAGGTCGGCTCGGCATTCAAACCCTTCACGCTGGTGGCGGCGTTCGAGCACGGCTTCCCGCCGGGCAAGGTGTATTCGTCCAGGTCGCCACTGTGCAACCTCGCTGGCTGGATCAGCGCGAGCGGATGCGTCAGCAACGCCGAAGGCGCCGGCGACGGTGGATACCTCGACCTGTGGGATGCAACGCAGGACTCGGTGAACGTCGTCTTCGCCCAGCTCGCCCTCGACGTCGGGCCCGAGAACATCGTGGACGCCGCCCACCGCATGGGCATCACGGTCGGGCTCGACCCCGTCCCCTCGATCACACTGGGCGTGGAGGAGGTTCCCACGATGGACATGGCCTCGGCGTTCGCGACGCTCGCCAACGACGGGAAGCACTGCCAGGCGTGGTCGGTCCGCAGGATCGAGTTCTCGTCGCTGGCGCAGGACGCGGGCGAGCCGCCCGGCAAGGACTCGGGCAAGCAGAACGACCGGGTCCTGTACGAGCACCATCCAGATTGCAAGCAGGTGGTCGATCCGGCGATCGCGCACCTGGTCACCGCGATGCTGCAGCGGGCCGTTTGTTGCGGGACCGGGACCGCGGCCCAGATCCCCGGCCGGCCCGTGGCCGGCAAGACTGGCACGGCGCAGGACTACACGAACGTCTACTTCGCCGGGTACACGCCGCAGGTTGCGACGGCCGTGTGGGTCGGGTTCCCCGACGCACAGCGGCCGATGGATTCGTACTACGGCGGCTCGGTGTTCGGGGGCACCGTCGCCGCTCCGATCTGGCAGGACTTCATGGTTCGCGCGATGCAGGGCTTCCCGGTCGAGGGGTTCGAGTCGCCTCCCGCGCCCGAAAGCGGCGCGGTCCCCGGGGTCGTCGGTCTGCCGATCGAGCGAGCCGAGCACGTCCTGGCCAAGGCGAACTTCACGCCGATCCAGGAAGAGGTCCGGTCGTTCGAGCCGGCGGGCACGGTCCTGACGCAATCGCCCGGTGCCGGCGCGCGAGTGCGCCTCGGGAGCGCGGTCACGCTCGGCGTGAGCAACGGCAAGGGCGAGCCGATCACGGTGCCCAGGTTGGTTGGCATGACCGAGTCGCGGGCCGCGGGGGAGCTCGTCCAGCGCGGGTTGGCCGTCGAGATCGATCACGCCGTCGTGCAGGACAAGTCGCGCGACGGGATCGTGATCGCACAGTCCCCGATCGGCAACGGTGACAAGACCGTCGATCCGGGGACCGTCGTGACCATCACGGTCGGGACCTTCGAGGGGGGCGGCGGCGGCGGCGGTCCCGGCAACGGAAACGGGAGTGGCAACGGGAACGGCGGTGATGGTGGTGAGGACGCCCGAGCGGGGCGTCCCCCCGGCTAGGATCCCGCCAGCCGGGCCTTGACCTTGGCCTGGACGACCGACCCGTCCGCCTTGCCCTTCGCGGTGGCCATCACCGCGCCCATGACCTTGCCCATGTCCGACATCGACGACGCGTTCGTCGAGGCGATCGCGCGGTCGATCAGGGCGTCCACCTCGGCCTCCGACAGCTGTTCGGGAGCGAACGGCTGTAGGACCTCGCGCTCGGCGCGTTCCTTGTCCGCGAGCTCGGTCCGGCCGGCGGCATCGAAGGCCTGGATCGACTCGGTGCGTCGCTTGACCTCCACGGCCGCCACCCCTCGCACCTCGTCGTCGTCGAGCTCGTGGAGCAGCTCCTTCTCCCGGTTGGTGATCGCCGCCGAAAGCATCCGCAGCGCGCCCAGGCGGATCTTGTCGCCGGCGCGCATCGCAGCAGTCATCTGCTCTCGTACCTGCGCCTTCAGCGTGGAGTCGCCCACGTAGACTCCCCTCCCGTGCTCATCGGGATCCTTACCGGCCTCGCCGTGGTGGCCGCGTGTTGCGTTCTGTACGGCGTCTGCGTCGAACGCCGGGCGTTCCGGCTGGTCCGTCGGCGTCTGGCCATCCTACCGGCGGACGGACCCGAGACGCTGACGGTCCTGCATCTGTCGGACCTGCACTTCGTGCGCGACGAACGCCGCAAGGCGGCATTCGTCGCATCGCTCCCCGTCTGCGACGTCACCGTGGTGACCGGCGACTTCCTTGCCGAACCCCAGGCGGTCGAGACCGCCGTCGCCGCGGTTCGACCCGCTCGCGGACGGCTGGCCTCGTGGTTCGTCCTGGGATCGAACGACTACTTCGTCCCGAGGCCCCTCAACCCGCTGCGCTACTTCGTCCCCAGGTCCCGCCGACGCCCGCGGCGCATCAGGCGGGGGCGCGGGATCGAGTTGCGAACCCGGCTTGCGTCGGACGGATGGCATGACCTCACGAACGTCCGCGAACACGGGGACCTGGACGGACTCGCCGTTGAGGTCCTCGGCCTGGACGATGCGCACATCGGGCGGCAGGACCTGCGCCTGGCTCCCAGGAGCGAGCCGGATCGGTTCGGGATCGCGGTGATGCACTCGCCCGACTCGGCCCCCGAGGTCTCGGCGTGCGGCTACCGGCTCGCGGTGGCCGGCCACACGCACGGCGGCCAGGTTCGCCTGCCGCTCGTGGGTGCGTTGGTCACGAACTCACACCTGCCTCGGCGCCTGGTCTCCGGCCTGATCAGGGTCGGCGACCTGCTCCTCCACGTCTCGCCGGGACTGGGAACGAGCAAGTTCGCGCCGTACCGGTTCCTGTGTCCCCCCGAGGCCACCCTGCTCGAGCTGTGCAGGACCCCCGACTGCTCCCGTGCTCAGCCGGCGGCGGCAGCGCGTTCGAACACGCCCTCATAGCCGGCCACCATGGCCTCCTTCGAGAACAGCCGCCGAACGCGTTCCCGGCAGGCCAGCGGGTCGATCTCCGACAGCCGCTTCAGGCGATCGGCGGCCTGGTTCGCATAGTCCCCGACCTCCACGATCCAGCCCGTGACGCCGTCCTCGACGACCTCGGGCACCGATCCCCGGGGAGTCGCGATCACCGGCGTGCCGCACGCCATCGCCTCGGTCATCACCAGGCCGAAGGGCTCGGCCCAGTCGATCGGGAACAGCACGGCCTTGGCCCGGCGGAGCAGGTCGACCTTCTCTTCCAGGGTGATCTCGCCAAGGATCTCGAACTCCGATGGGATCATCGGCTCGATGCTGGTCTCCCACTCCTCCTGCTCGGTGGGGTGGGCGATCTTGACCGCCGACACGAGACGCTCGCCGGCGGCCACGGCCGCGTCGATCGCCCGGCGCCACCCCTTCTCCGGCGCGGCCCGCCCCAGGAACAGGACGAAGTCCTCCTTCTCCTGCTGGAGCGAGTACAGGCTCATATCGATGCCGTTGTAGACGACCCCGCCGTAGCGCAGGTCCTCGTTGAACCGCTTCTGTGCCTGACTGATCGCCACGAACCAGATCCGCTCGGCCACGAACGAGTACAGGCGTTGCATCTCGGGCACGAACGAACCGTGCAGCGTGTGCACCGTGGGCACGCCGGTCTCCACCGCGCCCGCGAGCGTCGAGAAGGGCGTGTGCACGTGCAGGACGTCGAACCGCTCACGCGCGTCACGCAGGCTGAACAGGGTGTGCGTCGTGTCAAGGACGATGTCGTTGATGCGGTCGGATCCCGGGGCCTGCTCGAACACGTACTCCAGGTCCGCCTTCGTGCTCGAGTCGCCGGTCGCGAACAGCGTCACCTCGTGACCCGCCTCTGCGAGCCCGTCGGCGAGCAGCGAGACGACCCACTCGATCCCGCCGTATCCCTTCGGCGGAACCGCGATCCACGGGGGACAGATCTCGGCGATCCTCATCCGAACCTCCAGGTCGGGCGTGCCCTGCCGATTACTCCCCGCGATGCTACCGGCAGGCCGTCGCGGACCACGAGCCGATACACTCTCCGGCTGCGGGACGTGGCGCAGTTTGGTAGCGCGCAGCGTTCGGGACGCTGAGGTCGCGGGTTCAAATCCCGCCGTCCCGACGAACGACAAAAGGTTGCGGGACCGTTTGACCCCCTCATAGGCTGACGGTACTCTGCTGCGCGGGCTGTCGAAGGACAGCCCGTTTCTTTGCCCGGAGGGTGATGACCGAAAAGCAAACGCACTTCGCCGCACGGCTCGCGATTGCCGTGCTGGTCGCCGCCTCGGCGACCGTTGGTGCGGTTTCCCTATCCTCCGCGGCTCCCAGTCGTGACGAGGTCGAGCGCGCTCAAGCGCAACTGGACAGCCTGAATCGCGAGCTCGACCTCATGGTCGAGCAGTACAACCAGGCACAGATCCGGCTCCAGGACGTCCTGGACCGGCTCGGCGACGTGCGTGCCCAGGCGGATCGGGCCCGCGCGACCGCGGTCCGCGCGATCACCAACCTGAACGCGAACGCGGGGCGCGCCTACCGCGGCGTGGGCTCGCAGATCGCCTCGCTCTTCGAGTCCTCCTCGATCGCGGACTTCTCGGACCGTCTGGAGTTCATCGGCAGCTTGGCGCAGGCACAGTCCGATCTCGCCGTCAAGGCCGAGGCCGCGCGACAAGAGGCGGCGTGGACGGCCCAGGAGCTCGCCGCGACGGCAGACGAACGGCGGGCCGTCGTGCACTCGATCGCGAGCAAGAAGTCCCAGATCGAGCAGCGGGTCTCCGAGGCGCGGAGCCTGTACGAGACGCTGAACCGCCAATACCACGAGGCGCTCCAGGCCCAGGCCGCCGCTGCGGCCTCCGTGACCAGCACGTCGGGCTACGGGACGGGGCCGATCCCACCACCGCCGACGGTGAGCGGGGGCGTCGGAGCGGTGATCCAGGCCGCGTACTCGGTGATCGGCACGCCCTACCAGTTCGGGGGGGCGAGTCCCGAAACCGGGTTCGACTGCTCGGGCTTCACGATGTGGGCGTGGGCGCACGCGGGCGTGTCCCTCCCGCACTCCTCGGCCGCGCAGTACGGGTCGCTCCCGCATGTCGCGCAGGAGGACCTGCAGCCGGGCGACCTGGTCTTCTTCTACAGTCCGATCTCGCACGTCGGCATCTACGTGGGCGGGGGTCAGATGATCCACTCCCCGCACACGGGAAGCGTGGTCTCGGTCGTCCCGATCTACTGGGACAGCTTCGTGGGCGCCGCCCGACCCGGTTGATCGATCAGGACGGGCCGGCGTCCAGGTCCGCCAGACGAGTCTCGGCCTGCTGAACCAGCCCCTGGTTCCCGATCTCGCGCGCGGCGTCCCGCGCCTTGACGAGCAGCTCGCGGGCCTGTTGCGTTCGCAGGCCCGCGTTGTCCTCGTGCGCGTACTTCAGCCGCTCGTCCGCTTTGACGATCAGTTCGAAGATCTCGTTCGGGTCCATCAGTGCCCCGCCTCCATCATGTGCATGGGCTTGGCGTCCAGCGCCTCGAGGTACATGCGGATGCCGATCGCGGCCGCGGCGCCCTCGCCCACGGCCGATGCGAGCTGTTTGGTCGAACCCGACCGCACGTCGCCCGCGGCGAACACGCCCGGCATGCTCGTCTGCAAACCCATGTCGGTCACGATCAGTCCGCGATCGTCCAGATCCACCGCACCCTTGACGAACCCGGTGTTCGGGTCCAGCCCGATGAACACGAACGCGCCCGAAGGATGGATCTCCTCGAGCTCGCGGCTCTCGCGGTTCTTCAGCACGATTGCGCCGAGCTTGCCGCTGCCGTCGTCCTTCGGCTTGAACTCGGCGACCTCGCGGTTGAGGAGCACGCGCATGCTCGGTGTCATCGCCACCTTGTCCTGGAGCAACGCGTTCGCGGTCAGGCGATCGCCCCGCTGCACGATCGTCACCCTGTCGACGAACTGCGTGAGGAACAGGGCCTCCTCGAGCCCGCTGTTACCGCCGCCAAGCACGACCAGCTGTTCGGCGCCCTTGTAGAATGGACCGTCGCACGTCGCGCAGAAGTGGATGCCCGCGCCGATCAGGTCGTCCTCGCCCGGCGCGCCGGTCCGCCGGTACGAGGAACCCGTCGCGATCAGCGCGGCCCGCGCGTGGTAGTGGTCCCCGGTCGCGGTCTCCACGTCGAGCTCCTCGCCGTCGCTCGAGACGGCGGTGACCGAGACCGCCTGCAGCATCTCGACGCCGTAGCGCCGCGCCTGGAGCACGATGCGGTCGGCAAGCTCGGCGCCACCGATGCCGTCGGGGAAGCCAGGGTAGTTGTCCAGGCGTTCGGTGACACCGGCCTGCCCACCCAGACCCTTGCTGTCGATCACGAGGGTCTGCAGGTTCTCGCGCGCCGCGTAGATCGAGGTCGTCAGGCCGGCGGGACCGCCGCCGACGACGATCAGGTCGTACACGTGGCTCATCGCCATGCGCTCGAGACCGATCTTCTCGGCCAGCTCCTCGTTCGAGGGTTCGGACAGGTGGGAGTCGTCGGGGAAGACGATCGTCGGGATGATGTTGTTTCCGTCGTTTCGCTCCCGAACGATCCGAACGCCCTCGGGGTCGACCTCGATGTCGTGCCACTCGAACGAGATGCGCTGGTCGCCGAGGAACCGCTTGGCGCGCCGGCAGTCCGGGCACCAGCTCGCGCCGTAGACGCGGATCACGTCGTCCATCGTCGGCTCCCTTCCGGCCGTGGGTCGAACGAAGGGTCGCACCTCAGCCGAGATGCGTCGAGCGGCCCCACGCCCCGGTGGGGCACACTACGCGCGTGCCGAACGACGTCCTGCTCGCTCCGTCGATCCTCGCCGCCGACTATGCGGTGCTGGCCGACGAGATCGCCGCCGTCCGGGCCGGATCGGACTGGCTCCACGTCGACCTGATGGACGGCCACTTCGTGCCGAACCTGTCGATCGGCCCCCCGGTCGTCGCGTCGATCCGGAAGCACACCGATCTGTTCCTGGACTGCCACCTGATGGTGACCGATCCCGGCATGTGGCTCGAGCCACTCGCCGAGGCCGGGGCCGACCTGTGCAGCGTGCACGTGGAACTCGGGGATCCGACGCCGCTGCTCGAGCGGATCCGCGAGCTCGGCATGCAGGCCGGGATCGTGATCGACGGGCCGACGGCGTTCGAGGCGGTGGAGCCCTATCTCGACGAACGCATCGACCTGCTCCTGGTGATGACGATCAAGGCGGGGTTCGGCGGCCAGGCGTTCGTGCCGGAGCACCTGACGAAGGTCTCGCGGGCGGCCGAGATCCGGGAGGCACGCGACCGCTCCTTCCGGATCCAGGTGGACGGCGGGATCAACCCCGAGACCGCGGGGCAGGCGGTCGCCGCGGGGGCGGACGTGCTGGTCGCCGGGAGCGCCATCTTCCGGGCGGCCGATCCGCCGGCCGCGGCCCGGGCGATCCGCGCCGCGGCCGCCGGGCCGACCACGTGATCATGCCTGGTCCCTTCGCTCGCGACCGGCTTGCCGCGCGACCGGCTACCGTTGACCCCAACGTCGCAGCGCCCGAAAGGAGCGACGGATGGATCCCCTGCAGGAACTCTCGGCCGCAGGTCAGAGCCCGTGGCTGGACTTCGTGCGCCGAACGCTCATCACCAGCGGTGAGCTCCAGCGCCTGATCGACGGCGGCATGACCGGGGTCACCTCGAACCCCAGCATCTTCGGCAAGGCGATCGGCGGCTCGACCGACTACGACGAAGTCATCGCCCGGTTCGCGGGCGACGGCCGCGACCACGAGCCGCTCGAGATCTTCGAGGACCTGGCGATCGTCGACATCCAGACGGCCGCCGACGTCCTGCGGCCGCTCTACGACTCGAGTGAGGGCGCCGACGGGCTCGTGAGCTTCGAGGTCGACCCCCGGCTGGCGCGCGACACGGCCGGCACGATCGAGGCCGCCCGCCGCCTGTGGGCTCGGATCGACCGCCCGAACGTCCTCATAAAGATCCCCGCGACCCCCGAGGGCCTGCAGGCGATCGAGCAGTCGATCGCCGACGGCATCAACGTGAACATCACGCTGCTGTTCGCCGTCGAGGCGTACGCCGGCATCGCGGCCGCCTACCAGCGCGGCATCGAGCGCCGGGTCGAGGCGGGCGACCCCGTCGACCGGATCGCCTCTGTGGCGTCGTTCTTCGTCTCGCGGGTCGACTCCGCCGTCGACGCGCTGCTGCCCGAGGGCGCCCCGCTCCGCGGAGCCGCGGCGATCGCGAACGCGAAGCTCGCGTACGAGCACTTCGGCCAGATCTTCTCGGGCGACCGTTGGGAGCGCCTGGCCGCCGCGGGCGCCCGCGTGCAGCGTCCGTTGTGGGCCTCGACCTCGACGAAGAACCCGGCCTACCCCGACACGATGTACGTCGACGCGCTCGTCGGCCCGAACACCGTGAACACGATGCCGATGGCTACCGTCGATGCGTTCCGCGACCACGGCACCGTGCGCCCGAACGCCGTCACCGAAGGCCTGGACGACGCGAAGGCCGACCTCGAGGCGCTCTCCTCATACGAGATCTCGCTCGCCGACGTCACCGCGAAGCTCCTCGAGAAGGGCATCGCCTCGTTCGCCAAGGACTTCGACGCGCTGCTGGAGACGATCGCGAAGAAGCTCGAGCAGGTCCGCGCCGGCGGCGAACGCCAGCGGACGACGCTGTCCACGATGCTCGCCCCCGTCTCCGAACGCCTCGAGCGCCTGGACCGTGAGAGAGTCGTCGAACGCATCTGGCGGAAGGACCACACGGTCTGGAAGGACGACCCGACCGAGGTCACGAACCGGCTGGGGTGGCTCACCGTGACAGAACTGATGCACGAACGGGTGGGCGAACTGGAGGTGTTCGCCGAGCAGGCGGCGGCGGACGGGTTCGAGACCGCGGTGCTGCTGGGGATGGGCGGCTCGAGCCTCGCGCCCGAGGTGTTCATGCGGACGTTCGGGGCCGCCGACGGCGCGCTCGAGCTCATCGTGCTCGACACGACCCACCCCGTCACGATCCAGCGGATCGCGGGCCAGGTCGAGCTCCCGAAGACCCTGTTCGTCGTGGCCAGCAAGTCCGGCGGCACGACCGAGACGCTCAGCCACTTCGCGCACTTCTGGGAGGCGGCGCCGAACGGGAAGCAGTTCGTCGCGATCACCGACCCGGGCACGCCGCTGGAAACCCTGGCGCGCGAACACGGGTTCCGCTCGGCGTTCCTCAACCCCGACGACATCGGCGGGCGATACTCCGCCCTGTCCTACTTCGGGCTGGTCCCGGCCGCCCTGATCGGCGCGCCGCTTCACGAGGTCCTGGACCGCGCCGAGGAGATGGAGGTCGCCTCCGAACGCATGGTCCCTGCCGCGCAAAGCCCGGGCGCGACGCTCGGCGCGCTCATGGGCGAGGCCGCGCGGGCGGGGCGGGACAAGCTCACGCTCGCGCTGCCACCCGAGATCGCGAGCTTCGGCAGCTGGGTCGAGCAGCTGATCGCCGAGTCCACCGGCAAGGAGGACGTCGGCATCGTCCCGGTCGTGGGCGAACCGATCGCCGCTCCCGACGTCTACGGGAAGGACCGCGTGTTCGTCGCGATCGGCGAGCACGATGGCGTCGACGCGCTCGAGAACGTTGGCCACCCCGTCGCCCGGCTCGCGCTCGAGGGCCGCGAGCAGATCGGCGGCGAGTTCTTCCGTTGGGAGATGGCTACCGCGATCGCCGGCCACGTCCTCGGCATCAACCCGTTCGACCAGCCGAACGTGCAGGAGTCCAAGGACGCGACCAAACAGATCCTGGCCTCGGGATCGGTCGAGGACCCCGGGTTCGATGACCTGGGCGCGTTGCTGAAGGAGGTTGGCGAGGGCGATTACGTGGGGATCCTCGCCTACCTGGACCGGACCTCAGAGACCGAGGAGGCGATCGAGCTCGCCCGCCTGGGGATCCGGGACACCTACCGGGTGGCCACGACGACCGGGTTCGGCCCGCGGTTCCTGCACTCGACCGGGCAGTTGCACAAGGGCGGCCCGAACGACGGCGTGTTCATCCAGGTCGTCGACGACGGTCGGTCCGTGGACGTGGCGATCCCAGGCCAGCCCTACACGTTCGGGACGCTGATCGACGCGCAGTCGCTCGGCGACCTCCGCTCCCTCCGAACGCGCGGGCGCCGGGTCGCCCGGGTCACGTTCGACCAACTGATGGAGGTGGGGTGATGCAGCTCGGCATGGTGGGCCTGGGCCGGATGGGCGCGAACCTCACGCGCCGGCTGATGCGCGGCGGCCACGAGGTCGTCGTCTACGACGTGAACCCGGACTCGGTTCGAGAGCTCGAGGGCGAAGGATCGATCGGCACCGGGTCGCTGGAGGACTTCGTCAACAAGCTCTCGAAGCCGCGGGCGGCGTGGGTGATGGTCCCGGCCGCGTTCGCCGAGCAGACCACCGACAAGCTCGCCGAGCTCATGGA
>JBKPKU010000093.1:0-35614 GCA_046731295.1 Actinomycetota bacterium
ACCGAGATCTCGAACAGCTCCCGGCCGTCCACCAGCACCACGGGGATCCGGATGCCGAACTCGAGCTCCAGGGCGTCGTCCCCCGAGATGTCAACCTCGCGGTAGTCGAACGGCGTCCGCTCGCGCTCGTGCAGGATCACGTCGCGGGCCTGGTCGCACAGGCCGCACCCCGGCCGCGAGTACATCAGGACCTTCGCCACGGCCCGCATGGTAGCCACGGTCGCGTCTCGAGATGGAGCGGCCCGCTCCGTGTGGTAGGAACACCACCGTGGGCGAGGACGAGCGCCTGGACCTGGAGCTGCACCGTCGCGTCTCGGTGCGTGACCGGGCTGCCTTCGACGAGCTCTACAGGCGCTACGTGCGGCAGGCCTACGGGGTCGCCCTCCGGGTGACCTCGCAGGACCTGATCGCCCAGGAGGTCGTCCAGGACGCCTTCCTGGCCCTCTGGCGGGCCCCCGAGGCCTTCGATCCGGCCAGGGGGGGATTCCGCTCCTTCTTCCTGTCTTTGGTCCATCATCGGGCGGTCGACGCCGTTCGGCGCGAGGAGCGGCTACGCAGGCGGACCGAACGCGCGGCGAACCTCGAGCCCGCCACCGGCGAAGACCCAGCGGAAGACGTGGTCGAGGATGCGTACCTGCGCGTTCGGCGCAAGGAGGTCCGCGCCGCGCTCGGCACGCTTCCGGAGGCCCAGCGGCAGGTCCTCGAGATGGCGTATTTCGGGGGCATGACGCAGGTTCGGATCGCCGAGGAACTCGGCGTCCCGATCGGGACCGTCAAGACCAGGACGCTGGCTGCGATGCGGAAGCTGCGTGTCGCGCTGCAGGAGGAGTAAGGGTGACCGAGGACCACGAGCGGATCGAGGAGCTGCTGGCGGGCTACGCCCTGCTCTCGCTCGAGGGCGAGGACGCGGCCCAGGCGGACCGGCTCCTGTCCGAGCACGTGCCCGGCTGCGCCCGGTGCCGCCGGACGCTCGCAGACTTCCAGGCGCTCTCGGGCGACCTGGCGCTCGCGACCCCTCCCGCGGACCCGCCAGAGACCATGCTCCCCCGCATCCACCGGGCGATTGACGAGGTCCCGCTCGAGGGCCGCGGGCCCCGGCGGGGCGCGCTCGTCGCGGTGGCGGCCTCGGCCGTGGCCCTGGTCGCCATGGGCGGCCTGTCGCTGGTCCTGGGCAACCGTTTGAACGAGGCCCAGACGCGCGCCGGCACGGCGCTCGAGATCCTGTCGGCGATGCAATCGTCCGGATCGCAGCCGGTCAACGTCGCCCCGCAGGGACAGACGCCGCCGGAGAGCGGGCTGGTCGAGGTCTCGGTCCCGGAGATCCGCACGCTCTACGTCGCGTCGACCGACTGCCCCGAACCCGGCCCCGGGCACGCCTACCAGCTGTGGCTGGGCAGCGGCGGCGAGTGGGTGCGGGTCGGGCGGATGTTCTGGCCGGAGGACGGCGTGGTGCTGCTCGAGCTCCAGGACGTGGACGTCTCCCGCTACGACGCGATCTGGATCAGCGAGGAGGTGGCCGGGGTTCCGCCCTCCCGGCCGAACACGCAGTGGCACAGCTGGGCGGGGCAGCTCTCCTAGCGGCGATCAGACCTGCGTGACGCCGCGCAGGGTAAGGACCAGGCCGAGCAGCGCGATCGACGCCGCCGAGAGCACCGGCACGAGCCGGGCCGTCCTCCCGGACACCCGCCGCGACAGCGCATCCCTGGCCCGGAGCGCGACGATCCCCACGACGACCACCGCACCCGCCAGACCCAGGCTGAACGACGCGATCAGCGCGAGCCCGTAGGCGACACGCCCCAGCGCGATGGCCGCCAGCAGCACGATCAGCGCGGTCGGCGACGGCAGGATGCCGCCGGCGACCGCGAGCGCCGTCAGGCTGCGGCGGGACAGCGGCGTCTCGTGGACGTGGACGCTCCCGCGGTCGAGATGATGATGGTGTTCGTCCTCGGCCGGCGACCGGCCCCGGCGACCGAGCCTCGAGACCAGGAGCGAGGCACCCAGCCCGAACGCGATCAGGCCGGAGATCAGGCCCAGCCACGGATAGACGCGTTCGGGGGCGAAGACCCGGGCGAGGGTGAGCACGGCGAAGCCGAGTGCGAGCACCGAGGCTGTGTGCATCACGGCGACCGAACCCCCCACGGCCACCGCGTGCCGAACGCGACCGCCGGCGCCCACGAGATACGAGGCCATCAGCGTCTTGCCGTGGCCGGGACCCAGCGCGTGCAGGGCGCCGAACCCGAGCGCAA
The DNA here is from genome assembly GCA_046731295.1 of Actinomycetota bacterium. Lineage (GTDB taxonomy): Bacteria > Actinomycetota > UBA4738 > UBA4738 > HRBIN12 > DASSJM01. The sequence continues at coordinate 2,247 of JBKPKU010000093.1, forward strand.
GCAGCAGCGCCACGGCCATGAACGGTCCCGTCCGGCCGACCAGGCCGGCGAACGCCCCGCCGCTGACGTCCGGCCGGGCGCCGCTCTCGGCGATCGGCTCGCCGGCGCCCACGGCTGCGCTCGCGCCGGGCTCGAACGAGACGGTCGCCGTGGTCACGTTCAGGGGGCTCGACAGCAGGTCCTGCGGGTACGCCAGGAGGGCGTTCGAGACACTGCGGGCAGGGACCGACGAGGACGAGAGCGCGGTGCCGTCGGCACCGACGGCCGTGACCTCGCTCCATCCGATCCGGTCCTGGTAGTTCGCGTCCGCGAACTCAAGTCGGCCCTCGGCCGGCGCCGGCCCGGCGAACGCGGCCTCCAGTCGCAGGATGTCGAGCCCCCCCTGCCCCGGCCGGAACCGGGCCGACGCCGAGACCACCTCGAGTCGCAGGGGGCGGCCGCCGATCGCCACCTCGACCTTCGCGAGCAGGTCCGGGGCGGTACGCCTCGCCCATGCCGCGCGTTCGGCGTCGGTGACCTCGCCGTCGCCGTCGCCGTCCATCTGGGGGCGGATCTGGACCGTCGGGATCTCGGCAATGTCGACCACATAGTCGATCCGCACCTGCCCCGGCGTGAGCTCGATCCCCGCGTATCGGTTGATCGTGAAGTTCCCGAGCGGATGCGCGGCGGCGAGCGCCGGCGCGAGGAGCACCGCCGCGATGACGCCGGCCAATAGGAAGAGCCGCCTCATCGCGCGGACTCCAGCTGTGCGAGCGTGCGGGCCGCCTCCGTCGCGTGCTGGATCGAGAAGTCCGGACTGATCGCGAGCGCGCGCGCGAGGTCGCGCCGAGCACCGTCGCGGTCGCCGAGCTGCAGCCGGATCATCCCGGCGTGGAACACGAACAGCGCGTTCCGCGTCCCGAGCGCGAGGGCGCGGTCGGCGAACGCGGACGCACGCCGGTAGCGGCCGTTCGCGTACAGCGCCCACGCGTAGGCGTCGGCGACGTGGATGCTGTGGCGCCGCGCCCACTCGGCGCGCGCGGCCGAGAGCGCGCCGGCCGGATCGCCGTAATCGGCGTCGAACAGCGCGAGCTCGAGGTCGATGTTCACGCCGTTCGCCGCGGCGAGCTCCTGCATCGCGCGGACCACGTCCGCCTGCTGATCGGCGAGCGCGGCATGACCGGTCGCGCGGTAGAGGTCGGCGAGGGCGATCACGATCTCGGGCGCCGGGTAGCGCGCCGCGACGTCCTCGTAGCGCCGGATCGCCAGGTCGTCGTCCCCGCGCGCCCACGCGACCTTGGCCATGCCGGCGAGGTTCAGCGCATACGAGGGGTCCAGGTCCAGGCCGCGGGCGTACCACCCCCGGGCCGCGGCAACCTCACCGGACCCGAACGCGAGCTCGCCGAGCTGATACGCGGTCCACGCGGCGTCCGACGAGGAACCGGCCGCGTCGAACGCCAACCGCATCGCCCGCTCGGCGCCGGCCACGTCCCCACGCAGCTCGCGCGCGTACGCGACCCGGGCGTACGAGGCGAGGTCGGGCCGCGTGTCCACCATCGTCTGGATCGCGTCGAACGCCGCCCGGTAACGGCCCAGTTCGACCAGGGCGTCACCGATCACGCCGTAGGCGTCGGCGTCGTACGGGTCGAGCGAGGCCGCTCGGCGGCCCTGCCGGAGCGCCGAGGCGAAGTCGTGGCGCGCCAGGTCGAGCGCCCCGATCCCCAGCGCGCCGTCCACGTTCTCGTCCGGGTGCAGGCGGAGCGACCGGCGCAGGACGCCCTCCGCCCTCGGGTACCAGGACGGGTCGGCCGTCACCCGGGCCTGGGCGACGTAGGCGAGCCCGAGCTGCGCGAAGCCGCGCCAGTCGTCGGGGATCTCGCGTAGGCGCTGCTGGAGGGACGCGATCGCGCCGTCGAGCGAGTCCGCATTCGACGTCGGGAGCAGCAGGGCAGACGAAGTCGTGTGGTCCGACGCGGGCTCTACGGCGTCTCCCGTGCCGCGGACGAACACGACCGCGCCCGCGACCGACAGGGCGACCGCCATCACCGTCACCGCCGCCGCCTTGCCGAGAGCCCTCATCCCTCACACCTCCGCGTGGTCGGGAGGGCGGGGCCCGGCCGTTCGGCCGGGCCCCGCCGCTCCGTCAGTGGGGGTCTGCGCTCGAACCCGAGTGGGGGTAGGCGACGTAGGGGAACCGCGTGTTGAACGAGACGTCGTTGGCGTCAACGCCGTCGCCGATCGTGTTCGCGATGGCCTGGTGGTTCGGGAGCAGCACCCCGAGCACCACGCGCAGCGACTCGTCGATGATGTCGTCGGACAGGCGGCGCCCGTTCGGAAACCCGGCGACGTCACCACCTAGCACGCCGAGCCTCGAGCACTTGGAGGAGCACGGCGGGATCGACATATTCAGGCGGATCATCTCGCTGGGCGTGCCGCCCTCCGGCATGTTCAGCCCGTCGACCCCGGTCAGGAAGACCGAGATCAGGTCGGCCCGCTGGATGCCGGCCCTGTTCGGGTCCGAGTCGGGGATCGCGAGCCCGTACACCGCGTTCAGCAGGTGCGGGAGCTCGGGGTCCTGGACCAGCGGCAGGGCCGCGCCGTCCTGGCTGGGCTTGGAGGCGTTGAAGTAGTCCTTCAGCCCGACCGGGATCACGACCTCGTTCACCAGCGGCATGCCGAGGCGCGAGACCTGGACATAGCCGCCCTGTTGCTTCTGCGAGCCGTCGCCGAGCTGAACCCGCGTGCTCTTTCGGGACGTGGCGCTCCAGATGCCGATGACCGGGTTCGCGTCGGCGTCCTTTCCCTTCGCCAGGTCTGCCTTGGGGACCTGCAGGGCGAGCGTGTTCACGTTGAACCCGGCGAGCGTGTCGTCGCCGACCTCCTTCAGGTTCGCGCCGTACAGCAGGTCGAACACACGCAGGTCGAGGAAGAACGCGTCGTCGGACTGTCCGGCCCACGACATGCTGGGCGCGGAGCCGAACTCCACCGTGGCGGCGTCGAACAGGTCGCTGTTGTAGTTCGGCATCGAGGCGGCGCCCACGTTGGACGGTGCCGAGACGGCGTCGTTCACGACCGTCTTCTGCTTGCCGCTGTCACGGTTGATCCGGATCAGATCGTAGGTCTGCGTGAAGTTCAGGTCCGGGTCGTTCAGCGACGTGACCGCGCCCGTGTTGTACAGGAAGGTGTTCGGGTTGCGGAAGTGGTTCGAGAACACCCACCGATAGGTGACGTCGGGCCTGGCGTCGTAGTCGTTGTCGATGTTGATGTCGTAGTGCACGCCGGCGCCCCACGCGTAGAAGTTCGGGCCCCCCGCCGGCTCTTCGAACGGGATCCACGACGCGATCAGGGTGACGGTGTCCGGCCGATCCTCACTCACGAACGCCCACACATCGGTGGTGTCGATCTGAGGGTCCGCCGAGACGAGCGGTGCCTCGCGATGGCTGGACGCGCCTCCCGTCAGGGGGGCCAGCGCGAAGAGGCCGGCCACCACCGCGAGCGACGCTGCCGCCGCGAGCGCACGTGTTCGGATGCGCTTGGCAGGCAACGGATTCCTCCTTGGTCGGGGTGTGTTTCCGCGTCGACCGCTGCGTCCCAGCCGGCCGGAACCTCCGACCCGGCGCCCGTCTCACCTCCGGTCGCGTGAGCGGTCACGGCATCCTTCGCGGAGCCGCGACCGACGGATCACCCGAAGACGAAGAACCGCGGGATCGAGGGGGCGTCAGCCGGCCGGGGCGTGCCGGCGCTGCCGAGCGGCCCGGACGAAGCCGAGGAACATCACGGTGATCCCGACGAGCAACGAGAACGAAAACGGGACGAGGTAGCCGAGCGCGGCGAATGCCGATCCGAACCCGGCGATCACCGTCGCGCCCAGGGCGATGATCAGCGTTCCCCAGAATCGGTCGCGGAGCTCGGGCCGTCCGCGCATGCGCCAGGCCGACCACAGGGTGCCGCCGACCAGGATCAGGTACGCGGGGATCGCGATGAGCTGGGGCAGGCGGTGCGCCGCCGTCCCGTCCCCGAACACCTCCTTGCCCGAGGGGAGGTCCTCGGCAAGCGCGCCGGCATGGATCTCGGCGGTGCGGACGACCGCGATCGTGTACGCGGTGATGAACGCGAGCAGCACGTACAGCGCCCAGCGGACGGCGCGAGCGCGGATCAGCAGGTCGAGCTCACCCTGGGCCAGGAACGGCACGTTCAGCACCGCGCCGAGCGCCCAATAGACCCGGAATTCGCCCGGGGTCCATCCGCTCGCGGTCCCGATCCCCACCGCCAGCGACGCCCCCGCGTACATCAGCAGGGCGATCGCCCAGAAGGCCTCGTACGAACGTCGACGCCGCGCGAATCGCCGCCCCAGCGCGATCGCGAACGCCGTCGCCACCACGGCCGCGGCGAGCGGAAACACCCACACGGGCCGCAGCATAGCCGTGCCCGAACGGGCCGCTGCTAGCATCGCCGCGTGACCAGCGACCGGCCCGCCGTCGCCTGCTCGACGATCTCGGTCTTCTCCAGGCCGCTGGAGCATGCGTTCGCGCTGATCGCCGAGACGGGGTTCGGCGGCGTCGAGATCATGGTCACCAGCGACCCCGACACGCAGGACGCCGCCCGCATCCGTGGCCTGTCCGAAGACCACGAGCTCCCCGTGGTGGCGGTGCACGCGCCGTTCCTCCTGGTGTCGCGGCGCGTGTGGGGCCGCGATCCCGTCGGCAAGATCGAACGTGCGGTCGAGCTCGCCCTCCGCGTGGCGGCGCCCGTGGTCGTCGTGCACCCTCCCTACCGGTGGCAGGCCGCCTATCGGCGATGGCTGGACGAGAGCTCGCCCGCGGCCGCGGAGGCGTGGGGCGTCCGGATCGCGGTGGAGAACATGTTCCCGCTGCGGCTGCGAGGGCGAAGCGTGGCGCGTTTCCACGCGCGGCAGTCGCTCGAGGACCTCGAGCGCTTCGAGGCCGTGGCGCTCGACACGAGTCACCTCGCGGTCGCGGGCCTCGACCCCTTGGAGGCGATCGGCCGGATCGGCGATCGTCTCGCCCACGTCCACCTGTCCAACAACGCCGGCCGGGGGTGGGACTCCCACTCGCCGCTGGAGGAGGGCGTCCTCGATCTCGGCCGCGTGCTCGAGACCCTTGCCGCGCGCGGCTATCGCGGGGCGGTCTCGCTAGAGATCGATCTGCGCAACGACATCAAGGACGAAGCCGCCCTGCGGTCGGTGTTGACCCGTAGCCGTGAGATCTGCGAGTCCCGGCTCACCATGCCGGCCTGAGACAGCAAGCGCTAGCCTCCGCCGATGCGGCGGTTCACGCTGATCACCCTGATCGTGCTGTTCATGCTTCTGGTGGGCGCGGCCCTCTATCAGCTCACGCTCGCCAACCGGGACGAGGGACCGTTCCCCGGCCCCGTCGAGGGTACGCCGCTGCCGACCGCCGCCCCGTCCCGCTGAGTCCCGCCGTCGTCCGCGTCAGGCCGGCGCGAACTGCGTCAGGTACGTCTCGATCAGCCGCTGGACCTCTTCGCCGCGCGCCCCGGTCAGCAGGTCGGTGCCGTGATCGTCGGCCGGGATGATCGCGATGCGCTTGGGCGGCGGGGCGATGTCGACGAGGTGCTGGGCGGAGGCCGCCGCCGTCGCGTCGCCGACGCCGGCGATGAACAGCTTGTTCGCCTGCTCGCGCTGGAGCAGCGCGGCGTCGACGACGAGGCCCTCGATCGACTCGGGCGCCGAGAGCGTCACCACGGCCTCGACGTCCTGGCCCTCCTGCCCGGCGGCCACCAGCGACGCGGTGCCGCCCATGCTCGCGCCGACCAGCGCGACCTCCGTGGCGCCCTGCGAGCGCACGAAGTCCTCGGCGCCGAGCACGTCCTGCCAGATCGCGGAGATGTCCCGATCGCCCTGCGAGCAGCCGCCCTCGCCACCCGGGCAGTAGCCGCGGAAGTCGTAGGTCAGGACCAGGTAGCCCTCGTCGGCCAGTCGGTCCGCGAACGCGAACCACGAGCGCTGGTCTGCCGGCAACATGTGCGACAAGACCACGGCGGTGCTGCCGTCGCCGAACAGCCGGCCCTCGAGCGCAACACCGTCGGCGGATTCGAACGATACCGCGCGCGAGTCCGACAGGTCGACCTTGGGTCCTTCGCCCCCGCAGGCCGCCATCGCGACGGCGAGCACGCCCGCGAACATCATGAGACGGACCCCGACGGGGACCGTCACGGGCACCGGTCGGCCTCCTAGCGGCCCTGTTGGCGGCGTTGCCAGCGGGTCTTCTTCAGCAGCTTCTTGTGCTTCTTCTTCCGCATCTTCTTGCGGCGCTTCTTGACCAGTGACGGCACGCGTCGATCTCCTATTCCGATCCGAACAAGGCGCGCAGATCCACCCGCTTGACGCGGAAGGACGCTTCCAGCCGGACCGAGCCCAGTCTAAGGGCCTTCGGCCCCTCTGCCACCGGCGAGATCAGCCGCAGCACGCCCTCCTCGGTTGCGTGTTCGAGATACCCGATGCCCGTGTACCCGCCGGCTCCGTCGGACAGGCCGACGAGCAGGCCGTTCAGCGCGGCCGGCTCGAACAGGGGCGGGAGCGCCGGCATGAACACCGTCGGCTTGACCCGGAACCGATGGAGTTCGCCCGAGAAGTACCGGCGCATCGCGATCTCCCGGTTCTCGGCGCGCTTGTCCACGGTGGTCGGGACCACGCCGGGGTGGACGCCCAGCGGCACGACCTCGGTGGCGAAGAAGCGCTGGATCACGCCCAGCAGCGGCAGCAGCTCCTCGCCGCGCTGGAGCCCCACGACGAGGTCGGGCCGAAGGGCCTCGACCTTGTGGTACTTGAGCGTCTGCCCCGAGATGCCCGACACGAGCCCCGACGAGTCGACGATGACGAAGTCCGCTCCCAGCTGTTTGGCCTGCTCGTGGAGCGCGGCCACCCCGCCCACCACGGGAAGCAGGTGCCCCTGCGCTGAGGTCGAGCCCACGAAGTACAGGGCGTCGGGACGCGCGAGCACCTCGGGTTCGAGATCCTCATGGCTCCGAACGACCTTCAGCGAGATCGTCGCGGGCGGGCCCACGGTCTTCTGGCCGACGTCGGCGTCCAGATAGGCCGCTGGACGCCCGGCCGCGAGGGCCGCACCCAACAGGTCGCGCGACAACGTGCTCTTGCCGGTATCCATGCCGCCGATCAACAGGACGGTGTGCTTGGTCCGCACCGCCTGGTCGACGAGTGCCTCGTGCTCGTTCACGTCCGCCTCCGGGTTCCCAACCGGAGGCCGGCCGCACGCGTGCGTGTGTTCTATCCGGCCGGAGGTGCCCCCGCCCCCCGCCCGGACGCGTCGCTCTCGTTCGTGTGGATGGTCGGTACGGGGCCCGGTTCGGCCCCGATCACGCGTTCGAACCGTGCCTCTGCAGTGGGTCTGATCGTCAATGTCCGCTCATCTTAGCGGCCCCCGAGAGGCCGCCCCCAGGCCGCTCAGGGCAAACGCGCCGCGATCGCCTGGAAGCAGGGCCAGTACGCCTGTGGCGCGACGTTGTCGTCCATCACGATCACGGTCTCGGTGCGTCCGAGCGCACGGGCCACGATCAATGCGGGATCGTTCACGTCGGCGATCGACACGGTCTCGACGCCGCGCTCGATCGCGCCCCCGGCGAACCCGTGATCGGCGAAGACCAGGTCCGGCGTCGCGTCGGCGAGCATGCGCTCCATCGCGTCCGCACTGTGCGTGTGTCGGGCGCTCGCCTTGTCGGTGAGCATCGCCACGCCCTCCAGGTATCGGATCTCCCAGGGGTGATGCCGGTCGCCGTCGCGCCAGGTGATGCCGTCCGCCGGCTCGAGGATCTCGACCCCGAGAGCGCGCATCAGGCGGCCCACCTCGATGTACAGATGCGCCAGGCCGACCGGGTGCCCGGTCGCCAGCACGAGCCGCTCGCCGCGGCGGACCGCCTGCGCGAGCCGGTCGCCGACGGCCTCGCACGCGTCCAGCACCAGCTCCGGGTCGACGGGGACGGCTCCGGTCCGCGCCGCGGAGTCCGGCTGGAACCCGGAGGCGCGACCCACGAGCCTGAGCACCTCGTCGGGATCGAGCGCCTGCAGCCCGCTCAGGCCGAATTGCTTGTCGGGGTCGCCCTCGTGCAGCAGCCGGATGTTCCGCAGCACGTTGTCGAGGGGGTGCGTGACCTCCCGACCCGCCACCGCGCCGGCGACCAGCCCCTCGACGAGCTCGTCGCGCGGGTGGTCCGACGGCGTCCACCGCCCGTCCAGCGCGGGCAGGCGCGCCGCATGCGATCCGATAACGTCCATCGCTCCATCGTACGAGGAGCCGGGTCCGCTCCAGGTCCCGGCGGAGGGGAGGGTCGTGGAGCTGGAGGGGACGGTCGTCGTCGTGACCGGGGCGTCGTCGGGGTTCGGCGAGCTGGCCGCCATTCGGTTCGCCAACGCGGGCTCGCGCGTGGTCCTGGCCGCCCGCCGGCTGGAACGCCTCGAGGCGTTGGCCGAACGCATCGGCGCGCAGGGCGGCTCGGCGATCGCGGTGGGCTGCGACGTGACCGAGCTCGATCAGCTCACCGCGCTCCGCGACCGCGTGGCCGAGACGCACGGCAGATGCGACGTGTTGGTCAACAACGCCGGGATCCGCGGCGGGGGTGCGTTCGAGCAGGCCGATCTCGCGTACCTGGACCGCGTGATCGACGTGAACCTCCGTGCCGTTGTCCGCGGGACCAAGCTCTTCCTCCCCATGATGCTCGAACGCGGACGCGGGCACGTCGTCAACGTCGCATCGCTCGCGGGCCGCATCGTCCCTCCGGGCGCCGCCGTCTACGGCGCCACCAAGCACGGGGTCGTCGCGTTCAGCGAGGCCCTGTACTACGAGCTCGGGCCCAGGGGCATCCTGGTCACCAGCGTGAACCCCGGGTTCTCCCCCACTGAGGGCTTCCCGGCGACCGGGCCGACCGTCATCCGCGTGGATCCCGACGACGTCGCCGCGCTGATCGTCGACGTTGTGCGGAAGGGGATCGCGCCGGAGATCTCGATCCCGCGCCCCCTCGCCGCGCTCCAGGCGTTCCGGGTCCTGACGCCGCCGCTGTACCGATGGGGCGTCGGCATCGTCTCCCGCCGGTTCCACCGGCCCGAGGCCTGAGCGCTCGCGTAGGCTGGCGGCGATGGCGACGGCGAGCTTCCGGGGTCGACTTCAGCCGAGTGGCAGCGGCGGCGGGCACCTCGTCGAGGTACCGCCGAAGGTGATCGAGGCGCTCGGCGGCAAGGGGCGGATCCCCGTGACCGCTACGTTCAACGGCGTGCCCTATCGCGGCTCGATCGTTCGGATGGGCGACGGCGCCGTCCTCGGTGTCAAGAAGGCGATCGTGGCCGAGGCCGGCGTCTCGGGGGGAGACACCCTGGGGGTCGAGGTGAGCAACGACGACGCGCCGCGCCAGGTCGAGCTGCCGGACGAGCTGGCGAAGGCCCTCAAGAGGAACCGGACCGCGCGGACGTACTTCGACGGGCTCCCCTACTCGCATCGCAACGAGTACGCGCGCCACGTCGCGGAGGCGAAGAAGCCCGAGACTCGCGCCAGCCGCGTCGACCGAATGATCGAGATGCTGGTCGAGAAGGTGTCCGAGACGAAGCGCTGAGCGTCAGCCCGAGCGCTTGCCCCAGAACCTCCACCAGGGGCGCCTGCGATGCGCCTTGGCCACCCGGTCGGCCTCGCGCGCTCGGCGAACGTCCTCCCCGACCTGCTCGAAGTGCTCGCGCGTCGAGTGTTCCTCGTGCGGGAGCTGCTGTCCACCGGACCGACTCCCCTCGCTCACGAGCCCATGGTAGGAGTCAGGGCGCGAGATCGAAGAACGGGAAGCACGCGCGCCGCACGCGCTCGATCGTCGACTCCGTGGATGGGTCGAGGCGATCCAGGTCGAGCGCGGGCTCGGAGAACGTGGCCGGGACCTCGCCCCTGATGTCGGACTCCACCTGCTCGATCCACGATCCCGGGATCGCGTCGGGCAGCGACACGCCGGCCATCTCGGCGAAGGACGCCGTCCACGCGCGCGGCACGACGGTGGCCCACTGGTAGCCGCCGCCGCCGGTCGCGATCCACCGGCCCTGTGTCACCTCGTGCGCGAGCGCGTGCAGCTCCGAAGCGGTCTCCCGGTAGGCGCTGGTCGACAGGAGGAGTTGGGCGAGCGGATCGGTCCGGTGCGTGTCGCACCCGAGCTGGGTGACCAGCACCTTCGGCGCGAACGCCCGAACGATCGGCGGCACGATCTCCCGGAACGCCGCGAGCCAGCCCACGTCCGAGACGCCCGGCCACAGCGGCACGTTGACGGCCGTCCCCTCGGCGGCGCCCGAGCCGCGCTCCTCCACGAACCCCGTGCCCGGGAAAAGCGTCTCCCCGGACTGGTGGATCGAGATCGTGAGCACCCGCGGCTCGGCGTCGAAGATCGCCTGCACGCCGTCGCCGTGATGGACGTCGACGTCCACGTACGCGATCCGCTCCACGCCCTGCTCGAGCAGCCACGCGATCGCGATCGCGGGGTCGTCATAGACACAGAAGCCCGAGGCGCGCGCCGGCATCGCGTGGTGCAGGCCGCCGGCGGCGTTGAACGCATGCAGGACCGTCCCATCGCGGACGGCCTCGGCGGCGACCAGTGAGGCGCCGGCCACCAGCGCGCCAGCCTCGTGCATGTTCGGGAAGATCGGGTTGTCGCCCGGACCGTAGCCGAAGCGGGACCAGGGTCCGTCCTCGTCGTGGCCGGCCCGTCGCGTGGCCTCGACGAAGGCCTCCGTGTGCACGAGCTCGATCTCGGCGTCCTCGGCGGTCCGGCAGGAGAGGCGGGTGACGTTCGGCGCGTCGAGCAGGCCGCAGGCCTCGATCAGCGCCCAGGTGTACAGGACGCGCTGCGGTCGGAGCGGGTGCTGGGGCCCGTGGTCGTAGATCCGGGCCTCGGGGCACAGGACGAGCCCGGCCGTGCCCGTCACGGGTGCGCGGAGACCGCGGCGATCGCGGCGGCGGTGCGCTCGACGATCAGGTCGCACTCCTCGTGCGAGATCACGAACGGCGGGCCGAGCATGATCAGGTCGCCGTCGCCGGCGACGTGCCCGGTGCTCGAGTACAGGAGCAGGCCCTCGTCGCGGGCGGCGGCGAGGACGCGTTCGGTCACTTGCCCCGCGCGGGGGAACGGCGCCTTCGAGCCGCGATCGGCGACCAGCTCGATCCCGATCATCAGACCGATCCCGCGGACGTCGCCCAGGATCGGATCGTCCTCGAGCACCGAGGTGAGGTCCTTCAGCAGCCGCTCCCCCTGCCGCGCGCTCGCCTCGACGAGGTCGCCCCCGGAGAGCCTCCGGAGCGCGGCGTGCGCGACGGCGGCACCCACGCCGTTGTGCGACCACGTGAACCCGTGCACGAAGCCGGTGTCCCGGACGGTCTCGAACACCTCGCCCGAGCACGCGGCGAACCCGAACGGCAGGTACCCGCTGGTCGAGCCCTTGCCGGCGGTCAGCACATCCGGCCGGACGTCCCAGTGGTCCATCCCGAACCAACGTCCCGTGCGGCCGAACCCCGTCATTACCTCGTCCGCGATGATCAGGACGCCGTGGCGGCGGCAAACCTCGGCGACCGCCGGCCAGTAGTCGTCGGTCGGCACGGCCGCCGCCAGCGTGGCGCCGGCGACCGGCTCGGCGACGAACGCCGCGACGGCGTTCGGCCCGGCGTCGACGATCGCGCGCTCGAGGCGTTCGGCGTGCCAGGCGCCGCAGCCGGACGGGTGGCCCGGGTTCGGGCAGCGGTACTCGTACGCGGCCTCGACGTGCGGGCATCGACCCAGCCAGGGCTCGTACGGCGCCTTGAGCGCGGCCTTGCCGCCGACGTCGAGCGCGCCGAGCGTGTTGCCGTGGTAGGAGGCCTGCCGCCCGATGACCACGGTCCGTTCAGCCTCGCCGCGCGCGAGGTGGAACGCGCGGGCGAGCTTGACCGCGGTCTCGACGGCCTCGCTCCCGCCGGAGACCGGGTAGATCCTCGGTTCGTCGAGCGGAAGCAGCGGCGCGACCGCGTCCGCGTAGTCCTCGAGCGCGTCGGTCGTGAACACGCTCCCGTGTACGTACGGCGTCCGGGCCGACTGCTGCGCCATCGCGTCGACCAGCGTTCGGTCGCCGTGGCCGACGTTGACGACGATCGCGCCCCCGGCCGCGTCGAGGTACCGTCGCCCGTCCGCATCCTCGATCCACACGCCCTCGGCGCTGACCGCGCGCGGGAGCGTTCGAGTGAGCACCCGGTGCAAGACGTGGCTCGCGCGCTCCTGCATCGCTACGACGTGTACACGCCCTCGGGATCGAGCTGGGTCCGGATCAAACGCAGCTCCTCCTGGGTGGGCGGCGGGGTCTCGCCGACGGCCTCCGACACGCGGGGCCGCCAGCCCATGCTCGACCGGACCTCGTCCATCGAGACGCCCGGGTGGAGCGTGAGCAGCGTCATCTCCCCGGTGTCCTCCTCGAATCCGTAGGTCGCGAGGTCGGTCACGACGCTCGTCGGCCCGCTGCCGAACCATCCTCGCGCCCGGTCGTGCGAGGGATCCCCAGAGTGCCCGGGCGAGGTGCGGAAGTCGAGCCTCTCGACGAACGAGCGCGTGGCCTGCCGCATGATCACGAGGATCTTGCGCGCGTGGATCGCGATCTCGCAGGCGCCACCCGAGCCCGGCAGGCGCACCTTCGGCGAGTCGTAGTCACCGATCACGGTGGTGTTCAGGTTGCCGAACCGGTCGATCTGCGCGCCGCCCAGGAACGCGGCGTCGATCAGCCCGGCCTGCAGGTAGAAGGCGAACAGCTCGAACATCGAGGTGACCGCGGTCGAACCGGTCACCAGCGTCGGGTCGCCGATCGACAGCGGCAGCCGTTCCGGCCGCGCGCCGAACACACCCGCCTCGTACACGAGCTGGAGCTCGGGCGCCACGGTTCGCTGCGCGAGGTTGCAGACGATGTTCGGCAGGCCGACGCCGACGAAGCAGTTGTGCTCGCCGGCCAGCGTTCGGGCGCTCGCCGTGATCATCATCTCGTTCTTCGAGTAGCCGCCGTCGCTCACGAGTCGTACCCGTCGTTCGGCCTCACGAGTAGTCCCCGTAGTTCACCTCGCCGGACGAGCGCTCGCCCGGCTCGAGGCCCTCCCACCGGTCGCCCATCTTCTCCACGTACTCCGCGTGACTCTCGAGCCCGTACACCCAGTCCTTCAGCCAGCCCTCGAGCGCCTCCGGGTCCTTCGAGATCCGTTCCCACTCCAGGTAGAAGGCGTTGTCGCGGTCGTAGTACCCCTGCGCGTAGCTCGGGTGGCACGCGTACGGCTGCTCGACCACGGCGTCGACGACGGCGCCGGGGATCACCGTGCGGTTGGGGTCGCGCCGCACGACGGCCTCTTCGACGATCTCCTCGCACACCACGATCACGCGCTCGGCGGCGAACGCCGCCTCCTTCTGGCATCCGAGCAGGCCCCAGATCTGCGTGTCCCCCGTCTCAGTCGCGCGCTGCGCGTGGACGATCGTCACGTCGGGCCGCAGCGGTGGGACGACGTAGACCTCGGTCCCGTCGTCGAAGGGCGAGCGCATCGGCTTGATGTTCGTGTTCACCGAGGGGATGTCGCTCTCGTAGTACGAGCGGATCGGGAAGAAGGGGAGGTTCGACGCGCCGGCCACGTAGCGGCAGACCATCCCGAAGTGCGAGTACTCCTCGATCTCCAGGGGCTCGGGGTCGGCCCTCTCGATGCGGCGGCGGACCGCGTGCAGCGAGCCGACGCCGGGGTTCCCAAGCCAGGAGAAGATCAGCTTGTGTGCGACGCCGGCGCCGATCATCTGGTCGTAGATCACGTCGGGAGTCATGCGCGCGAGCGTCAGGTCGCGCTTGCGCTGGCGGATGATCTCGTGACCGGCGGCGAAGCAGATCAGGTGCGTGAAGCCTTCGATCGCCACGGTGTCGCCGTCGCGGACCAGCTCGCCGACGGCGTCAGCCATCGTGGCCCGCTTCATTGACCCCGCCCCCCCGCTCACTCGGGGCTCCAGCCGTCCTCCGGCCCGCGGAGGACGCAGAACTCGTTGCCCTCGGGGTCGAGCATCACGGTCCAGAAGCTGCCGCCCTCGGCCACGTAACGGTGCTCCGTGGCGCCGAGCTCGGTCACCCGGGCCTTCTCGTCCGCCATCGATGTCGCGGGGCGCAGGTCGAGGTGGAGACGGTTCTTCACCGACTTGCCCTCGGGTACGGCCTGGAACAGGATCGGCCAGCCCTCACCCTTCGGGTCCCGGATCAAGGCGTCCTCGTCGTCGATCTCCGCGAGCTCGTACCCGAGCGCCGCGGCCCAGAACTCGGCGATGACCCTCGGCGTGCGGCAGTCCCACGTCAGGGTGTCGACCGACAGGGGCATCCGACCTCCGACCGGTTAGCCGCCCACGACGTCGGCCACGGCGTCGTCGAAGACCTGCAGGGCGGTCTCGGCCTGGTCGGGTCGGAACACCAGCGGGGGCGACATCCTGATCACCGAGTCCCCGGCCCCCAGGACCAGCAGGCCCCGGCGGAACGCGGCCCGCTCGACCGCGTGCATCGTCTCCGCCCCGGCGAACTCGATCCCGATCATCAGGCCCCTGCCTCGGACGTCGACGATCTCGGGCCGCCGGGCCTGGATGTCTCGCAGGCCCTTCAACAGGAGCTCGCCGACGTCGCGCGCGTTGTCCAGCAGCCCGCCCTCGATCAGCTCGAGCGTCGCCAGCGCCGCGGCGCACGCGACCGGGTTGCCGCCGTAGGTCGAGCCGTGCGCGCCCACGTCCCACGTCATCAGGCGCTCGCGGGCCACGATCGCCCCGAGCGGCATCCCGCTCGCGATCCCCTTGCCGGCGAGCAGGACGTCGGGCTCGACGCCCTCGTGTTCGATCGCCCACGTCGTGCCGGTCCGGCCCATGCCCGACTGCACCTCGTCGGCCACGAGCAGGATCCCGTGCCGGTCGCACAGTTCGCGCAGGTACGCGAACCAGCCCTCCGGCGGGAAGACGTACCCGCCCTCGCCGAGGACCGGTTCGACCACGATGGCCGCCACCTCGTCCGGCGGGATGAGCCGCGCGAACACCACCTGCTCGAGGTGCTCGAAGTCGCCGAAGTGCGTGTGGACCACGCCGGGCAGCAGGGGGCCGAACCCCGCGTGGTACTTGGCCTTGCTGGCCGTGAGCGAGACGCTGCCGTAGGACCGGCCGTGGAACGACCCGATCATCGCGACCACGTACTGCCTCCCGGTCGCGTAGCGCGCGAGCTTGATCGCGCCCTCGACGGCCTCGGTGCCCGAGTTCGTGAGGAAGCTGCGGGCGCCGCCGGAGAACGGGGCGATCCGATCCAGCTCCTCGCAGACGTCGGAGTAGATCGGGAGGTAGAAGTCGCTGGCCGAGTAGTGCAGCAGCTGCTCGGCCTGGGCCCGGATCGCCCCGACCACCTTCGGGTGCGCGTGGCCCGTCGAGGTCACGGCGATGCCGGCGTTGACGTCCAGGAAGCGGTTGCCGTCGACGTCCTCGATCACCGAGCCCGCGCCGCGCGCCGGCACGAGCTCGTAGGCGCGCGGGAGCGAAGGGCTCGTGACCTTTGTGTCGCGCTCGATGCGCGCCCGGGCCCGGGGGCCGGGGATCTCGGTGACCAGCCGCGGCGCCTGCGCCTCGGCGAGGTCCCGGTCGTCCGCCGTGCTCACTCCTCGATCACCGTGCGGGACTGTTCGCGCAGGTACTGCTGCACGTAGTACGGCCCACCGCCCGCCTTCCCGCTGGTGCCGGAACCCTTCCAGCCGCCGAACGGCTGGACGCCCGGCCATGCGCCGGTCGTGGCTCCGGCCCGCCGGTTCACGTACACGACGCCGGCCTCGATCGAGCTCAGCCACGTGTCGATCTCGGCGCGGTCCTCGCTGTAGAAGCCGGCCGTGAGCCCGTACTCGGTGTCGTTGGCCAGGCGGATCGCCTCGTCCAGGTCGTCGTAGGGCGCGACCGAGACGAACGGAACGAACAGCTCCTTCTTCCAGATCCACGAGTCGAGCGGGACCTCGACCACGGTGGGCTCGACGAACGTGCCCTTGGAGAACTCGCCGTCGGTGAGCCGCTCGCCGCCGACGATGACGTTGCCGTTCTTCTTGGCCTCGTTGGAGGCCTCCTCGAACGTGGCCACCGCGTTCTCGTCGATCACCGGCCCGAGGTACACGTCGCGGTCCAGCGGGTCGCCCACCTTGACCTTCCCGGTCTTGTCCTTCAGCTGCTTCACGAACTCGTCGTACACGCTGCGATGCACGTAGACGCGCGAGTTTGCCGAACACTTCTGCCCACCGAACCCGAACGCCGAACGCAGCACGCCGTCGGTTGCCTTGTCCAGGTCGGCCTTCTCGGTGACGATCGTCGGGTTTTTGCCGCCCATCTCGCAGATCACCGGCTTGGGGAAGTCCTTAGCGAACCCCTTGTAGATCCCCATGCCGACCTCGTAGGAGCCGGTGAACGTGATCCCCGAGACGTCGGGGTGGTTGACGATCTCGTCGCCCACCACGCTGCCGGGGCCCGACAGGAAGTGGAGGACGCCCTTCGGGACACCGGCCGCGATGTAGATCTCGTACAGCTTGAGCCCGGTGAACACGCCCATGTGCGCCGGCTTGAACACGACGGTGTTGCCGGCCACCAGCGCGCCCGAGGAGGGTCCGGCGGCCAGCGCCATCGGGAAGTTGAATGGGCTGATCACGGCCCATACGCCGTAGGGCCGCAGCACGTCGTAGTACTCACCCGGCGAGCCCAGGGACTGCATCGGCGTCTGGAAGCCGTCGTGCTTCTCCACCTCGCTGGCGTTCCAGCGGAGCAGGTCCGCCGACTCCTCGACGTCGCCGAGCGCCTCGAGCCGGTTCTTGCCGACCTCCATCGCCATCAGGGCGGACAGCTCGTTGCGCTGCTCGGACATGAGGTCGGCCGCCTTGCGGATGATCGCGACGCGCTCCTGCCAGGGGCGGTTCGCCCAGGCCGGGAAGGCCTCCTTGGCGGCGGCGACCGCATCGCGCACGTCCACCCTGGTGCCCTCGGCGAACTCGCCGATCACCGTCCCGTCGATCGGCGAGAGCGCGGGCTTGGAGCCCGAACCCTCTCGGGCCTCGCCGTTGACGTACAGCGGATGCTTCTGGCCGAGCCACGAGCGCGCCACCTCGATCCCCTTGTCGTACGCGGCGTGCAGCTCGTCGTTGTCGGCCGACATCGTCGCGTAGGTGATGCGGAACCCTTCCTCTGCCATGGGATGCCTCCTGCCGGAAAACGGGTGCCTGACCTGCTCACATCGTAAGCGCCCGGCCAGGCTTCCTCCAAAGGCGGGGAGCGACTCGAACCGGGCTCGACCTCGCTCGAACCGGCGCTCGAATTCTGGGATTCGGCCCTCGGCCGGGCGTATCATCGGCCTCCCTTGAGGCTCGTGACCTTCGACCGGCGGGGGCACCGGCGACTGGGAGCGCTCCTTCGAGGGAAGGTCGTGGACCTGCCGAGCTTGCTCGGCCATCCAGCCTTCCCCGACACCATGGAGGGCCTCGTCAGGAGCAACGGGGGAACGGTGCTCGACGCCGCCCGGGCAGCCCTCGAGCGCGACGAGGCGGACGCCTTCGTCGTCGAACAGCCGCGGCTGCTCGCGGCCCTGCTGCCTGCCGCCCTGCGGTCGGCCGACGCCGTCGAGGGGTCACGGCCGGCGTTCGGGCCCGACGAGGAGATCCCCTGGCCGACCGGCGCGGGCTGGCTCGAGTTCCATCCGAAGATCGCGGGGGTGCTCCGTCGACCCGTAGACGAGGCGGTCCCGGCCGCGGACGTCCCCTCGGTGGTGTTCGGCTACACGCTGGTCGGCGACTGGCAGGCGAGGCGAACCAACGGCGATCCGATGTCGACGCCGCGCGGCGTGCCGCTCTCGATCGGGCCCTGCGTGGTCACGGCCGACGAGTTGGACCCGCAGACGGCGTTCGTGACCGTCCGGGTGGACGGCGAGGAGTGGGTCAAGGGGAACCTGAACGGGACCGCGCTCGGCCTGCTCCGGGACGTGGCGCGCGCCTCGGCCACCGAGCGGCTCCAGCCCGGCGAGACCTTCGCGTCCGGTCCGTTCGAGATCCCGGGGTTCGAGCAGCGCGTGTGGCCGGGCGCCGAGGTCGAGCTCGAGGCCGAGGGCATCGGCGTGCTGCGGAACCGCCTCGGCGTCCCGCGCTCGGACCCCTGAACCGCTCGAACTACTTCTTCGCCTTGCGCGCCGCGGCGGCCTCGACCGCCTTGCGCTTGGCCGCCTGCTTCCGCTTGCGCTCGCGTTCGTGCGCCCAGCGCACCCGCCGCCGGTCCCCACGCCCCATGCCTACTCCTCGTCCTCGTCCCCGCCCCGCGCGAGCTCGGCGCTGCGCTGCCGCGCGGCATCGATCGCATTCAGGAACGCCGCCCGCACGCCGGCCTCCTCGAGGTGGCGGATCGCCGCGATCGTCGTGCCGCCGGGCGAGGTCACCATCTCACGCAGCTCGACCGGGTGTTTGCCGGTGTCGCGCAGCATCTTCGCCGACCCGAGCATCGTCTGGATGATGAGCTCGGTCGCGACGTCACGCGAGAGCCCCAACAGGATGCAGGCCTCGATCATCGCCTCGGCCAGCAGGAAGAAGTACGCGGGCCCGCTCCCGCTGGTCGCCGTGATCGCGTCCAGGTGCGTCTCCTTGAGCCGGATCACGCGGCCCACGTAGCCGAGCAGCTCCTCGGCCACGGCCAGGTGCTCGTCGGTAGCCCTCGCGCCGGGCGCGACCACGGACATCGCCTCGTCCACGAGCACGGCCACGTTGGACATCACCCGGACGACCGGCACGTCGTCGCGCAGGCGTTTCTCGACGAACGAGGTCCGGATCCCCGCCGCGAAGCTCACGACGAGGTGGTCGGTGGTGACGTCCTCGCGGATCTGCGACAGGAGCGCGTCCATATCCTGCGGCTTGACGGTGAGGACCAGCACGCGGGTGCGTGCGACCGCCTCCGGGTTGGACAAGGTGGCGGCGACGCCGTGGGCCTCGGCGATCTCCTGGACGCGCTCGGGCCGGCGGCCGGTGACCGTGATCTCCTCGGTCCGCCGGCCGCCCGATCGGATCAGGCCGGCAACCAGGGCCTCGCCCATCCGGCCCCCTCCGAGGAAGGCGACGCTACGGTGTCCGGCTTCGCTCACCTGTCGGCTCCTGTCCTTGGGACCGATCGAGGGCCCATGTTGACAGGCCGTTCCGCGCCTCGTCGAATGCGCCGACCCGTCCCTCGTCGGTCAAGGTGCGGCGGGCGGGACGGAGATGCCGGTGCGCAGCAAAACGAGGAACTCGCGGATGCGCGCGTCGCGCCGCTCGGGCCGGAACGGCTGGCGATGCACGAGCCCCGGGTCGAGCTCCTCGCTGCCGAGCGCATCCTGGAAGCGCTCGGCGACCCAGTCGAGCATCGAGGCGATCATCTCGACGTCGACGTCGTCGCGGATCTCCCCGCGGCGGACGCCGAACTCGACGAACTCGAGCGTCCCGTATGGGTCCTCGCTGCGCATCAGCCGGTCGATCGGCCGTCGGAGGCCGAGGCCGGTGTCGTGGCGGCCGATCATCGCCACGCGGTTGGCCACCCACTGCTCGGTCAGGAACTCCTCGGTTCGCCGGAGCCAGTAGTCCAGGACGGACCAGAACCCCTCGCCCACGACGTCCTCGGGGGCGTCAAGCCACGCCGGCAGCTGGCTGACGGCCTCCTGGTAGGCGGCCATGAACAGCCCCTCCTTGTTGCGGAAGTGCAGGAAGACCGTCCCCTTGGCGACCCCGACCTCGGTGGCGATGTCCTCGACGCGGGCGCCGCGATAGCCGTGCTCGGCGAAGTGCCGCATCGCCGCGTCGACGATCTGCTCGCGTCGCTCGGTGGACTCCGTCCCCTGACCGGCGGTCATGACCGGGGAACGGTATCCGGGCTCCGTCGGGGCAACAAGCCCGGCGCGATCGCTCCAAGGGTCGGGGAAAAGGAAGAACCCGAGGGACCTCCGGCTCGCCGGAAGCCGAAGCCTCCAGCCACCGTCGGCCCCTCGGGCTCAGGTGCTCCGAGCAACCTCTCGCAGCCGTCTTGGTTTCCTGGCCGTAGCACCCTTTCGTTGGGCTTTGGGGCCTCCCGAGCCTCCCCACCCGCACAGCTAGTTAGCTGTCCCAACCGTACGAGCAGGTGCGCCCAGTTGGCCTTACGGCTTTCCCAGGGGTCCCGGCCTCGGTTCCCTGATTCGGCCGCTCCGGCTGCTCGGAGCGAGCGAAATGTACCGGCGGCCATGAGGCGGGTCAACCCGACGAATGCGCAGGTCACGGTGCATATGCGCAGGTAGAGCGCGTAACGAAAAGAGTGACAAGAACATGACGCGTGCACGTCCACGAAGCGACACATGGCTCCACAACGTTGCGGCGCAAGGCGTTCGCAAACATCGATATCGTCACGTCTCGTACACGCGACGCGTACGCGCGCATCGTTGGCGCATCGAACGAGTCGATGCCGATCGCGGCGTCAGAACGCGTTCGATCGGCCCCCGAGCAACTCGCGATACACGGAGAGCATGCCGGCGGCGGTCGCGTCCCACGAGAAGCGCAGGGAACGAACCACGCCCGCGTCGCCCATGCGGGCGCGCGCCTTCGCATCACCGAGGATCGTCAGGACGCGTTCCGCGTGATCGGCCGGGTCGTGGCCCTCGACGAGGTGGCCCGTGACGCCGTCCTCGACGACGTAGCGCAGTCCCCCGACCGCCGATGCGACGACCGGTGTCCCGCTCGCCTGCGCCTCGAGCGCCACCAGGCCGAAGGACTCCGAGCGAGAGGGGACCAGGACCGTCTCGGCCGCCGCGTAGAAGTCGGCGAGGCGCGACTGCGGCTGCGGCGGGAACAGGATCACGCGCTCGCCTACTCCGAGCGCGGACGCCAGGTCCATCAGGCGGGCGACCTCGGCGCCGTGGTCGGTCCCGCTCGGCCCGCCCACGATCGCGAGCACGACGTCCCTCGTCGCGGCCGGGTCCCGCGCCACCGCCTCGGCCAGTGCCCGGACGGCCACGTCGGGTCCCTTGTGCGCCTGCAGCCGCCCGACGAACAGCAGCAGCCGCACGTCGGTCAGGTGCAGCCGCACCTTCGCGCGTTCGCGGTCCCGGGGGAAGAACAGCTCGTGGTCGACGCCGGGCGGGACCACGCGGATGCGTCCGGGCTCGGCCCGGTACAGGCCCACCAGCTGGGACGCCTCGGCCGGCGTCGCGGCGACCAGGCGGTCGGCCTCGGCGATCACGCGCTCCTCGCCCGTGAGCCGATCGGGCGGCTCGGGTCGCTCGCCGCGCGACAGCGAGTAGTTCTTCACCTTGCCGAGCGTGTGGAACGAGGCAACCAGCGGCACACCCCAGATCTCGCGGGCGTTGCGCCCCACCCATCCCGAGAGCCAGTAGTGCGTGTGGACCAGGTCGTAGTCGGCCCCCTCCGAGCGGGCCCGCAGGAGGATGCCGTCGAGGAACTCGGGCAGGTACCTGGGGAGCGTCTCCTTGGGCACCGGCGCGTTCGGACCGGCCGGCACGTTGATGATCCTCGAGCCGCCGCCGAGCTCCTGCACCTCGGGCCGGCGCTCGTCGCGTGAGCGGGTGAACACGTCAACGCCGATCCCCTCGGCCGACAGGCGCTCGGCCGCGGCCCGGATGAAGACGTTCATCCCGCCGGAGTCGCCCGAGCCGGGCTGATCCAGCGGGGAGGTGTGCAAGCTCACGACCGCGACGCGCGGCGGGCGCTCGCGTGTGGGTTCCGCAACGGGCATCGACAGAAATCGTACGCGGAGCCTGCGGAAACGACGGGTTCGGGGTGTGGCGTCACCGGGGCCTTCGGAGGCGGAACCAGGCCTCGAGCGCGCCTACCGGCCGCCCGCCTCCGAGGACCGGCGGGGCGGCCACGGGCGCCAGCCGCTCGCGCTGCCCATCCTCGAGCACCCCGAGGATGTCGAGCGCCTTCACGAGGGCGGGCGCGGCGGCCCGATCGCTCCCGTCGTCGATCCGGACGGCGACGCCGATCCCCTGCCCGAGCACCGCGGCGCAGTGCAGGCCCTCGGCGCCGACCTTGCACATCACGCCGGGCACCGCCTCCATGATCAGGGTGTCCGAACGCCCGCGCCCGGCAACGAGGTAGGGCTCGGCGCGCATCGCCTCGACGGCGGTGGCCGCCGGCTCGGTCAGCCCTCCGAGGCGTTCGGGGCCGGACAGCCGGGCGAACAGGGTCGCCATCGCGCGCAGCGGCAGGCCGTATACGGGCGCCCCGCACCCGTCGACCCCGATCAGCGGATCGGCGTCGGTCGCCCTTCGGACGGCTCGCACGATCTCCCGCTGGAGCGGGTGGGACGGCAGCAGGTACGAGTCGAGATCGAGGCCAGTACGGTCGGACGCGAGCAGCATGCCCGCGTGCTTGCCCGAGCAGTTGTGATAGATGCGGCGCGGCCGCGTGGCGTCTCGACGCGCGTACGGCGCCATCGGAAGGTCGGGCGGGCACCCGAGGTGGCGTTCGGACAGGCCGCCCGAACGAAGGAGGCGCCGGACGGTCCGCACGTGCAGCTGCTCGCCGTTGTGGGAGGCACACATGACGGCGACGAGCTCCCGCGGCAGCGGCTGGCCGATCCGGCGCAACGAGACGGCCGCCTGCAACGGCTTCATCGACGAGCGAGAGAACAGCAGCCGGTCGGGGTCGCCCGCGGTGGCCAGCAGTCGGCCGGAGGCGTCGCTTACCGCGACGTGCCCGAGGTGGATCGATTCGGTGACGTCGGACCGGACGACGCGGACGAGCGGAACCGCGTTCGGCACGTTCGAAGCCTAGCGAGGCGGGGCGTGGTGCGGGTCAGCTCACGTGCCCCAGGGCATGCACGAAGTCCTCGTCGTCGCTCGACGGCTGGGACTCGACCATGTCGACGAACACGCCGACCACCAGCGGGTCGAACTGCGACCCCGCGCCGTTGCGGAGCTCCTCGAGTGCGCGCTCGATGCCGATCGAGCCGCGGTAGGGCCGATCGCTGGTCATCGCGTCGAACGAGTCCGCCACGGCGAAGATCCGCGCGCCCAGCGGAATCGACTCGCCTTCCAGCCCGTCGGGGTATCCCGAGCCGTCGAACCGCTCGTGGTGGTGGCGGATCAGCTCGACCGTGTCGGCCAGGAACGCGATCGGGGCGACGATCTGCGCGCCGATGATCGGGTGGTTGCGCATGACCGTCCACTCATCGACCGAGAGCGGGCCCGCCTTGCACAGGATGTGCTCGGGGATGCCCACCTTGCCGATGTCGTGCAGGAAGAACCCGTACCCGAGCGTGGGCGAGGCCGCCAGCTCGGGGTCGATCCGATTCGCGAGCGCCAGGCCGAACACCTGCGTCCGGTCCAGATGGCCGCGCGTCGTCTGATCCTTGGCCTCGATCACCGTGGCGAGGCTCTTCATCGTTGCGAGGTAGGTGTCCTGCAAGCTTTGCAGGACCGACTCGAGCTCGGCATTGCGGGAGCGTTCGAGCCGGTAGAGCTCGCCGATCTCGCGGGCGAACACGATCAGCTGCTCCTGGACGGCCGGAGCTTCCGGGTCCGCATGGACCCCGGGGACTGACCCGAGGGAATCGCGTTCGATCATCGTCATGGGCCGCACGTTAGCGCACCGAGATGCGCAAGTCGGGGATGAGCCTGCCCGTTCGGCCGAGGAGCGTCCATAGGCCCCGAGGCCCAAAAACGGCTGGTCCGTGGCCTTGGCCGTTCCCTACGCATCGTGGGGACCCTGGGACGGCGCGTCATCCCCCACCGAGGCGACAGGCTCGTTGCGTCAGGACAGGACGAGCGAGGGGTCCTCGCGGTAACGGCGCTTGAGCTCCTCCTGGAGCTCGTCCATCACGTGCAGGACGTCGTTGCGCGCCGCGGACACCTCGCGCTCCTCGTGTACGAGCAGGTCCACGGCGGCCGCCAGGCGATCGTCGTCGAGCGCGCCCGGGTCCGAGATCTCGGCGTCGGCCACGAGGCGTTCGACACTCCGGCGGGCGAGCAGCATCTCCTCCTCCGGGACGCCAACCTTGACGGCCTCTCCCCGGGACGGCCCCTGGCTCTCCGAGGACAGGATCGTGGACAGATCGTCCACCAGGCTGCCCGCATCGGCGCCGCTACCGCGCCGCTCGACCTCGGCGCGCAGGATCTCGGCGCGGCCCTGAACGAGGCGGCGAAGCAGGGACAGGTACTCCCGCTCCGCGTAACACTCGTCGCGGCGTTCGCGCAGCTCGTCCAGCGAGAGCTCGGACAGCCCCTGCACGAACTCCGGCCGCCGGATCCGATCGATGCGCCGGTTCCCAACCTGCTCGCTCATCAGGACGGCATCGTAACGCGGCGTGGCGTCCCGTAGGCCTAGCAGGCGGCGAGCAACATCAGGTAGGGGTTCACGGCCGCGCCGCCCCCTGGGTGCCACTCGAAGTGCAGGTGGTTGACCGAGCCCGCATTCCCGGTGCTGCCCACGTACCCGATGACGGTCCCGGCCGAGACGCTCCCGCTCGCCGAGCTGTAGCCGGACAGGTGCGCGTAGAACGAGTACCCGGCCGAGCCGTGGAGGTAGGCCTGGATCCCACCCGAGGTGCTCGAGGAGTGGGACACGGTCCCGGCGTGCGCCGCGACGACCGGCGTGCCCGCGGGCGAGATCATGTCGATCCCCTGGTGCGTGTGCCCGTCCCGGGGCCAGCCGAACGAGTCGACGAACGAGTTGGGTCCGGCCACCGGACACACCTGGAGGGCGCCACCCCCGATCGCGTTCGGCGTCTGCCCGAGCACGACGAGTTCCTGCGTGGCCGCCTGCTCCTGCCGATACTTCGCGGTCAGGTCGGCCACCCGATCGGAGATCCGGCCGAACTGATCGTCGATCTCCTCCTTGATGCGCGCGAGATCCTCGGCGACACCCGCCTGTCGCTCCTCGAGCGTCAGCAGGTCGTCGCGCTCTCGGCGGAGCTGCTCCTGCGCCACGTGCTTCTCGACCACGAGGTCGGCGTCGTCCTGCGCCATCGAGCCAAGGAACTCGAGCCGGTCGGAGAACTCGGTGAACGAGCCCGAGGACAGCAGCAGGTCGAACGTGCTCGCCGGGCCGTTGGTGAACGCCACCACCGCCCGGCGGTTGATGCGGGCCGAGATGCTCGAGAGCCGCGTCTGCAAGCCGCCGATCCGGTCGCGCGTCAGGTCGACCTCGGCCTGCGTGTTGTCGAGCGCGAGCTCCGCCGCCTGCCAGCGCGCGGTCGCGCGGGCTAGGTCCGCCTGGACCCTGGCGAGCTGGGCCTTGGCGGCGTCGAGCTGCTCCTTCGTGCCGGCGGCCACCGGTTCCGCGCCGAGGAGCGCGGCGAGCAGGACGAGGGCGAGGCCAGGGGCGAGGCCAAGGACGAGGACGGTTCGAGGGGCGGTCCTGCGAGCGGTCGTGGGCCTCCCTCCTCCGGATTCGGCCGCCGCCGGGCGCGCGCGAGGCTACCAAAGCCCCTGCTCGGCGGGCAAACGAGCCCGCCGGTTTGAGGCCTTCCCCACGGGGGCAAGCATCGAGCATCGTGACAGCGCAGGAACCCGAAGGCGACCTGCGGATCTGGGCCACCTATCCCGACACCGCCCAGGCCGAGCGGGTCGCGCGCGAGTTGGAGCGGCTCGGCGTCTCGAGGGACCGGATCTCGGTCGCGGCCGGCGCAGGGACGACCGAGGGACCCGTCGCCAGGGCCCGCGAGCACCGCGAGGGGACGCGCGTCGCCACCGGGCTCGGCATGGGTGCGGTGATCGGGGCGTCGATCGGGTTGCTCGTGGGCGTGCTGATCGGCGCTGCGACGGAGAAGGGGTCCGCGGGTCTCGCGCTGTTCGCCGTGGGCGGCGCCCTGTTCGCCGGCGGGGCCGGGGCGTTCGTCGGCGGGATCGCGTCGCTGCGGTCGGCCGCGCCCGATCATCGGCCCACCGGTGACGAGGCGCCGGCGGGAACGGCCGTCGAGGTGCGAGCGGTCGGGTCGACGGACCGAGGGCTGATCGAGCTCCTGAACCGGTACCGGCCGACCACGCTCGAGCTCACCGACGCGACGGGTCGACCGGTCCGAACCGGGGACCGAGACGCCCCTAGCCCTCGCGCATCGCGTCGATCAGGATCTCCGCGACCTCGGGGCGGCTGAACTCGATCGGCGGCTTCTCGCCGGCGCGCAGCATCTCCCGTACCTTCGTGCCCGAAAGCAACACGCGCGTCTCCTCGCCGTGGGGGCAGGTCTTCGGCGAGGCCATCCCCTCGCACGCGTTGCACCAGAACGAGTGCTCGAACCTCAGCGGCGTGATGCCGAGCTCGCCCGCCTCGAACCGCTCGAAGATCGCCTGCGCTTCGTAGGTCCCGTAATACGAGCCCACACCGGCGTGGTCGCGCCCGACGATGAAGTGCGTGCAGCCGTAGTTCTTGCGGCAGATCGCGTGCCAGATCGCCTCCTTGGGTCCCGCGTAACGCATCGCCGCGGGGAACACCGAGACCATGGCGCGGTCCTTGGGGTAGTAGCCCTCGAACAGCGCCTCGTAGCAGCGCATCCGAACGGCCGCTGGGACGTCGTCGTCCTTGGTGGCGCCGACGAGCGGGTGCACGAGCAGGCCGTCCACGATCTCGAGCGCGCACTTCTGGATGTACTCGTGGGCCCGGTGGATCGGGTTCCGCGTCTGGAACCCGACGACCGTGCGCCATCCCCGCTCGGCGAACGCGGCGCGCGTCTGCGCCGGGGTGAGCCGGTAGGCGACGAAGTCGTCGTGTTCGGGCAGCCCCAACGCCCGGACCGTCCCCGCCAGGCAGAAGTCGCCGGCGTCGTGCAGGGCCTTCACGCCCGGGTGCTCGAGCTCCTCGGTCCCGAAGACGCTCGTCGCCTCCTTCCGGCGGTCGCGCTTGAAGACCTCGGACACCTCGACGATCGCGATCGGCGCGGAGCCCTCGGCCGGCAGCAGCGCCACGGCGTTGCCAGCGCCGATCCGCTTCACGTCCTCGTCGGTGAGCGACAGGGTGACGGGGATCGACCAGGCGAGCCCGTTGGACAGGTGCATCGTGTCCAGGACGGACAGGTAGTCGGTCTCCCCGACGAAGCCGGTGAGCGGCGACAGGGCGCCGACGGTGAGCATCTCGAGGTCGGACAGCTCTCGCTCGTTCACGACGAGCTTCGGCAGGTGCTCGGCTTCCGCCGCCGCCGATGCGCGTTCGGATTCGGGGATCAGGAGGTCGACGAGGGTCCCGCCGTGGGGGGCGATCGTCTCGGGTTCGGACATGGGTCATCGGCCTTTCGCGTTCGGAGAACGGCGTCAGGATAGCCGCGGGCCGGGTTGCGAGACCGCCGCTATCCTGAACCGGCCCGCTCCAGCCCGGGAGGCACATGTCCCGAACCCTGCTTTCGGACGACGACCTGCGATCGCTGAACGCGCGGTTCGAGGGCGCCCGGCCCGCCGAGATCGTCGAGTGGGCACTGGGCGAGTCCGGCCTGGTCGGCGTCGCGCTCGCCTCGGCGTTCCAGGCCGAGGGGACGTGCGTGATGCACATGGCGACGCGGGTTCGGCCCGACGTGCCCGTGCTGTTCCTCGAGACCGGGTTCCACTTCGCGGAGACCCTGGCGTTCAAGCGGCAGCTGACCGAGCGGCTCGGCCTGAACGTGGTCGAGCTCCGGGGCGCCTACACGCCCGAGACCCAGGAGCGGGCGTTCGGTCCACGGATGTTCGAGCGCGCACCCGAACACTGCTGCGAGATCAACAAGGTGCAACCGATGCTCGAGGCGCTGCGCGGGCGCGAGGGATGGATCACGGCGTTCCGCCGCGACTCGTCCCCCACCCGCGCGAACGCGCCGATCGTGGACCGCTACGAGCTCGAGCCCGGCTCGTGGATCGCAAAGGTCAACCCCGTCGCCACCTGGACGCGCCGGGAGACGTGGGGCTACCTGAAGGAGCACGGGCTCCCGCACAACCCGCTGTACGACCTCGGCTACGCCTCGATCGGATGCGCGCCGTGCACACGGATGCAGTTCCCCGGCGAGCACGAGCGCGAGGGCCGCTGGGCGGGTCTGTCGAAGTGGGAGTGCGGGATCCAGGAACGCGGTCCCGGCGCGTCGGGCTAGGCGACGACCCAGAGCGCCTCTGGCGCCAAGCTCACCTCGAGCCGGCGGTGGTCGCCGAGCGAGTCGCCGTCGACCTGCACCGGGAACGGCGCCTCCGACGTCACCACGACGCGCGCAGCGTCGTGCACGTAGTCGATGTCGCGCCCGTGCACGTGCCGCGCCGAGCCGAACACCTGCCACGCGATGCGCGGGACGCTCCGGCGCGCGAGCTTTCGGACCGACAGCACGTCGAGCCCGGCATCAAGGGAGGCCTCTGGCGTCATCCGGATCCCACGGCCCTTGTAGTACGTGTACGGGTCGGTCCGCCCCACCATGACCGAGAGCGAGGGCAGCGGCGGGCCGTCGTCGATGTGGACCTCCAGGTCCGCCGACCGGCCGGCGTACCCGACCAGGAGCTCCCGGGCGACCGCGCGGAACGCGGCGCGGTCGAACTTCGACTTGGTCCTGGGGAACTTCTGGTCCAGCCGTCGCATGGCGGCGGCGTCCACGCCGGCCCCGCAGTTCACGGCGAAGTATCGGCCGTCGGCCACGCCGAGCGAGAGCCGGAAGGCCTCGTCGTCCAGGGCCTTGGCGATCAGGACGCCCGTCGCCTCGACGGGGTCGAGCGGGAGGCCGAGCGCGCGCACCAGGATGTTGGTCGCGCCGCCGGGCAGGACGCCCAGGGCGGTCTCGGTGCCGGCCAGGGCATTCACCGCCTCGTTGATCGTGCCGTCGCCCGAGAAGACGACCACCAGGTCCACGCCCTCGTCGGCCGCCTGGGCGGCGAGCTCGGAGGCGTGGCCGCGCTCCTTGGTCTCGGAGACCTCGAGCCGGAAGTCGGCCGACAGCGCCTTCTCGATGACGGCGAGCACCGGCTTGGACATGGTGCGGGCGACCGGATTGACCACGAGCAGCAACCGCTGGAAGCGCATGGACATGCCCTAGTATCTCAGGCCCGGTGCGGGTCCCGCTCGTCCCCCGGATGGGGGGCAGCGGGAAGACTAGCCGGCACCTCCCCGCCCGAGACCGGCGGGAGCAGGGCCACGTCCTGCCCCTCGTCGAGCGGCTGGGAGGGGTCGGCCCGCTCGCCGTCCACAACCACCGAGCCCGCGCTCGCCACGCTCGCGAAGCGCTCTCCGAACCGATCCGACACGGCCCGGACGACATCTCCGACGGTCTCGCCATCGGCCTCGACGCGAGGCGAGCCCGCTAGCTCGCGGAGCGCCGCGAACAGCCGAACGGTCACGTGGGCCATCACGCAAGGCTATCGCCGCCGAGGTTCGGACCTGTACCCTTCGAGGCGCCGTGATCCGCGTCGTCCTGCTCTCCGATCGCTCGACGGGCGAGGTCCTGCCCGCGACGCCTCCCCTGCTGCTCGAGTTCAAGGGCGAGCCGTTGTCGGCACCGGCGGTCCCGGAGGCGCTCGCGCTCGAGCCCGACGTCGTCCTGGTTGATGCGGCCGAGAACCCGGCGCAGGGATACGCGGTGCTCCGAGCCCTGTCGGAGCGGCGGTCCGGTGTGCCGGTCGTCGCCGTGCTCGACCGCCGGGACGTCGACCGGTTCGCGTGGGAGGAGGTGGCCGACGAGGTCGTCTACCCCGGCGCGCCGGAGGGCGAGATCCGGCTGCGGTTCGAGATGGCCCGCCGGCGTTCGGGGGCCGGCCATGAGGCCGCGATCAGACTCGGCCCGCTGGCGCTGGACCCGGGCACCTTCCGCGTCAGCCTGGAGGGCGCCCCGCTCGACCTCACGTTCAAGGAGTTCCAGCTCCTGCGATTCCTGGCCGAGCACCCGGGCCGCGTCTTCACGAGGCCGGCACTGATGCGCGAGGTATGGGGCTACGACTTCTACGGCGGGACCAGGACGGTGGACGTCCACGTCCGGCGGCTGCGGGCCAAGCTGGGGCCGTCACACGAGAGCCTGATCGAGACCGTCAGAGGCGTCGGGTACCGGGCCGCCGACCTGTAGTTTCGAGTTCGGGCACCCGCGGTATCGTCGTGGCATGAGCGCGTCCTCCGAGTTCGATCGCGTGCGCCGCTCGGTCGGCCGCGCCGTCGACGAGGGCATCGACCAGACGGTGACGTTCCTCGTCTCGCCGACCGGCAAGACGGCTCGCGCCGTCGTGGCGACCGGGCTGGTGCTGGCGACGCCGGCCATCCTTCGCCACCCGTTCTTCAAGACCCCGTTCGGTCGGGTGATCGAGGTTGCCGGCGCGGCCGCCCTCATCGCCAAGGGCGCCGAGATCATCCGGGACTGGGAGCCGAACCAGCCGGCGACCGCTCCCGCCCCGACGCTCGACACCCGCTAGCCGCCTCAGCCGAGACGAGCGAGCCGGATACCGGCCATGAGGGCGGCGACCCCGGCCTCCCGATCTAGACAGCCGCTGGCCTTCAAATATCACCGAAGTCCTCGCTCCGGCAGTTCGCTCGGTCGAAGTACACATCCGTCGTGTTACCGGGATTGTCGGCGGCGACCGAAAGGCTAGATTCCCCATTGTTGGAAACGTGTAGGGCACGGTCTCGCTCCCGTCCAACTGCCTACTGACGAGCTGGGGCGCGCTCACCGCGGGCGAAACTACTCCGACCGAAATACACCGTTCATCGACCGACGGCCCGTACACCGACGGCCGCTGCATGCATGGCTGGCCGATGGGTAGTCAATCCGAAGCCTGTCGGGGTTTGAACTGACCCAAGGAGGGGCGCGATGCTTGGCGAGTTCAAGAAGTTCGTGATGCGCGGCAATCTCCTTGAGCTGGCCGTGGCCTTCATCATGGGCGTTGCATTCGCCACCGTGGTCACAGCGTTCACCAACATCGTTCTGAGCTTCATCGCTGCCATCTTCGGTGCGGACGCGAGTTTCAATCACCTGACGTTCACGTTGAATGACACGCCGATACCGTACGGGGTGTTCCTCACCGCCGTGGTGAGCTTCCTGATTATCGCGTGGGTCCTATTCCTCTTGGTCCGGGCGTACAACCGGCTCAACCCTCCGACCGAAGAGCCGAAGAACACCAAGCCCTGCGACTACTGCCAGACGGAGATTCCCGTCAACGCGGTGCGCTGCCCGAACTGTACGAGCCAGCTCGTGACGGCAGGCTCGTCGACGAGTCCCGTTCCAGCACCGCCCTAAGCACCCTGTTCCGTGGGAACGAATGGGAACCCAGATACCCCTCGCCTTGGCGCTGGAAACCGAGATCCGGCTCGGACGCGAGACCGCTGGCTGGCCGAAACCATCCAAGTAGCGGGGGGCATCTACGTGTGCGATCGGGGGACACCGGGTGGTCCCGTGCAAGCGGGTCCCCCAGGCGCAGTCCAGACCCTCGCAATACTTCGCCAGGCTGAACCCGATGCCCCTCGACCGCAGCCCTAATCCTAGGAATGCGTTTGGAACGGAGCCATCGCACAGACGACGTATCTGTGTGGCCGACGCGTACGGGGGCCAGGTGCCCTACACAGGCTCCCCTTTCAGGAAACGATTGGAGGGTGAAGACGCTTTCCTCGGCTGCGAGGGTTGCCGAGGTGCGGCTTCTTCACCCTCCGATCGGCCGCACAGTGCGGCCTTGCTGCCACAATTCTTCCCTAAACCGATGACGACAAACGGTCGGATGAGGCGCCGAAATTTGAGCACGGGCCTAGATCGGACTGACGATCAATCGCTTGCCGTATCTGTCAGCAAGCTCATCCAAGGATTCGACTACCGCTTCATCTTCGCCAGGAGACCGAACATGACCGCCTGCGCTGCCTGGTTCCCAGGAGGGGCATCGAGAGCCGTCAGATCGGGCCGAACATCTCGGACCAGTACGGAAGTAACCAAGAGTTAACGGCTCGGAAGCCGGACCGATCCTCGGCGCCTCTACCCTTGTTCGGTTGCCGAGCGCGAAGGGGGAAGGCGTCGAGATGGCGACAGCGAAGGAGGTCCTGGCCCTCGCCAGGGAGTCGGGCGCCGAGATCGTGGACCTGCGGTTCTCGGACCTGCCCGGGCTCATGCAGCACTTCTCCGTTCCGGTCCACGAGATATCGGAGGAAAGCTTCGAGGACGGCCTCGGGTTCGACGGGTCCTCGATCCGCGGGTTCCAGGAGATCCAGGAGTCGGACATGCTCCTGGTCCCGGATCCGGACACCGCGTACTTGGACCCGTTCACGCGGCACGTCACGCTGAACCTGCATTGCTTCGTGAAGGACCCGGTCACCGGCGAGATGTACTCGCGCGACCCGCGCTACGTGGCTCGCAAGGCCGAGCTGTACCTCAAGCAGACCGGCGTCGCCGACACGTCGTTCTGGGGTCCGGAGTGCGAGTTCTACATCTTCGACGCGGTCCGCTTCGACCAGAACGAACATGAGGGGTACTACCACCTGGACGCGATCGAGGGCGTATGGAACTCGGGCCGCGACCGCGAGATCACGGGCGAGCCGAACCTCGGCTACAAGCCCCGGTACAAGGAGGGCTACTTCCCCCTGCCCCCCATGGACCACTACCAGGACCTGCGCACGGAGATGGTCCTGAACCTCGAGAAGGTCGGGATCGACATCGAGGTGCATCACCACGAGGTGGGCACCGCCGGCCAGGCCGAGATCGACATGCGCTACTCGACGCTGCTCGCCACCGCGGACAACGTCATGAAGTACAAGTACGTGGTCAAGAACACGGCCCGGCATGCCGGCAAGACCGTGACGTTCATGCCGAAGCCGCTGTTCCAGGACAACGGCTCGGGCATGCACACGCACCAGAGCCTGTGGAAGGACGACGACAACCTGTTCTGGGACGAGGTCGGCTACGCCGGCATCTCGGACACCGCTCGCTGGTACATCGGGGGGCTGATCGAACATGCGCCGTCGCTGCTGGCCTTCACCAACCCGACCACGAACTCGTACCGCAGGCTGGTCCCGGGCTACGAGGCCCCGATCAACCTGGTGTACTCGCAGCGGAATCGGAGCGCCTGCGTTCGGATCCCGCAGTACTTCAAGAACCCCGGCGCCAAGCGACTCGAGTTCCGCACACCCGATCCGTCCTGCAACCCGTACCTGGGGTTCGCGGCGATGCTCATGGCCGGCCTCGACGGCGTGAAGCGCAAGCTCGAGCCGCCCGAGCCGATCGACAAGGACCTCTACGACCTGCCGCCCGAGGAAAAGCACTCGGTCCGGCAGGTGCCCGGCTCGCTGGAGCAGGTCCTAGATGCGCTCGAGACCGACCACCAGTGGCTGCTCGAGGGCGGAGTGTTCACCCAGGACGTGATCGATACCTGGATCGAGTACAAGCGCCTGCACGAGGTCGACGCGGTTCGGCTGCGGCCGCACCCCTACGAGTTCTCGATGTACTTCGATATCTAGCGG
>JBKPKU010000094.1:0-4244 GCA_046731295.1 Actinomycetota bacterium
CACGCTCACCGAGACCCTGGACACGATCGAGCTCGCCGCGCGCAACGGCTACGGGCAGGTC
Source organism: Actinomycetota bacterium (assembly GCA_046731295.1). Classification (GTDB taxonomy): domain Bacteria; phylum Actinomycetota; class UBA4738; order UBA4738; family HRBIN12; genus DASSJM01. The sequence goes on from JBKPKU010000094.1 coordinate 62, forward strand.
GTGAGCCACCGCTCGGGCGAGACCGAGGACACGACGATCGCCGACCTCGCGGTCGCCACCAACGCGGGGCAGATCAAGTCCGGCGCGCCCGCGCGCGGGGAGCGGACCGCGAAGTACAACCGGCTGCTGCGGATCGAGGAGGAGCTGGGGGAGCAGGCGCGGTACCTGGGCGGCGCGGCCATCCGGCGGAGCGTTTCGTGAGCGCGACCACGACACGCGCCCGCAGCGCGCCGCGCGCCCGGCTCGAACGCGACCGTCCGAAGCTCACCGGGCGCGCCGCCGCCCTGCTGATCGCGATCGGAGTCCTGATGCTGATGGCGGTGGTGCCGATCGGTCACTACCTCGAGCAGCGCGCCGCGATCTCCGACCTGGCGCGCCGGGCCGCGCGGCTCGAGGACCGCAACGCCGCCCTGCGCGCCGAGATCTCCAAGCTCCACGACCCGGCCGAGCTCGAGAAACTCGCCCGCGCGTGCCTGGGGATGGTCGCGCCCCGCGAGGTGGCGTTCGTCACGCCCGGTGAGGCCCCCGGCGGGGCCGACTGCTGAGTCGCCCCGCATCGACACCGGGGGACGCTAGCGCGCTTGCCGTGCCCGCCGGATCTGCTCGGCGTGATCGGACGCGTGCGCCGCGTAGATCTCGAGCCAGTCGTCCATCGAGTAGGCGCCGCTCTCGCTGTGCGTTCCCGAACGGTTCCAGTCCTCGTTCGCGAGCCGGTCCAGGAGCTCGGCGGTCGAGGCCCGGACGGCCCGGAACACGACGAGCGACGCCTCGATGGGCCGGTCGTAATGCAGGCGGCGCGCGAACTGCCCCTCGTCGTACCCCTGGATGAACGGCTCGTCCTCTGCCAGGAGCGTGCGAACCCGTACGTAGGCATTCGACTCGGAATCGGCGAGATGGTGCACGACCATCCGGGCCGACCATTCCCCGTCCGCCGGAACGGCGTCGAGCTCGGCCTCGCCGGCGCCCGCGAGGGCGTCCTCGACCTCGCCGACCCCTTCCTTGTAACGGGCAACCAGCTCGGCCCGCCGTTCGGCCTCCATGGCCTCATCGTAGCCATCTTCGTCTCGACGGACATCGCATCCGCCTTCGGATTGACGGGCCGAGCGGGCCGATGGGACACTGGGGAATTCCGGGTGCACCGGAGGGGAACGGAGGAGTCCTGGCAGATCTCGAGGTCGGCGCGGTCATCGACGGGACCGTCAGCCGCATCACCCCCTACGGCGCCTTCCTGACCCTGGAGGGCGGGAAGATGGGACTGGTGCACATCTCGGAGATCGACAGGAACTACGTTCGGGACGTCCACGATCACCTTCGGGAGAACGACGTCGTTCAGGCGAAGGTCATCGCCATCAAGGAAGACGGCAAGATCGACCTGTCGATCAAGGCCCTGCAGGACCCGGCGCCCAGCCGGCCCCGGCGAGGGGCGGACCCGGACTTCGAGGCCCGCCTGAAGAGGTTCATGCGCCAGAGCGAGGAGCGCCAGGTGGACTTCAAGCGCTCCGTCGAGCACAAGCGCAAGTAGAGAAGCCCCCCGTGGGCGAGCTCCGGGGGAGCGACCTCCGCATCGTCGCCGAACAGCTCGGGCGCGAGCCCACGATCCCGTTCACCGTCGTGGCTCGGTGCGCTCCGGGCCATCCGCTGGTGATCCGCAACGCACCGGTCGACGGCGACGGCAGGCCGTTTCCGACGACGTTCTGGCTCACCTGTCCGAACGCCGTCCGGTCGGTCTCCAGGCTGGAGGCCGCGGGGTGGATCGCGCGGCTCGCCGAACGCATCGAGGCCGATCCAGCCTTCGCCGACGCCGTGGCCCGGGCCCACGCCGAGTACGCCCGGGAGCGCGGGCGCGATCGTCCGGGGGCAGAGGCGTTCGGGGGCGTGGGCGGAACCCGCACCGGCCTGAAGTGCCTGCATGCGCACTACGCCAACCACCTGGCCGGCGGTGCCGACGTCGTCGGCGCCTGGGTGGCCGAGACGATCGAACCGACCCACGACGAGCGCCGTGGCCGGCTCGCGGCCGTGGACCAGGGCACGAACTCGATCCGCCTGCTCGTCGCCGAACCGGACGGCGGGGGCGGGTTCGCCGAGCTGGGCCGAGACATGGTGATCACGCGACTCGGCCAGGGCGTGGACGAGACCGGCCGCCTGGCGCCCGAGGCGCTCGACCGCACGATCGATGTGCTGGGCCGGTACGCCAGGCGCGCCCGGGCCCTGCACGCCGAGCGCATCCGCGTCGCCGCCACGGCCGCGCTCCGCGACGCATCCAACGCCGAGGCGTTCGCGCGGCGCGTGCGCGAGCTCACCGGCTCCGACCCCGAGATCGTCAGCGGGGAGAAAGAGGCCGAGCTCTCGTTCCTCGGCGCCACGCGGCGGCTCGAGGCGCCGGCCCCGTTCCTCGTCCTGGACATCGGAGGAGGCTCGACCGAGTTCGTCCTCGGCGGCGACCGGCCGTCGGCCGCGCTCTCGACCCAGATGGGGAGCGTCCGGCTCACCGAGCGCTTCGTCACGACCGATCCGCCGAGCGAGGAGGAGCTCGGCGCCCTGCGACGCGCCGTGGGCGAGAGACTGGACGAGGTCGAGCGCGCGATCCCGGTCGCGGGCGCCCGAACGTTCGTCGCCGTGGCCGGCACGGCCACCACGGTCCAGGCGATCGCGATGGGGCTCGAGTTCTACGACCCCGAGCGGATCCACCGCACGCGCCTGTCGAGGGCGGACGCCGATCGGGTCGGCTCCCGGCTCGTGGGGATGACGACGGCCGAGCGGGCGGCGCTGCCGGTCATGGCCCCCGGTCGGGCCGACGTGATCGTCGCAGGCGCAACGATCCTGGTCGAGGTCATGCGGCGGTTCGGGTTCGGCGAGGCCCTCGTGTCCGAGGCCGACATCCTCGACGGCCTGGTGCACGAGATCATCCGGCAGCCCTGAGGCCCGGGCTCCCCACAGCGATACCGGGCCGTTTCCGCTGGTGATGCCCCTGGGAGATACCGACTTTCGGTCCCTAGCGGGGTGAGACCCGGTGGGCTTACGGTGACCGGAGCTCACGGCGCCTCAGGCGCGGAGCTGGGAAGGAGGCGAGATGGCTGTCGAGGGGCCCGACCTCGAGCCGACGGACGGCACGGACGGCGATCGCGTCGCGACGGAGAACTTCGACCGTGTGCGGCGAGGATTCGCCCCCGATCAGGTGGCCGAGTATCTGAAGCGGGTGGCCGCCAACGTCCTCACGCTCGAGTCCAGGCTGGAGGAGACGCGCAACGAGCTTTCCGATGCGCGTCGGGAGCGTGACGCCGCCCGAGCCGAACTCGCGTCGTCGCGACACGACCCCTACGACGCCGCCTCCGAGCGCGTGACCGAGTTGATGCGAACGTTCGATCAGCTGGTCGAGGACCTCCAACGAGAGGCGCAGGCCGAGGCCGATCGAGTCCTCATCGACGTCCGGACGGACGCCGATCGGATCATCGTCCAGGCGCGCGAGGAGGCGGAGCGGATCATGACGGATGCTCGCGAGGAGGCCGAGCGAACGCGAGCGAGGGCCCAGTTGGATGAGGCGAAGGCGCGGGTCCTGGCCGAGCGCGTCGTCGCGGACGCGAAGGAGGAGGCCGACCGGGCCGAGAGCGACGTGGCGGCCGTGCGCAGCTCGACGATCGACATATTCCGCGACATCCGCAGTCGAACGCTCGCGGCGCTGGGCGAGCTCGAGTCGATCATCCAGCACGGGGCGATGCCCGAAACCGTGGTGGTCGTGGACGATACCGACGAGCCCGCTCCCACCGCTCCACCGCTGGTCCCCAGGCCCGACCTGTGATCGAGGCTCGACGATAGGTCGAGAAATCCGAACGTGGTTCGGTAACCTCTTTCGCCGTGCCGAAGAACACCCGAGCCAGACAGCTCGCCAAGGCCCACCAGCGCCGCCAGGCGGAGCGTCGACAGCACGAGCGCAAGCGCCAGGTGACCGCCATCGTGGTCGCGCTGGCGATCGCGTTCGTCGGTGGGGGTGTGGCGGTCGCCGCGTTCTCGGGCGGAGACGAGACCGCGGCCTCGGCGACCGGGGCGACCTCGGCGTCGGGCGCGACCGGGGCGAGCGGCGAGACGTCGACCGTGAAGCCCCAGCCCGGCCCGAAGGAGGTCGCCTGCGGCGGCGAGGAGCCCAAAGATGCGCTCGAGCCGAAGCCGCAGTTCTCCCAGCCCGAGC
>JBKPKU010000095.1:0-3081 GCA_046731295.1 Actinomycetota bacterium
CACCACGTGGTTCGGACAGCCAGCGGGCCGCGTAGCGCGGCGGTCCTAGCCGCCGGCTTCGGCCGCGTGGAGCCGGCTGGCGATGGCCGCGTCGGCGTGCTCCATCGCCCCGATCTGCTTCAGGAGCGTCATGAGATCGAATAGTGGTGGAGCGCCTTCAGCTGCCCGTCCTCGACCTCGATGACCTCGACCGACTTGAGCCTGATGCGTTGTTCGAGGGCGGCAGCTCCTGACCGTCCGGCATCACGATCGGACCGCTCTGCGTGCCCTCCCAGCTGAGCTCGACCACGACGGTGTTGCCACTCGTGTACACGGCGGCGATGGTGCCGTGCTCGTCGGGGAACGCTCGCTTCCAGGCCCGCGCGGCCGCGACCCGGGCATCCGCCCCCTCGAGGCGGCGCTCCGTGGCGAGCTCCTCCTCGTAGAAGTCGTCGGCGAGGAGGGAGCGAAGCCGGTCGAAGTCACCCGCGTTGTAGCACTCGATGCTCTCGCGAGCCACATCTTCTGCACTCTGGGCCATGCGGGCCTCCCTTTTCGACTGGATCCGAACCGCTACACGGTGACGACGATCTTGCCTGCCGGGTGGCCCTCGTGGAGATACCGAACCGCGTCCGCGGCCTCGACCAGGTCGAACGTCCGGTCGACGACCGGCGTGACCTTGCCGGCCTCGATCAGCTCAGAGAGCGCCTGCAGGTCCTCCTTGGTGGTCTTCGCCGTCAAGGCGCCGAGCGTCTGGCCGACAAACATCGACACGATCGGCCCTCGAAGCATCCCGCGGAAGAACCCACCGGTCCACGGGCCGCCGCCGTCTCCGCCGACGACCACGAGCGTTCCCTTCGGCGTCAGCGCGCGGCGAAGCTCCCGGAGCGGGCGGCGCCCGGCCGTGTCGACGATGACGTCCCACGTCCGAGAGCCGTCCGTGAAGTCCCCGCGCGTGTAATCGATGACGTCGTGGGCGCCGATCGAGCGCACGAGATCGAGCTTCGACGTGCTCGCCAGGCCGGTCACGGTCGCGCCCATGGCCTTGGCGATCTGCACGGCGAACGTCCCCACGCCGCCGGCGGCGCCGATCACCAGCACCGACTGTGCGGGCTGCACGTGTCCGTAGTCACGAAGGGCCTGGAGGGCCGTGACACCGGCGACCGGGACCGCGGCCGCCTGCTCGAACGTCAGCCGCGCCGGCTTGCGCACGAGTTTGTCCACCGGGGCGACCGTCAGCTCGGCGAACGAGCCGCGCTGGGCCTCTCCCATCACCTCGTCGCCCGGCTCGAACTCGGTCACCGCCGAGCCTACGGCCTCGACCGTTCCCGCGACGTCCCAGCCGCGGATCCGGATCTTCGGCCGGCGGAGTCCGATCACCGGGCGAGCCATGTACGGCTTGCCCGCCATGATGTGCCACACGTCCGGGCCCGCTCCCGCCGCCCGAACCCGGATCAGGACGTCGTTCTCCCCCACCTCCGGCTCCTCGACGTCCCGGAACTCGAGCACGTCCGCCTCGCCGTACCGGTCCTGCACGATCGCCTTCATAGCCACTCCTCCCACCCTAGTGGTGTACGGCGTACACTTGCTCGCATACGGTAGGGTGTACGGCGTACACTTGTCAAGCCCGACCGGGCGAAAATCCGTAAGCTCCGGGCTCGGACGAGGAGTGGGGATGGCGACGAAGATCCAGGAGACCGCACGGGCGCGCGAGCCGCTGACCAAGGAGCGGATCCTTCGCGCCGCGGTCGCCCTGGCCGACGAGGGCGGCGTCGAGTCGCTCAGCATGCGCCGGCTCGCGCAGGAGCTCGGCGTCGTCCCGATGGCGCTGTACAAGCACGTGGCCGGCAAGGACGAGCTCCTCGACGGGATGATCGACGTAGTCGTCGACGAGATCGACCCGCCGATCGAGGGTGCCGACTGGAAGACCACCATGCGCGAGCGGGTCCTCTCGGCGCGTCGGGCCCTCCTCCGGCACCCGTGGGCCACGAGCCTGCTCGAGGCGCGCGCCGAGCCGACGCCGACCGTCATCGCCTACATGGACTCGATGATGGGCGTCTTCCTCGTAGGTGGCTTCTCGGTCGACCTGATGCATCACGCGATGCACGTGATGGGCAGCCGGATCCTCGGCTTCTCGCAGGAGCTGTTCGACGACACCTCGAGCCTGCCCCCCGAGGAGGCGGGCGCGATGTGGACGCAGATGGCGGACGCCTACCCGAACATCGCCCAGCTCGTCCCCGTGGCCACCGACACGCACGAAGGACCCGTCGTCGGCGGGGGATGTGACGATCAGTTCGAGTTCGAGTTCGCGCTCGATCTCGTGCTGGACGGGCTCGAACGCCTGCGCGAGCGGGAAGCGCACGGAGACGGCTGAGCCCATGGTCATGGAGAAGCCGAAGAGCGTCGCGTCCTATTTCAAGAAGCTGCCACCCGATCAGCGCGAGGCGCTCCGGAAGCTCCGTGACACGATCGCCGCCGCGGCCCCGCAGGCCGAGGAAGGAATCACCTACAGCATGCCGGGGTTCCTGCTGGGCGGGAGGGGGTTCGTCGCGTACGCCGCGTTCAGGGATCACTACAGCTTCTTCCCGATGAGCGGCCGGGCAGTCGAGGCGCATGAGAAGGAGCTCGGCGAGCGCGTGAAGGGCAAGGGGACGATCCAGTTCCGCTACGGTGAGCGCCTACCGGTCACCCTCGTGAAGAAGATCGTCCGAACACGCCTCGCCGAGGCCAGCGCCAGGCAGGCGAAACGCCGCTAGACGCCGGGCGCCGGCGCCGTGCAGGATGCTCGCGTGATCAGGCGACCCGAGACGCGGTACGCACGCGCCGGCGATCTGATGGTCGCCTTCCAGGTCACGGGCGAGGAGAATCCGGTCGACCTGGTGCACGCCGTCGGAACCGTGTCGCACCTCGAGCTGTTCTGGGACATCCCCGAGGCCGCCTGGCTGATCGAGCGGCTGAGCTCGTTCGCGCGGCTGATCCGGTTCGACAAGCGCGGGGTCGGCATGAGCGACCGCCCGTCGAGCCCCTCCTCCCTTGAGGAGCGGACCGACGACATCCGCGCGGTGATGGACGCGGTCGGGAGCAAGCGCGCGTTCATCTTCG
>JBKPKU010000096.1:0-3516 GCA_046731295.1 Actinomycetota bacterium
ATATCGAACCGCGAGGGTTCGTCGTCACGGGTGGACGGGTACAGCTGCCTTGACCGCGGAGCGTGGTCAAGGAGGAACCATGAGCGACGATCACACCCACAATCCGGAACCCGAGTCATCCAGTCTCACCGGATACGCGGCGATCAAGTACACCGCGATCGTCATCATCGTCCTTGCCATCCTGGCCTTCATTGCCTGGTACATCATCCCCCGCATCCCGCCCTTTAACTGAGCGCAGAGACGCTGCAGCCGGCACGGCGAGCGTGCTGTATGACCTGTCGGAAGCTAGCTTCGGGGATCGGTCGCGGTGGCGATGTCTGAGGGCGTCCCCTGGCGTTTGGCTACAAGGGCGAATCGATCCGTCTCCGACACAAGATCATCGACGAGGGGGTCGAGGTGGTCCCGCAGGATCATGAACCTCCTGGGATCGGCTCGGACCTCCTCGTACTCGGCCTTGGTCACCCTGAGGAAGACTTCGCAGCCTGCGATGCCGCATTCACACACGGCATCCATGTAGGCGTCGTTGGGGTGCGACTCGTAGGACTTTTCGATCAGCTCGTTCAGCTCTCGGTGGCCAGCCTCGTTCTTGGCAACGCGTTCCTCTCGTCGGTCCATCATGAGAGTGATATGCCCACCGTGGCGCATAGGCATGCGCGGTCGGGGTAGGACTACGGCAAGGTCATGGATGCCTCGGGCTGGGACGTGCGACGGATGGGCGGGACGGCCCGCGTCGACCTCGCCCGAGCCGCTCATCTATCAGCCGCGGATGCTGATGCGATCGTCGCCGCGACCGAGGAGCTTCTGCGGGACGGCGAGGTCAGCATCTTGGACGTGACCGGACCCATTGATGTGGTGAACCCGCCTGGTGGCTGGCCCGCGTCCTCAGGGCCTTACTTTCTCCTGCGGAGCGGCGGGACAGTCAGTTGATCCTCGGCTCGATCTGACGGCTCGCGATGCCCCTCCTGGGAACCAGGCAGCGCAGGCGGTCATGTTCGGTCTCCTGGCGGAGAACGAGCGGAAGTTGCGGGCGGAGCAGAAGTACGGCACGAAGAGCGGGGTCTAGTCTCGTCCTCTGGTGAAGCGGCTCAGCGACCGCGCTTGCACGCCCAGCGAGTTCGTCTTGGAATGCACCGCTTGCGGCATGGAGGTCCACTGGATCCAGGGCATCAGCATGGCCGACCCTGGCCACTGGGGACACGCTCCGGCGCCGCATGGCGAGCCCGTCCATTGACTGCTGCTCCGGTCGCCTCGCCTTGCGGGACCGGAAAACACGTCGATAGCCTGAGGGCCGTCCGCAATCGTCCAGGATGGAGGCTCAATGAGATCTCTGCTTCGCGTCGCGCTGGGTATCGCCGCAGTGATGATGGTCCTCCCGGCATCACCAGCGCAGGGCATCACCGGGGGCGAGGTCGATACCACACACACGAACGTTGGATTCGTTCGCTTCACGACCGTGGATGGTCGGTTCCGCTGTTCGGGCACGTTGATCTCCCAGACCGTGGTCCTTACCGCAGGTCACTGCACGGAAGGGCCCGCGACCCACGTGTATGTCTCGTTCGACAACAACCTGCAGCCAGATCCACTCCAAGCGGGAATCACGCCGGCGGAGAAAGCGGCGCGCGAAGCCCACTACATCAAGGGCACCGCCCACCCAGACCCCGGCTGGACCGGCGAGCTGAGCCTCTCCAAGCAGCACGACCAAGGAGTGGTCGTACTCGACGCGCCCGCATCGTCCAAGTGGCCAGGCATCACACCCGCGCCGCTTGCTCCTGTCGGGCTGCTGGATGGCAACCAGGGCCAACTCAAGGATGAGCTCTTCACTCTTGTCGGCTACGGAGTTGACATCGGAGACAAGAAGGAGCAGATCGTCTTGCAGGCGCGGCACTTCACAACGTCCTATCTGAAGAACGTCCAGAGTGAAGTCGTCGTTCCAGATCAACGACCAGGACTCCAAGGCCGGTGGCGGTTCGTGCTTCGGTGACTCAGGTGGGCCGGTGTTCCTCGGACACTACGTCCTTGGGGACGCGTCCTACGTGAACTCGTTTTCCTGCAACGCCACCGGCAGCTATCAGCGCGTGGACACAGAGTACTCGCGAGACTTCCTCGACGAGTTCATAGACGTCTAGCCCACAGCTCCCCTCGGGCGAAGCGGATCGGCGAGTACTGGGCCACCCGGAAACCCGAAGCTTCGGCACGAGCAGACGGTGATCCTCGCGTCAGCCGTCTCGTCGAACTGATCCGCTTGGGAAGGGACTCGCCCGCGTGCAGACTCTCGTGTGTCCAGGCGAAAGGAGCTGCCCTGAGCAACGAATCAGAGCGCGCCTGCATGGCGGACGAAGCCAGCCGTGAGGCGTACGAGGCGGACGAACGGGGGAAGGCCGAGGCGACAACGAAGGCTGATGCGCTGACCGGTGAGACGGGCGACGAGGTGGTCGGACAAGAGGGATTGATCTACGGCGGCCTGATCGGGATCGCCGTGGTCATGATCCAGCCGTTTCTCACGGCCACCACCTCGACGTCTCGGGGAAGATCTGCGCCATCGCGTTACGCGATGGCCATCCCGCTCCTGGCCGCGCTGGTCATGGTCAATCGCCCCGGCTTCTGGCACATCAACTGAGTCGCGGGCGTGTGCTTCCTCGCCAGCCGGCTCGTGGCGGTCCTGGTCCATTCGGCTGGTTTCTGGCGGCTCGAGATCAGGCGGCAATCCGCGTCGTAGAACAGCATCTGCACCCACACGTCCCCCGGTGCGCCGCCCGATCTAGCCCTTCGACCGATCGCGTTCGCAGGGTCGCCCGGCCGATACTGAGCCCATGAAGCCGCTCAGGACGGTGCTCGTCGTGATTGCCGCGGTCATCGCCGCGGGCACGATTGCCAGCGCCGCCACCGGCGGCGTCCACGGCAAGCCCACGCCAAGCCCGTCGGTGACCGTCTCAGGAACGCCGTCACCGGAGCCCACCGAGACCGAAGCCCCTGAGCCCACCGAGACCGGGGCAGAAGCGACGACCTCGGACCGGGACGGCACCGCACCAGACTTCTCCGCGTGCGACGGCCGGACCGGGCTCGACAACGCGATCTGCCGTCACGAGGCGCTGCTGAAGGTCAAGCCAGACAACCATGGCCTGAGCAACTCTCTCGCCCACTTGCAGGCCAACCTCGCGGCGCAGGCCGAAAGGAAGGCGGCGAAGACGGCGGGCACGCACGCGAAATCCGGATCGCACGGCCCCACCGGGTCCTAGCGTCCGAGCCGGCTCACCATCTGCAGACCCGCGCGTCCGAGGAGGACGGTCGACGGGTTAGTTCAGTGTGTCCTGGGTCTCAGGATGAGGAAGACGATGGCGAGCGCGACCAAGACCACCGCGACCAGGATCGCGATCCCAAGGCCTCCGACGTTCGCAACCATCAGGCCTCACTTCCCTTTCGATCCGGCGATACCCAGGCCCTGGCCCACCTAACCTCGCCGAAGGAGGTTTGCCCGTCAGCCCAGGCCGGCGTCCGGCCAGGGGGCGACGTCCACCT
>JBKPKU010000097.1:0-1647 GCA_046731295.1 Actinomycetota bacterium
GAGCGCGGTTAGGTTCCACCCCTCCTGCTTCAGCGCCTCGGCTAGGTCGAACGGCGGTCAGCCGTCTCCTGCAGCCCAAGCAATCGCCTGGTCGCGCTCGGCGACCGGGAAGCGCTTCAGTTTGCCCGGAGTCATCCAGCCGAAGAGCGAAGTGACGGTGATCATCCAATCTAAGTCGGTGACGAGCGCGATCCGCTTCCACTTCGTGAGGATCTTCATCCCGGCGAAGGTGCGGCTCTGCGGGTAGCTACAGAACTCGCCGATCCGCTCGGCCCGCTCGAGATCGGGGAGGCGGAGGACGTGGAGGAGTTCGGCGGGGAGCCGGCCCGAGCGCGTCTAGGCGCTTCCGGATTCGGCGTTCGATTGATCGGGTCTCACGCTCGGAGACTAACGCCGTCGACCCGTCACCCTGCGTCTCAGCCTGTTGGAGCGTTTCGTACCGCGCTCCTAGAATCCCTCTATGAGCTATGGCGGAGCGAATCAAGACCTCCTCTTCGCCCTTGGTGTCGGCGCTCTACGGTCGGTGGACCATCTACAGACGTACTACTCGGTCCAGCACCGGCATCCCGACGGGCAGAGGTGGCTCGACCTTGCACACTTCGCGACTCGTGCGGATGCAGAAGGGCGCAATGTGGTCTGCGGTTGCGGCAGGACACGCGACGACGGATGAACTGCGCGTGCGGAAGATGACCCGTACTTGGGACTGAGTCCCCGCTCCTATCCGAGCGCCGCACCGATCGCGTCGGCGCGCTCGAGGTCGGGTAGCATGAGGACGTGGAGCAGTTCGGCACGGGCAGCCGGCCCGAGGGCAGCCAGGCGTTCGCGTAGTCGATGCTCAGACTGATCGGGTCTCATCGCCCGAGAGACTAGCCGTGGCCTGGGCCCTCGTTTGGCTTATGGTCGTGCAGGGTAGACGACAAATGTGCTGCGTGCATGTGGGGGGCTCTCGGACGTTCATTGCTGTATAGACGGCGTGCAACAGGCAGGGAAACCTCGACGGGAAGGCGGTGGGGAAGGTGATTCTTGCCCTGCTCGTCATGCTCTGGGTTGGGTTCGTGTTCGGGCTCTTGACCGCCGCGGTGCTTGCCGCCAACAGGAGCGCTGAGCGGGTCGAGCAGGCGTTTCGCTCTGGCATCCGCGTCGGAACCCTGCGCGCAGCCACGGGGCGTTCGTTCCGTCCACGCACGTGGCGTGCCGCCTAAGGATTCGCCCAGTAGGACTGGATCGCGCCGACACGGTCGAAGTCGGGGAGGGTGAAGACGCGGAGCAGTTCGGCGCGCGGAGTCGGCACGAGGGCGTCTAGGCGCTCGCAGAGAAGCCGCTCAAGCTCGTCAGGTCTCATGGGTCCGCAGGCCACGCCGCCGTACCGTCGCGTCTGTGGCGTGCTTGTCGATAATTCACGAACCATCTTTGGTGTTCTGACCTTTTGGGCGGCTACGCAAGCTGCTGTAGCTCACTTGACCCTAGGGCGCCTCCATTGTTAGCGTTCGCCGACCCAGAGGGTTCAGAGGATGGAGGTGAGATATGCGGATAAGAGCGCTCGTTGCGACCGCGGTATGCGCGCTCGCCCTTGGTTTGAGTGCAAGCGCAGCATCCGCAGGTGAGGTAACCGGAAACGGCAAGGAGACCGCCGGGCCTGCGCACGCG
>JBKPKU010000098.1:0-11042 GCA_046731295.1 Actinomycetota bacterium
GGCCAGATCAGAGACACGACCACCAGCGCCCCGAACCCGATCGCGAACGCCGTGATCGTGGCCCGGCGACCGATCTCCTCGGGCAGGACGATGATGGCGCCGGTCAGCAGCACCCACGCCAGGCCGAACGGGATCAGCAGCTTCCAGCCGAACGCCATCAGCCGGTCGTAGCGGATCCGCGGCAGCGTCGCGCGGATCCAGATGTAGGCGTAGACGATCGCCAGGACCTTGAGCAGGAACCACAGCAGCGGCCACAGCCACGGCAGGACGTCCGGCGCCGGCCCGCGCCAGCCGCCGAGCCAAAGCGTCGTCGCGACCGCCGCCACCGTGACCGTGTTGAGGTACTCGCCGAGGTAGAACATCGCGAACTTGATCCCCGAGTACTCGGTGTGATAGCCGGCCACCAGCTCGGTCTCGGCCTCCGGCAGGTCGAACGGCGGGCGGTTGGTCTCGGCCAGGCCGGCGATCAGGTAGATCACGAACGCCGGGAACTGCGGGACGACGTTCCAGACCTTGTCCTGGCTCGCGACGATCTCCGACATCCGCAGAGCGTCCGAGTACATGACAACGGCGACGATCGCGAGCGACATGCCGACCTCGTAGCTGATCATCTGCGCCGAGCTGCGGACGCCGCCGAGCAGCGGGTAATTCGACCCGCTGGACCAGCCGGCCAGCACGATCGCGTAGATCATCAGGGAGGTCATGGCCAGGACCCACAGGATCCCGATCGATAGGTCGGCGATCTGGAACGGGACCTCGCGCCCGAAGAGCGTGACGCTGGTGCCGAACGGGATCACCGCGAACGCCAGGAACGCCGGCAGCATCGCGATCACCGGGGCGATCAGGTACACGGGCCGGTCGGCCAGCGTCGGCGTGATGCCCTCCTTGAAGAACAGCTTGATGCCGTCGGCCAGCGTGATGAGCACGCCGCGCGGGCCGGCGCGCGTCGGCCCCACGCGCGTCTGCATGTCGGCGATCACCTTGCGCTCCATCCAGATCAGCAGCATCACCGTGATGAGCAGCGCGAAGAACACGATCACGACCCGCGCGATCAGCAGCAGCCAGTCGAGCCAGTCCATCAGGCCGCCCCCTCCGCGGCGGCGCCGACGCCCGCCTCGGCCGGCGCCGAGGCCTCCGGGGACGCCGCGGCCTCGACGGTCGCCGAGATCGTGAACGAGCCCGCCAGCAGGCGATTCGCCGCCAGGCCGGGCTGGTTGAACGGGACGAACAGCGCGCCCTGCGCGATGTGCTCGGTCACGCGGACCGGGAGCTCGGCCTCGCCGGCATCGGTCCGCACCGTGGCCCGCCCGCCGTCCGATACCCCGTGCTTGTCGGCGTCGTCCGGATGGACCTCGACGAACGCCTCCTCGCCGAGCGCGGCCTTCAGCTCGTCGGCCCCGACCGCCAACCGGCCCTCGTCGACGAGCAGCGGGTAGGAGAGCAGCGTCAGCTCGCCGAGCCGCGTCGGGCGACCCGTCCCGGTCCAGGCGGTCGAGCGCGCCGCCACGGTTCGGGGCGCGAGCAGCGGGTCGGCCTCGGCCCGCAGCTCCCCGATCGTCGCGAACCCGAGCGGCGTGCGCTTCGCCCGCCCGAGGCCGGCGAAGATCTCCCAGTCCGGGCGCGACACGCCGGCCGGGCCGCGGACCGGGTGGATCGGCTGCGCTCGGCCCTCCCAGTCGGTAGCGTGCCCCTCGCGCTCGGCCCAGGCCGCGGCCGGCAGGAACGCGTCGGCGAACGGCTCGAGCGACCCGAGCTCCAGCGACTGCACCACGACGTGGCGGGTGTTGCGCAGCGCGCGTTCGACCAGGCCGGCGTCGGGCACGTCGCGAAGGGGGTCGACGCCGACGAGGTAGAGCACGTCGATCTCGCGGTTCGCGCAGGCCTCGAGGATCTCGCGTGTCGTGCGCCCGGGCTCGGCGGGCACACTACCCCACGCCGGCCCCAACTCGGCGCGCTCGGCGTCGTCGGTCACGCGCCGGCCGCCCGGCAGGAGCGACGGGTGCACGCCTGCGCGCAGGGCGCCGCGGTCGCCGGCCCGCCGCGGGACCAGCGCGAACCGCGCCCCGAACTTCTGCGCCACGGTCAGCGCGACGTCGGCCGCGAGCGGGTGCTCGGTGAGCCGCTCGCCGGCAAGGACCACGGCCACTCCCCCCGCGTCGCGGAGCGCCGCGGCGGCGCGGCCCTCGAACGCGTCCTCCGGCGCGTCGCCCTCGTGGATCCGCTCGAGGACGTACGTCTGGTGTTCGGGCAGGCACAACGTGTGCTCGGCCACGTCCCACAGGCGCGTTCGCCGCGGGTGGATCACGAAGACCTTCGCGCCCCGGCGGGCGGCCTTGCGGATCCGCAGGTTCAGGATCGGGACCTCCTGCTCCGCGTCGAGCCCGGCGACCAGGATCACCTTCGCGCGCTCGACGTCGCGGTACGTCGTCTCGAGCGGCGACGATGCCGCCAGCATCTCGGCGTGCCCGCCGTGGGTCGTGCGCCGGTGGTCCAGGTCGTTGGTCCCGAACGCCACCCGGGCGAGCTTCGACAGCGCGTACGCGTCCTCGTCCGGCAGCCGGCCGCCGGCGACGAACGCGATCCGGCCACCCCCGGCCCACCCCGACACGGCCTCGAAGACCTCGTCGAACGACGCCGGCTCGAGGCCGCGGTCGCGGATCAGCGGTGTCGTCACGCGTTCGGGCAGGTCGGCGTGGCGGAACGCGAAGCGTCCCTTGTCGCACGTCCATGCGTCGTTGACCTGCGCGTTGTCACGTGCCAGGACCCGAACCACCGAGCCCCGGCGAAGGTCGATCCGGACGTTGCACCCCGCGCTGCAGTGCTGGCACACCGAGTCCGCCGAGGACAGGTCGAAGGGCCTGGCGACGAACCGGTAGGGCTCGGCGGTGAGCGCGCCGACCGGGCAGATCTGCACCGTGTTGCCCGCGAACGGCGAGCGGAAGTCCTCCCCGGCCGCGATCGAGACGCGTTCGCCCGCCCCTCGCGCGAACAGCTCGATGAACCGGTCCCCGCTCACCTCGTCGCAGAAGCGCGTGCACCGGGCGCACAGCACGCAGCGTTCGCGGTCGAGGCTGACCAGCGGCGAGAGCGGGATCGGCTTCTCGAAGGTCCGCTTCGGCTCCGTGTACCGGCTCTCGCCCGGCCCGAACGCCAGCGCCTGGTCCTGCAACGGGCACTCGCCTCCCCGGTCGCAGATCGGGCAGTCCAGCGGGTGGTTGAGCAGCAGGAACTCGAGGTTCGCCACCTGCCCCCTGTGGGCCCCCTCCGAGGTGTGCTGCGTCCGCACGGTCATGTCCGGGGCGACCTCGGTGGTGCACGACGTGAACAGCTTGCGCTGCCCCTCGATCTCGACGTAGCACTGCCGGCAGGCGCCCACCGGGTCCAGGAACGGGTGATCGCAGAAGCGCGGGATCTCGATGCCGAGGTTCTCCGCCGCGCGGATGATCAGGGTCCCCTTCGGGACCGTGACCTGCTTGCCGTCGATCGTCAGCGTGACGAGGTCCTCGCGCGGCTCGGCGCTCATGCCGGGACCTCGCTCATCTGGGTTTCGGGCTCGACCTCCGCGCCCGGCCCCCTGCCCGTGAACGGACAGCGCCGCTCGGCGATGTGCGCCTCGTACTCGTCGCGAAAGTACTTCAGGCTCGACTCGATCGGGCTGACCGCGCCGTCGGCGAGCGCGCAGAACGCCTTGAACAGGATGTTCTGGCCGAGCTCGTCCAGGAGCGGTAGGTCCTCCCCGCGGCCGTAGCCCTGTTCGATCCGGCCGAGGACGCGGCTCACCCACCAGGTCCCCTCGCGGCAGGGCGTGCACTTGCCGCAGGACTCGTGCGCGTAGAACTGCACCAGGCGCCGGGCAGCCTCGACGATGCAGTCGGTCTCGTCCATCACGATGATCGCGCCGGTTCCCAGCAGCGATCCCGCCGCCGCCACGGACTCGAAGTCGAGCCCGACGTCCAGGTGCTCCGCGGTCAGCATCGGCGTCGAGGAGCCGCCCGGCGTCCACGCCTTGAGCTTGGCGCCGCCCAGCATGCCGCCCGCCGCCTCGAGCACCGTTCGGAGGGGGATGCCCATCGGGAGCTCGTAGTTGCCGGGGCGCTCCACCTTGCCCGAGACGCTGAAGATCTTCGTGCCCGGCGACTTCTCGGTGCCGATCCCGGCGAACCACTCGGCACCGTTGGTGACGATCGAGGGGACGTTCGCGAGCGTCTCGACGTTGTTGATCAGCGTCGGGGACGCGTACAGGCCCTCGACGGCCGGGAACGGCGGCCGCAGGCGCGGCTGCCCCCGGTACCCCTCGAGCGAGGACAGCAGCGCGGTCTCCTCGCCACAGATGTAGGCGCCGGCGCCGCGATGCAGGACGACGTCCAGCGCGTACCGCGACCCGAGCACCGACTCGCCGAACACGCCCTTGGCGTATGCGTCGCGGATCGCCGCCTCGAGGATCTCGCCCGGCCACAGGAACTCGCCGCGGCAGTACACGAACGCGAGATGGCTCTGCACCGCGTAGGACGCGATCGCCACCCCCTCGAGGAACCGGTGCGGCTCGCGCTCGACGATCTCGCGGTTGTTGAACGTGCCGGGCTCGGACTCGTCGAAGTTCGCGACCACGTAGGTGGGCTTGCCCGTGTCCTGCGGGACGAACGACCACTTGACGCCCGTCGGGAACCCGGCGCCGCCGCGGCCCCGAAGGCCCGACGCCTTGACCACGTCGATCAGGTCGGCCGGCGTCATCGCGAGCGCCGCCCGGAGGGCCTCGTACCCGCCGGCGGCCGTGTACCCGTCGAGGCCGAAGACCTCCGGGTTGCCCCAGTTGGCCGTCACGATCCTCGGCGGGGAGGAGGCCTCGCTCACGCCGACCCCTCCGCCCCCGCCAAGATTCGCGACGCCTGCCGGAAGTCCTTCGGGGCCCGGCCGCGGGAGGGCTCGGGGATCTCGCCCGAACGCAGCGACCCGACGAGCTCGGCCATGCGCTCGGGCGTGACGCGGTCGTGGTTGGCGAAGTCGATCTGCACGACGGGCGCCGCGTCGCACGCTCCCAGGCACTCCTCCTCGTGGATCGTGAACGCGCCGTCGGCCGAGGTCTCCTCGCCGTGCTCGACCCCGCTGGCCGCGTGTGCCGCCTCGAACACGTCCGCGGCGCCGCGCAGCGCGCACGACAGGTTGGTGCAGACCGAGATCACGTGCGTCCCAGTGGGACGGGGCCGGAGCATCGTGTAGAAGGACGCGACGGCCTCCACCTCGGCGGTCGTGATGCCGAGCAGCTCGGCGACCTCGCGCAGGCCGTCCTGTGTGACGCTGCCCTGGACCGACTGCACGAGGTACAGCAGCGGCAGCACGGCCGAGCGGGCCCGCCCGTCCGGGTAGCGGGCCATGATCGCCTCGGCCGCCCGGCGGTCGTCGTCCGCGAGCACGGCCATCAGCGATCGACCCCGCCGAGCACGGGGTCGATGCTCGAGATCACGGCGATCACGTCCGCGACCAGCCCGCCCTGCACCATCTGCGGGACCGCCTGCAGGTTCGCGAACGACGGGTCGCGCATCCTCACCCGGTACGGCCGGTTGCCGCCGTCGGACACGACGTAGAAGCCGAGCTCGCCACGGGGGGACTCGACCGGCAGGTAGACCTCGCCGGGCGGGACGGAGACGCCCTCGGTCACCATCTTGAAGTGATGGATCAGCGCCTCCATCGACTCCTCCATGATGTGCTCGATGTAGCGCGGCGAGTTCCCGATTCCGTCGGGCCCGACCTCCAGCTGCGCCGGCCACCGGACCTTCGGGTCCTCGACCATGACCGGTCCGGGCTCGCGCAGCCGCTCGAGGCACTGCTCGACGATCCGCAGCGACTGCCGCATCTCCTCGATCCGCACCTCGTACCGCGCAAAGCAGTCGGCGCCGTCGCGGGTCACGACGTCGAACTCGTAGGTCTCGTAGCCGCAGTACGGCTCGTCTCGCCGGACGTCCATCGGGACGCCCGCGGCCCGAAGCGCCGGACCGGTGACGCCGAGCGCGAGCGCGTCGGCCGCCGGGAGCGGTCCGACACCCCGGTTGCGCTGGATCCAGATCGGGTTCTTCGTGAGCAGCCGCTCGTACTCGTCGATGCGGCCGGGCATCATCTCGAGGAAGTCACCGATCCGGCCCGCGCCGCCCGCCGGCAGGTCCATCACGACTCCGCCGATCCGCACGTACGCGTGGTTCATCCGCAGGCCGGTCGCCGCCTCGAAGATGTCGAGGATCTGCTCGCGCTCGCGGAAGCCGTACAGCATCACGCTGACCGCGCCGAGCTCCAACCCCGACGTCGCCAGCCACACCAGGTGCGACGCGATCCGGTTCATCTCACAGAAAAGCACCCGCAGCACCTGTGCGCGCGGTGGCGCCTCGATCCCGAGCAGCCGTTCGACCGCGAGGCAGTACCCGACCTCGTTGAAGAACGGCGACAGGTAGTCGGCGCGCGTCACGAACGTCACGCCCTGCTGCCACGTGCGGTACTCGGTGTTCTTCTCGATCCCGGTGTGGAGATAGCCGACGATCGGCTCGCACGCGAGCACCGTCTCGCCGTCGAGCTCCAGCAGGAGCCGGAGCACCCCGTGCGTCGAGGGGTGTTGGGGCCCCATGTTGATGACCATCGTCTCCTGGCGGATCTCGCCGGTCGAGGCCGGCGACAGGTCGGCCGTGTCGATCGCATCGTCGAGGGTCACGTGGTCCTCCGGTCGACCGGGGGGATGAACGCGCCGTGGTATCGCGTGTCGACGCCGCCCAGCTCCTCGGTCTTGCGCAGCGGCCACCCCTCCCAGCCCTCGGGGAGCAGGATCCGGCGCAGGTTCGGGTGCCCTTCGAACACCACGCCGAAGAAGTCGTAGGTCTCGCGCTCGTGCCAGTTCGCGGTCGGGAACAGCCCGGTCACCGAGGGCACCCGAACGTCGTCCTCCTCGGGAAGCCCGACCTTCACGCGAAGCCGGTGGTGGAGCTCGGTGGACGAGAGCTCGTACACGACCCGGAAGCGCGGGTCGCGGCCCGGCCAGTCGGTCGCGGTGACGCTGGACAGGAAGTCCAGCCGCAGCTCCTCGTCGTCGCGGAACGCCCGGAGCGCCTCGAGAAGGCGGCCCCGGTCGACCAGGACCGTGGCCTCACCGCGGGCGACCACGACGTCGGGATACAGCCGGCGGACGCGCTCGGCAAGCTCGGTCACGTTCACGCTCGAAGGTCCGCCCTCACTTGAACCGGCCCTCTGTGCGGACCTTCTCGTGGAGCCGGAGGATCCCGTACATCAGCATCTCGGGCTTGGGCGGGCAGCCCGGCACGTAGATATCGACCGGGACGATCGTGTCGACCCCCTGCACCACGGCGTAGTTCGTGAACATGCCGCCGGCCGAGGCGCACACGCCCATCGAGATCACCCACTTGGGCTCGGGCATCTGGTCGTAGATCGTGCGCAGGACCGGCGCCATCTTCTGGCTCACGCGGCCCGCCACGATCATCAGGTCGGCCTGGCGAGGCGAGGCGCGGAACAGCTCCATCCCCCACCGCGACAGGTCGTAGTCGCCGGCGCCGGTCGCCATCATCTCGATCGCGCAGCACGCCAGGCCGAACGTCACCGGCCACATCGACTGCTTGCGCGCCCAGCTGACCGCCTTGTCGAGCGTGCTCATCAGCAGGCCGCGCTCGAACTCCTCCCGGCTCTCCTCGGCGGTCCTGCCGGTCTGGAAGCCCTCGAGGCGCTCAACCGGCACGCGCGAGCTCCTTCTCCGGCTCCTCGGCGTCGCGTTCGGCCGTCACGGCGGTCGGGGCCTCGGTGCCCGCCCAGTCCAGGCCGCCGCGCTTCCAGACGTACACGTAGGCGACGAACACGAGCCCGATGAAGATCGCCATCTCAGCGAGCCCGAACAGCCCGAGCTGGCGGAACCCGACCGCCCACGGGAACAGGAAGATCGTCTCGACGTCGAAGATGATGAACAGCATCGCCACGACGTAGAAGCTCACGCTGAACCGCTCGCCCTTGGGCAGGCGCTCGGGCTCGATCCCGCACTCGTACGGCGCGAGCTTGGCCGGCGTGGGCCGGTTCGGGCGCAGGAACGACGAGACGGCCAGCGACAGCACCGCGAACAGCAGGCCGAGCACGGCCAGGATCAGGACCGGCAGGTACTCGGTGAGCTCGCCCGCCAGGATCATCGCGACACCGGCGTCATCCGTTCGAGCAAGTACATCAGCTTGTCGCGGCCGTCACCCTTGCGGCCGTCCGTGAGGTTGCCCATGAGCCGCAGCATGAACCGCATCAGCCACTCCTGCGGGAGCGCGTAGTCGGTGAGCGCCTGCATGACCGGCGGGTGCCCGATCGCTCGCACGAAGTTCGTGCCGATCCGGTAGTAGCGCGCGTAGCGCGCGCGCAGGATCGCGGGGTACAGGTGCGCGATCCCCGGCCGGTCGTTGACGAGCGCGTCGTGGACCAGCTCGGCCGCGATCTCGCCGGCCTCCATCGCGTAGGCGATGCCCTCCCCATTGAACGGGTTCACCATGCCGGCGGCGTCGCCCACGACCAGCATCCCGGGGACCGCGGCCGGCGTGCGCGAGAATCCCATCGGCAGGGGCCCCGAGAGCACGCGCCCCTCGGCCGAGGCCTCGTCGACGTTCCACTCGGCGGGCAACATCCGCCAGAACGCGTCGAACACCCGCTGCGCGGACAGGTCCTTGAAGTCGCGGAACGTGTTGAGCAGCCCCGCACCCAGGTTGACCGAGCCGTCGGCCAGCCGGAACAGCCACCCGTACCCGGGAAGGATCGCGTCGCCCTCCCACAGGTCCATCCAGACCTCGAGCCAGGGCCCCGGGTGGCGTTCGATGCGGTAGTAGCGACGGGCGGCGATCCCGAGCGGCTTGGCCGCGTCCCGCCGGACGCCCGCATGGGACGCGAACCGCGAGGCCGCCCCGTCCGCCGCGATCACGAACCGCGCGCGCACCGTCGTCTGGGGGCCGTCCTCGCCGCGACGGATCGTTGCGCCGGTGACCCAGCCGTCGTCCTGGACCGGCGCCAGGGCCTCGGTGTGCTCCATCAAGTTGGCGCCGGCCTTCTCGGCGTGCCGCGCGAGCAGCTGGTCGAACTCGGCGCGCGTCATCACGAGCCCGAACCCCGGGAAGTCCTCCAGGTCGGGCCACGGGAGCTCGAGCGTGACGCGCCGCGAGTAGATCCGCAGGCCCCCGTGCCGCTCGAAGCGCGGGTCGTCCACGTCGATCCCCAGCCGGCGGAGCTGCACGACCGCGCGGGGCGTCAGGCCGTCCCCACACACCTTCTCGCGGGGGAACGCGGCCTTCTCGACCATCAGGACGTTCAGGCCGTGGCGGGCGAGGTGGTAGGCGGCCGTGGAGCCCCCGGGGCCGGCACCGACGATCAGCGCGTCGACGTCGAGCTGCTCCTTCGTCGGGCTCGGCACGGGACCTCCAAGCGCTTGTGAAAACTTTCACAAGTGATGCTACCCACTTGTGAAGCCGCGCACAAACCCTATGCCCGGGCCTTCGGGAGCGGCAAGGCGGCCTATCCTCGCCGGCATGCGACTCGGGGCAGGCCGGGCGGGAACCTGGTCCCTGGTCGTGGTCACCGGGATCCTCGCTACGGCGTGCGGCTGCACGGAGTCGCCGGCGGGCGGGGCATCCACGCTTCAGCTACGCGCGGTCGAGGACGTCGTGCCCAGCACGTCGCCAGATTGGTACGCGACCGAGCTCACGTGCCCGCCCGACGGCGCGGCCGGATGTCTCGCGGATCGAACCGACGAGTCCGTCGTCGTGCTGGGCGCCGACGAGACGGAGAAGTATGTGCTCGGACCCGCGATCGTGGACGACACCGACGTCCTCGAGGCGAGGGCCCACGGGGGACAGCCGGCGAGCACGGGCTGGAGCATCGACGCGCAGCTGTCCCCGGAGGGATCGGACGCCCTCGCCTCGGCCACGCGGGCCTCCGTCGGCGACCGGATCGCGATCGTCGTGGACGGGCTCGTGATCTCCGCGCCGACCGTCGCGGAGCCCATCACGGCCGGAGTCGTGGTCGTCGCCGGCGGTCTGTCCGAGAACGAGGCCGAACGCCTCGCCTCGAGCCTCGGCGGCTAGGAGCCGAGGGTTTTAGCCGCCGCGGGCGTGGTCCCAGGCGACGACCCGGTCGGGCACGACCCGGAGGAACCCGAGCCCGGCGATCTCCTCGGCGAACCGCGAGAACCCGTCCCCCGCCAGCAGCGGGCGGTACTTCTCGTGCCACGCGGAGATCGCCCTGCGCATCTGGGCGTGTTCGGCCGGCAGGGGTTCGGCGCGGCCGCGGATCTCGACGCCCGCGATCTCGACCCACGAGCGGCCCAGGTCGATCGTGACGGCGACGCGGGGGTCGCGCCCGACGTTGGCCCACGTCCGGCCGTCGCGGCGGGTCGAGAGGTAGATCGCCTCCTCCGGCCACACGAACCAGAGCGGCACGACGTGCGGTGAGCCGTCGGGGTCGACGGTCGCCACCGCGGCCGAGGACAGGCTCGCGAACATCCGGCGGGCCGCGGCGACGTCGGCGTTCGAGACGCGCATCAGCCGGCTGCCTCCATCCGCAGCGCATCCGCGATCGCCGCGAGCGCGCCGGCGCCCTCGGGACGCAGCGGGGCCCCCTCGAGCGCCCTCGCCGCCCTCGAGAGCAGGTCGTCGATCTCGGTCCCGGTGACCGCGTCCGGCGCCTCGTCCAGGGCGTCGTCGCGCAGCTGGAACCCCTCCCCCAGCAGCCGCCCGAACACCCCGAGCGCCCCCTCGGCGGCGGCCCCCGCCCCGGCGAGGGCCGCACCGATCAGCACCGGCCCCTCGGCGGTGTAGGAGGCGGTCTTGAGGGCTCGCACTCGCTCGCGCCGTTCGGATCCGGCGACGTCGAGGAGCTGCCCGGCCGCCATCTCCACCCGCATCCGGTCGAACCGCGTCATCGCCGCCTCCAGGCGCCCGCCCTCGAACCCGCAGGTCCGCAACAGGCGTTCGGACAGCACCAGGGCGAGATCGCCGACCAGCACGGCAGCCGCGGTCCCGAACCCGTCCGGGTCGACG
>JBKPKU010000099.1:0-23193 GCA_046731295.1 Actinomycetota bacterium
TCGTGGCGTACCTGCGCGAGAAGGGGTTTGCCTCGCCCGCGGAGCTCCGGGGCCGGCTGCGGGTCGGCGCCGGTGGGAACGGCTCGGTGTGATCCCCCGCCCCGACAACCCACTGATCGTGGCGCTCGACGTGCCCGAGCCCCGGGAGGCCGAGGCCCTCGCGCGCCGAGTGGAGGGCCCGGCCGGGCTCCTCAAGGTCGGGCTGGAGCTGTTCACCGCCGCCGGTCCCGACGTGGTCCCGCGCATCGGCTCTGTGGCTCCGGTGTTCCTGGACCTCAAGCTGCACGACATCCCGAACACGGTCGAAGGCGCGGCGCGTAACGTCGCGCGGCTGGGCGTGGCCATGCTGACAGTGCACGCGCTCGGCGGCGAGGCGATGGTCGCGGCGGCCGTTCGCGGCGCGGCCGACGGCGCCGAGGCGGCCGGACATACTGCGCCGATGGTCCTGGCGGTGACGGTGCTCTCGAGCCTGGCCGGAGAAGGACTCGCGTCGGCGTCCTCACTCGCGTTCGAGGCCGCGGCGGCTGGCGCCGGCGGCGTCGTCGTCTCCGGCGAGGACGTCGCGAACGTGCGCGAGGTGTTGGGGTCGCAGGCGTGTCTGGTGGTCCCGGGCATCCGGCCGGCCGGATCGAACGGCCACGACCAGGCGCGAATCCTCACGCCGGAGGAGGCGGTCGAACGCGGCGCTGACTACCTGGTCGTCGGTCGTCCGATCACCGGGTCCGCCGATCCCGCGGGCGTCGCGCGCGCCATCCTGGCGAGTGTTCGCTGACCCCGGATCCGGAGGAAACCCGCAGGTAGCGCGCACGGGTTCGCGTTGCTGGGCTCGCGGGGGCGTGGCTATACTCGCCGCTCCCGGCGAACGAAGGAGTGTCGTCATGCCCCTACCCGTCCTGACGGATGAGCAGCGAAAGCAGGCCCTGGAGAAGGCCGCCGAGGCGAGGAAGAAGCGCGCCGAGCTGAAGGGCCAGCTGAAGTCCGGCAAGCTCACGCTGAAGGACATGCTGTCGCGACAGGACGACGACACGGTCGGCAAGATGAAGGTGTCCACGGTCCTCGAGTCGCTCCCGGGTGTGGGGAAGGTCCGGGCGCGCAGGATCATGGAGCGCCTCGACATCTCGGCCAGCCGCCGGGTCAGGGGTCTCGGCGCGAAGCAGCGCGAGTCGCTGCTCGGCGAGTTCGCGAAGAAGTAGCGGCGCTGGCAGGCGGCCGGGGCAGACTGTTCGTTCTCGCCGGGCCCTCCGGGGTCGGCAAGGGAACGATCGTCCGCCTGGTTCGCGAACGCGTCCCGGGTCTGCGGGTCTCCGTGTCGGTGACGACGCGCGCCCCGCGCCCGATCGAACGGGACGGCGTCGACTACGTGTTCGTGTCCGAACCCGACTTCGACCGGATGGACGTCGCCGGCGAGCTGCTCGAGTGGGCGGAGATCTTCGGGCACCGTTCGGGCACGCCGGCCGGGCCCGTCCGGGAGGCGCTCGAGGAGGGCGGCGACGTCCTGCTCGAACTCGACGTCCAGGGCGCCCATCAGGTCCGCGCGAAGATCCCGGACGCCGTCCTGATCCTGCTCGAGCCCCCCACGAGGGAGGAGCTCGAGCGCCGGCTGCGGTCCCGGGGCACCGAGACCGAGGAGGGCCTCGCCGTGCGGCTTGCCAAGGCGGACTGGGAGCTCTCGCAGGCGGAGGCGTTCGACCACGTGGTGGTCAACGACCGAGCCGAGCGGGCCGCGGACGAGGTCGCTGCTATCATCGTTGCGTCTCCCCAGGTCAACGGCACCGGAAGGACCCCGACATGATCGAACCCAAGATCGACGATCTGCTCTCAGAGGTCGACTCCAAGTACACGTTGGTGACGCTGGCCGCCAAGCGCGCCCGCGAGATCAACTCCTACTACGGCCAGCTGGGCGAGGGACGCGCCGAGTTCGTGCCGCCCCTGGTCGAGACCGGGCTTCGGAACAAGCCGCTGACGATCGCGCTCGAGGAGATCGCGGAGGGCAAGATCAGCGCCGAGCGCCCCGAGGGCCTGGGCATCAAGTAGGACGTCCCGAGGCCGCCGCACCCGGGCGGTCCGGGCGGGTAGGTGGGTCAGAAGGCGAGGACGAGGTGGCGAGCGAACGTTCCGCCCTAGCAGGGCGACGGGTTCTGCTCGCCGTGACCGGCGGGATCGCCGCCTACAAGGCCTGCATCCTCGTTCGCCTGCTCCGCCTGCGCGGCGCCTCCGTGCGCGTCGTGATGACCCGCTCGGCCGAGCGCTTCATCGGCCCCGCCACGTTCGCGGCGCTGTCCGATCATCGCGTGTACACCGACCTGTGGGAGGAGCCCGGCGTGGTGCTGCACGTCCGCCTGGCGCACGAGGCCGACGTCGCGGTGGTGGCACCGGCGACGGCCAACGTCGTCGCCAAGCTCGCGCAGGGGATCGCCGACGACATGCTGACCTCGACGCTGCTCGAGGCGACCTGCCCGATGGTCGTCGCGCCAGCGATGCACACCGGCATGTGGGAGCACCCGGCCACGCAGGCCAATGTCGCCGTGCTGGCCGAACGCGGGGCGCGGATCGTCGGCCCCGCCACGGGTTCACTCGCGGCCGGCGACGAAGGGATCGGCCGCATGACCGAGCCCGAGGGCATCGTGACCGCGATCGAGGATGTGCTGGCCGTGGCCGGGGACCTCGCCGGGCGCCGCATCGCCGTGACCGCGGGACCTACTTGGGAGCCGATCGACCCCGTTCGCTTCGTCGGCAACCGCTCGACCGGCAAGATGGGGTTCGCGGTCGCCGCCGAGGCCTTCGCGCGCGGCGCCGACGTGACGCTGGTCGTGGGCCCCGGAACCGTCGAACCTCCGCCCGGCCCCAGGATGGTCCGCGTGAACACGTCCGAGGAGATGCGGGACGCGGTGCTGGACGCGATGCGCGACGCCGACGCCCTCGTGATGGCGGCCGCGGTCGCCGACTTCCGCCCGGACGAGGCCGCCGGTGCCAAGCTCAAGAAGGAGCAGGGGCCTCCCGAGGTCCGGCTCGTCGCGACGCCCGACATCCTGGCCGAGCTCGGGGCGGCCGGCGACGCGGTGCTCGTGGGCTTCGCGGCCGAGACCGACGACGTCGAGAAAGCCGGCCGCGAGAAGTTGCGGCGCAAGGGCCTCCAGCTCCTGGTCGCCAACCAGGTCGGGCGCGAGGGGACGGGGTTCGGCTCGGACACCAACCGGGCCGCGATCCTGGCCGCCGACGGCGCCGACGTCCCGATGCGCGAATGGACCAAGCGCGAGCTCGCGTCGGCGATCTGCGACCGCCTGGCCAAGCTGCTCACCGCCTGACAGGCGCCTCGTCGGGAGGGTCCGAGGCCGCTGCTATGCTCGCGCGCGATGGGCCGTGCGTACTTGTTCTCGTCCGAATCCGTCACTGAGGGACATCCCGACAAGCTCGCCGACCGGATCTCGGACGCCGTGCTCGACGCGATCCTGACGGTCGACCGCAACGGCCGTGTCGCGTGCGAGACGCTGGTGACCACCGGCCTGGTCCTGGTCGCCGGCGAGATCAGCACGTCCGAGTACATCGACATCGCCGCGGTCGTGCGCCGCACGGTCACCGAGATCGGGTACACCGACGCGAACTTCGGCATCGACGGGGACACCTGCGGCGTCATCACGTCGATTCAGGAGCAGTCGGCCGACATCGCGCGGGGCGTGGACGACGCGCTGGAGCACCGCGAGGGACATTCGGCCGACACGCTCGACCTGCAGGGCGCGGGGGACCAGGGGATGATGTTCGGCTACGCGTGCCGGGAGACCGACGAGCTGATGCCGATCCCGATCGCGATGGCGCACCGGCTGGCCAAGCGTCTGGCGGACGTCCGCAAGGCGGGCGTGGTCCCGTATCTCCGACCCGACGGCAAGAGCCAGGTCACGATCGCGTACGAGGGAACCGTCCCCAAGCACGTCGACACCGTCCTGATCAGCGCCCAGCACCGTGAGGAGGTCGACGTCGATACGCTCCTCGCGCCCGACGTTCGTTCCGAGGTCATCGATCCGGTCCTTCGGGAGTTCGACCTGGACGCGGAGGACGTCCGGATCCTGGTCAACCCGACCGGCCGGTTCGAGATCGGCGGGCCCAAGGCCGACACCGGGGTGACCGGCCGCAAGATCATCGTGGACAGCTACGGGGGGATGGCGCCGCACGGCGGCGGCTGCTTCTCGGGCAAGGATCCGACCAAGGTCGACCGCTCGGCGGCCTATATGGCGCGATACGTGGCAAAGAACCTCGTCGCGGCCGGCGCCGCCGACCGTCTGCA
Source organism: Actinomycetota bacterium (assembly GCA_046731295.1). Taxonomy (GTDB): domain Bacteria; phylum Actinomycetota; class UBA4738; order UBA4738; family HRBIN12; genus DASSJM01. The sequence continues at coordinate 4,280 of JBKPKU010000099.1, forward strand.
GATCCAGGTGGCATACGCGATCGGCGCGGCGCATCCGGTCTCGCTGGCCGTGGACACGTTCGGGACCCAGAACGTGGACCCGGCACGTCTCGTCGACCTGGTATGGGAGGCGTTCGACTTCCGGCCGGCGGCGATCATTCGCGACCTCGAACTGCAGCGCCCGATCTACGAGGACACGGCCGCGTACGGCCACTTCGGCCGCAAGGAGTTCCCCTGGGAAGCGACCGATCGCGCGGATGAGCTCCGCCGCGCGTTCGGCTGACGCCCCGACCACCGTCCCGAACTCCCCGCGGGCCGCGGTCCTGTCGGGTTCGGTCTCGGTCTGCGTCGACCGCCCGCTGCTCTCGCTGGACCGGCCGTTCACCTACGAGCTGCCCGCCGAGCTCGGCGCGAGGGTCGGCTCACTGGTGCGGGTGCCGTTCCACGGGCGCCTCGTCCGAGCCTGGGTGCTCGGGCCGACCGACGACGTCCCCGAACGCGTCCTGAAGGTCCGCGACGTCGTCTCGCCTATACCGTTCTTCGACCAGCGCGGGCTCGCGCTGTTCCGCCGTGTGAGCGATCGATACGTCACGCCGCTTGCGGCGGTGATCGGGCGGGCCGTTCCGCCGCGGGTCGCGTCCGAGGAGCGCGACCAACCCACTCCTCCGTCGAACGGCGGCCGGCGAGGAAGGCCCGTCACGGCGCATCGGACCGGGCCCGTCGGCGACTACCGCAACGGCACGGAGCTGGTACGGGCGCTCGCGGACGGCGGGGGCACGTTCGTCGTCCGTCCCGGGCCGGCCGACGAGGCGGCCGTCGCGGTCGGATGCGTTCGCGCCGCGCTCGCGGGCGGGCGCTCGGCGATCGTCGTCGTGCCCGACGCCGACCCGGTGCCCGCCACGGCCGAGGCGATCGCGGACGCGGTCGGCGAGGACGCGGTCCTGTTCCTGGGCGGCGACAAGCGCGGCCGCTACCGCACGTGGCTCGACATCGCCGGCGGGCGGTACCGGGTGGTGGTCGGAACGCGGCCCGCGGTGTTCGCGCCGCTGCGCGATCTCGGGCTGGTCTACGTGCATCGCGAGGCGCATCCGCAGCATCGCGACGAGCGTTCGCCCTCGTACCACGCCCGCGAGGTCGCCGCGATGCGCGCCGAGGTCGAGGGCGCCGTCGTCGTCCTGAGCGCATTCTGTCCGTCGCTGGAGGCCGCGGCGCGCGACCACGTCCTCGTCGAGCCGGCCGGACGGCCGTGGGCACCGGTCGAGGTCGTGCGCCCGGGCCCGGAGGGCCGGTCCCCGCGGCTGGTCCGGGCGCTGCGAGTGGCCAGGCGTGCCTTCCTGTTCGAACCCGTGCGCGGGTACGGGGTCGCTCGCGTGTGCCGCTCGTGCGGCGAGCCGGCCGCCTGCGCATCCTGCCTGGGGACCCTGCGCCTCGAGCGCGGTGAGGTCCGGTGCGTCGTCTGCGAGGCTCCCGGGCGTTGCGCGTCGTGCGGCGCCTCCGACTTCGGCGTCGTGCGCCGCGGCGCCGAACGCGTCGAGGAGTGGGCTCGATCGGTGGCGTCGGTCCCGGTGTCGCTGCTCGGGCGGGGCAACGCAGCACGGCCGCCGCTCGACCCCGAGGTGCTGGTCGGCGGGCTCGACGCGTTGAAGGACCTCGGCCCCGAGACGCTCGACCTCATCGGCATCCTGAACGCCGACGCGTCGCTGCATCGTCCAGGGGTGGACGCCCGCGAACGCGCGCTGGTCTGGTGGTTCGAGGCCGCGGCCTGGGCTCGCCGGGAGGGTCGCGTGATCGTGCAGACGAACGCCCCCAACGACCCGGCGATCCAGGCGTTGGTCTCGGGCCGGCCCGCTCGGTTCCACCGCGCCGAAGCCCCGCGTCGCGCGGAGGCCGGTTTCCCGGTCGGCTCGCCGGTGTTCCGGGTGATCGGCGGGAACACGCTCGAGGCCGAGTTGCGCGCCCTCTCGCCCCGAACCCTCCTGGTCTCGGGGGTGGAGGGGGCGACGATATGCTTGGTCGTGCTCGACCCCGACGACCTCGGGACGTTCGGCGCCGCGATGCGACGGCTCGCGCTCCGGAACGTGGTGACGCGGGTCGAGGCCGAGCCGCACCTGTGAGACACGTCGTGGGGGCGCGACCGTGACCGTGATGCCGATCCGAACGCTGGGCGACCCCGTCCTTCGCGAACCCACGTCGCACGTCGAGACCTTCGACGACGCCCTGCACGCGCTCGTCGACGACATGATCGAGACGATGTACGCGGCGCCGGGGGTGGGGCTGGCCGCCAACCAGGTCGGCATCGGCAAGGCGTTCTTCGTATACGACGACCGTGAGGGCCACACCGGCTTCGTTGCCAACCCCGAGCTCTCCGAGCTCGAGGGCGAGGAGACGTTCGAGGAGGGCTGCCTGTCGATCCCCGGCCCGTACCACGACACGGTCCGGGCGGAGCGGGTCCGCCTCCGCGGGCGGGACCTGAACGGGGATCCGATCGACATCCGCGCCGAGGGGCTGCTCGCGCGCATCTTCCAACACGAGACGGATCACCTGCGGGGCATGCTCTACATCGACCGGCTCGACGACGAGGGGCGCCGCGACGTGATGCGGCAGCTCCGCGAGTTCGAGGTGCAGCGCTCCGAGAGCTGATGGCCGGCGCCCGGGCCAACGTAAGCTCCACCGCGTGGCCCGTTCGCTTCGTCTCGTCTTCCTCGGCAACGACCGGTGGTCCGTGCCCTCGCTTCGGGCGCTCGCCGCGTCCGAACACCGCCTGGTCGGCGTCGTGACTCGCGTGCCGAAACCGTCCGGCCGCGGCAACGTCTTGACGCCGACGCACGTGGCGAACGCCACGCGCCAGGCGGGCCTGCCGCTGCTCGAGGTCGAGACCGTCAAGCAGGGTCCGGGGCTCGACGTGCTGATCGCGAGGGTCTCGGACGTCCTGGTGGTGGTGGCGTACGGAGAGATCCTGCCGCCGGCCGTGCTCGAGGCGCCGAGCATGGCGATCAACCTCCACTTCTCGTTGCTGCCGCGGCTCCGCGGCGCGAGCCCGGTGCAGACCGCGCTGCTCGAGGGTGCGGAGGAGACGGGCGTCACCACCATCGTGATGGACGAGGGCATGGACACCGGCCCGATCCTCCTGCAACGTCCCGAACCCGTCCGCCCCGACGACGACGCGGGGTCGCTCGGCGGCCGTCTCGCCGAGATCGGCGCGGGCGTGCTCGTCGAGACGATCGATCGGCTGGCCGACGGGGGGGTGACGCCTCGTCCGCAGGACGAGGCCCGGGCGACCCTCACGAAGCCGATCCGCGCCGAGGACCGGATCCTGCGATGGGACGAGCCGGCTCGGGCACTCGTAAACCGCACCCGGGCGATGGCGCCGGAGCCGGGGGCCTCGACCGTGTTCCGGGGCGAACCTCTGAAGGTGCTTCGCGCCATGACGGCGGACGCCGGCGGCGAGCCCGGGACGATCGTGACCCTCGACGCCGACGGGTTCGTCGTGGCGACGACCGACGGCGGATACCGGCCACTCGAGCTGGCACCCTCGGGCCGCAGGCGGATGCGGGCCAAGGACTTCGTGAACGGTTACCGGCCCGAGGCGGGGGAGCGGCTCGGGTGAGCCGGCCGGGGGCTCCCGCTCGGACGAGAAGCACCCGGCCGACCGCGCGGTTTGTCGCGATCGACGTGGTCCGGCGTGTCACCGACGAGGGCGCGTACTCGAACCTCGCGCTGTCGCGCACGCTGTCTCGGGCCGGGCTCGACGAACGCGACGCGGCGTTCGCCACCGAGCTCGCGTACGGGACGCTCAGGCGACTCGTCCCGATCGACCGCGCATTGGCCCCGTTGCTGGACCGCCCGCTCGACACCGCGCCGAAACCCGCGCGAGCGGCGCTGCGCGTGGGCGCCTACCAGCTGGGGTACACGCGCGTGCCGCCGCACGCCGCGGTGTCGGAGACGGTGGCGCTCGCCGATCCGCGCCACCGCGGATTCGTGAATGCCGTGCTTCGGCGGCTCGCGAACGCCGAGCCCGAGTCACCGAGCGGTTCGGACGACGAGTCGGTTGCGCTCCGGACGGGGGTCGCCGAATGGGCGGTGCGCGAGCTCCGCCGCATCGTCGGCGACGACGAGGTCGCGGATGCCGCGGCCTCGCTCGCGCGACCCGCCGGCGTGACCATCCGGACGAACACGTGCGCCACCACCGTCGACGGACTCGAGCGTGCGCTGGCCGACGCCGGGGTGCGGGCCGTCCGCGGAGCTGTTCACCCCGGCTCGCTGATCGTCGAGCACGGTGCACCGTCGCGGCTGCCGGGGTTCGACGAGGGGAGGTTCGCCGTGCAGGATCAGGCGTCCTCGTTCGTCGTGGCGGCGCTCGATCCGCAACCCGGCGACCGTGTCCTCGACGTGTGCGCGGCTCCCGGCGGCAAGGCAACGCACGCGGCGTGCCTGGCGGGACCGGACGGCCTCGTGGTCGCGGCCGACGTCTCGCTCACGCGTCTGGAGCTCGTCCGCGCGAACGCCGACCGGCTCGGCATCCGAACGCTCGCCCTCGCACAGGACGGGCGGCGACCGGCGATCCGCGACGGGTTCGACCGCGTCCTGGTGGACGCGCCGTGCTCGGGCATCGGGTCCGCCCGGCGGCGCCCCGAGCTCCTGTGGCGGGCCCGCAAGGACGAGCTCTCGGGCCTGGCGCGCCTGCAGGTCGGCATCGCGACGGCCGCTGCGGGGCTCCTGCGGCCGGGCGGGCGGCTGGTCTACAGCGTGTGCACGTTCCCCCGCGCCGAGACCGACGCGGCCTGCGACGCGATCATGCGGCGCGCGCCGGGGCTCGAACCCGTCGAGATCGCCGGACCGGACGGCCCGGCCGATCGCGTCCGGCTCTGGCCCCACCGCCACGGCTGCGACGCGATGTTCGTCGCCTGTTTCGGCAGGCGGACAACGCCCGCCGACTAGAATCGCGCCGTGGCCATGCTCGCCGCGTCCATCCTCTCGGCGGACCTCGCCCGTTTGGCCGACGAGGTAAAGCTCCTGGGCGCCGATGCCGACCTCATCCATATCGACGTCATGGACGGTCACTTCGTCCCGCCTCTCACGATCGGCCCGGCGGTGGTCGCCGCCCTGCGCCCGCATACGGATCTGCCGCTGCACGCGCACCTGCAGGTCGAGGCGCCCGAGGGCTTGATCGACGATCTCGCCGCCGCCGGCACCGACGCGCTGTCCTTCCACGTGGAGGCCGCCGCCGACCACGTTTCGCTCCATCGGAAGATCCGCGGGGCGGGCATGCGCACCGGGGTCGCGATCGCCCCGGAGACGCCGGCCGAGACGGTCTTCCCCGACCTGGACGAGCTCGACCACGTCGTCGTCCTCGCGGTGCATCCCGGGTTCGCCGGCCAGCCGTTCCAGCCGGAGGCGCTCGCGAAGATCAAGGCCCTCCGCGCCGAGATCGACGGACGCGGCCTCGATGTCCTCGTGCACGTGGACGGCGGCGTGAACCTCGCGACCGCGCCGTCCTGCGTCGGCGCCGGCGCGGACGTGCTGGTGGCGGCGAGCGCGATCTTCGGCTCGGACGACTCGGCCCGCGCGGCGCGCGGGCTCCGGCGCGCGGCGGGGGCGGCCTGATGCCCGAGTCGATCCTGGTCGTCGACGACGATCCGGACATCGCGCGGTTCGTCGAGGTCAACCTCCGAAGCGCCGGCTACGAGGTCTCGGTCGCCTCCGACGGCGAGGAGGCGCTCGAACGTGCGGGCAAGCTCCGTCCGGACCTCGTGCTGCTCGACGTGATGATGCCGCGGATCGACGGGTTCGAGGTGGCGCACCGGTTGCGAAGGAACCCGCAGACCTCCAACACCTCGATCATCATGCTCACGGCGAAGGCGCTCGCGACCGACAAGGTGCTCGGACTGACCGCTGGAGCCGATGACTACATCATCAAGCCGTTCGACCCGATCGAGCTGTTGGCGCGCGTGAAGGGCACCTTGCGGCGGGCGAAGGAGATGCGCAACCTCTCGCCGCTCACCGGCCTGCCCGGCAACATCCGGATCCAGGAGGAGATCGAGCGGATGGTGCGTGAGGATCTCCCGTTCGCCGTCGTGTACGCGGATCTGGACAACTTCAAGGCCTACAACGACCAGAAGGGGTTCGTGCGCGGCGACAAGCTGATCGTGGCGACGGCCCGGATCCTGCAGGACGCCGTGGTCGAGTTTGCGGGCACCGATGGGTTCGTGGGCCACGTCGGGGGCGACGACTTCGTGGCCGTCGTCCCGCCGGACACGGCCGAGAGCATCGCCAAGCAGGTCGTCGCCGAGTTCGACCGTCAGATCGAGGACTTCTACGAGCCCGAGGACGTCGAGCGCGGCTACGTCGAGGTAGAGGATCGCAAGGGCGAGATGCAACACCTGCCGCTGGCCGGGATCTCCGTGGGCATCGCCACGACGAAGGTCCGTTCGTTCGCCCACTACGGCGAGGCGGTCTCGGTCGCGACCGAGATGAAGCAGTACGCCAAGCGCGAGCAGCGCTCCGCCTACGCCGTGGACCGCCGCAGGGTCGACTGACCGGCGGGTCGACGGACCGGATCGGGCGAGCCGACCGAGCACGACCGGCCTATACTCCTTGCCGAAGCCTGTCTTCGGGGCGGGGTGCAACCCCCCACCGGCGGTGACAGTCCGCGACCCCCCGGGAGCCACTCGGGGGTGGACCCGGTGCAACTCCGGGACCGACCGTGAGAGTCGGGATGGGAGAGGACGGGCGGTGTGGCGGCTCCCGCTGCCATGCCTGCCTATCCCGCGCGACCGCCTCGGGAACGGAGTGCGTTGTCCGACGAGGCGTTGATCGGGCGGGCCATCGAGCTCGCGGAGCGAGGCCGCGGCCTCGTTTGCCCAAATCCCATGGTGGGTGCCGTCGTCGCCTCGGGCGACGAAACCGTCGGCGAGGGCTGGCACGAGGGACCCGGAACGCCGCACGCCGAGGTCGTCGCGTTGAACGAGGCGGGGGAGCGGGCACGCGGCGCCACGCTCTACACGTCGCTCGAGCCCTGCGTGCACTTCGGCCGGACGCCGCCGTGCACCGACGCGATCCAAAGGGCCGGAGTGGCCCGCGTCGTGGTCGCGGCCACCGACCCGAACCCGGTCGTGGACGGGCGCGGCCTGCGAACGCTCCGCGAGGCGGGAGTCGAAGTCCTGGGCGGCGTTCGGGCCGGGGAGGCGGAGCGGCTGAACGAGGCCTTCGCCAAGCACGTCCGGACGGGCATGCCGTTCGTCACGTGGAAGGCGGCCGTGTCGCTGGACGGCAAGGTCGCGGCCCGCGACGGCTCCTCGCGCTGGATCACCGGCGAAGAGGCGCGGGCGGACGGGCACCGCTTGCGGGGATCAGCCGACGCGATCGTGGTCGGCGCGGGCACCGCGCTTGCCGATAACCCGGCGCTCACGGCTCGCGACCCCGGGTACCGGGGCCGCCCGCCGATCCGGGTCCTCGTCGATGCGCGGGGCCGCGTGGACGAGGGTCGCGCGCTGTTCGACCGGTCCGCGCCCACGATCGTGGCGACCACCGAGCTCGCGCCCCGCGCCCGACGCGACGCCTGGCGAGTGGCCGGCGCCGAGGTGCTGGTGTTCGAGCCCGACGACGAGCGTGTCCCCCTCGCGGCGTTGCTGCACGACCTCGGCAAGCGCGACGTCCAGGGGGTGCTCCTCGAGGGCGGCCCGACGCTCGCGTGGTCGGCCGTCGAAGGCGGGCTGGTAGACAGGCTCGTCGTGTACCTGGCGCCCAAGCTCTTGGGCGGCGTCGATGCCCCCGGAGCGCTCGGCGGTGCCGGGCTCGCCCCGATCTCGCAGGCGCTGCCGGTCCGCATCCGCTCGGTGGAGCGGGTCGGCGAGGACGTGCGGGTGGAGGCGGATGTTCACCGGGATCGTTGAGGAGCGCGGCGCCGTGCTCGAGATCGAGCCGGCCCGCCTGACGGTGGGCTGCAGGACCGTGTCGAGCGACGCCCAGGTCGGCGCCTCGATCGCCGTCAACGGGATCTGCCTCACCGTGGTCGAACGTTCGGACGCCCACTTGTCCTTCGACGTGTCGTCCGAGACGCTTGCCCGGACGAGCCTTTCGCGGTTGGAGGCGGGCGACCCCGTGAACCTCGAGCGCCCGCTCACGCTCTCGAGCCGGCTGGGCGGGCACCTGGTGCAGGGTCACATTGACGGGGTGGGCGAGGTGGCCGGGATCGAACGCGGGGATGACGGCGGCGCGTGGATGACGATCGGCGCGCCCGAGGCCATCGGACGGTACCTGGTGGAGAAGGGCTCGGTGTGCGTGGAGGGCGTGAGCCTCACGGTCGCGTCGCGCGACGGATCGACGTTCGCCGTCGCGCTGATCCCGCACACGTTGGAGGCGACGACGCTCGGCGCGGCCGAGGTCGGGGACCCGCTGAACCTGGAGGTCGACGTGATCGCGAAGTACGTGGAGGCGCTGCTGCCGGCGGATGGGGGACGACGATGACCGATGCGACGGAGTCCGTGTTCTCGACGATCGACGAGGCCCTGGAGGACATCCGAGCGGGCAGGATCGTGATCGTCGTCGACGACGCGGATCGCGAGAACGAGGGCGACTTCATCATGGCTGCCGAAAAGGCAACGCCCGAACGGTTGAACTTCATGGTCACGCACGGACGCGGGATCGTGTGCCTGCCGACGACGGCCCAGCGCCTGGACGAGCTGCGGATCCCGCTCATGGTCTCCAAGAACAACGAGAGCCACGGGACGGCGTTCGCCGTGTCGATCGACGTGCAGGGGCGGACGACGACCGGGACGAGCGCGTTCGACCGCGCCGCAACGGTGCGCGCGATCACCGACCCCGAGCTCGGGCCGGAGGACATCCGGATGCCCGGCCACGTCTTCCCGCTGATGGCCAAGGAGGGCGGCGTCCTCAAGCGCGCCGGCCACACGGAGGCAACCGTGGATCTCGCGCGCATGGCCGGCCTCTACCCGGCCGGCGTGCTCTGCGAGGTCCTGCACCCGGACGGCTCGATGGCCCGGATGCCCGAGCTCACGAACGTCGCACGGGAGCACGGGCTCAAGATCATCTCGATCGCCCACCTGATCGAGTACCGCCGCCGCCGCGAGCATCTGGTCAGCCGGACCGCCGAGGCGCAGATCCCTACCGAGCACGGAGAGTTCACCGCGTACTCGTACCAGAGCCTCGTGGACGGGATGGTGCACGTCGCGCTCGTACTGGGCGAGGTCGGCGACGGGGAGCGGATCCTCGTCCGCGTGCACTCGGAGTGTCTGACCGGCGACGTCTTCGGCTCGATGCGCTGCGACTGCGGCGACCAGCTCCAGTCGGCGATCGCGCAGGTCGGCAAGGAGGGTCGCGGCGTGATCCTGTACATCCGAGGGCACGAGGGGCGCGCGATCGGCCTGACGCACAAGCTGCGCGCCTACCGCCTCCAGGAGCAGGGGCGCGACACCGTCGAGGCCAACGTCGAGCTCGGGTTCGCGGCCGATCCTCGCGAGTACGGGATCGGGGCCCAGATCCTGGTCGACCTCGGCGTGCGCTCGATGCGCCTGCTCACGAACAACCCGGCCAAGCGCGCCGGCCTGGAGGGGTACGGGCTGTCGATCGTCGAGCGCGTGCCGCTCGAGACCCGGCCGACGGCGGAGAACATCGGGTACCTGCGGACCAAGCGGGAGAAGCTCGGTCATCTCCTGGAGAACTTGGAACCGGAGGCCGCGCCGTGAACGAGCGGGGGGCGCGCGGGGCTCATGAAGCGAGCGCGCGGGGATTCGGGGGCGTAGTCGAGCCGAAGGCGAGCGAAGCCCCCAAGAGCGGACAAGCGCGCGCGCTAGGCCCTCGAGAGTTACGGGGAGATCTGCACGCCGGCGGGCGCCGGTTCGCGATCGCCGTCGCGCGGTTCAACGAACTCGTGACGAGCAAGCTGCTCGACGGCGCGCTCCACGCCCTGCGATCACACGACGTGTCCGACGACGACGTCGACGTCGTCTGGGTCCCCGGCGCCTTCGAGCTCCCGCTGGTCGCCCGCCGGCTGGCGCTGTCGAGGACCTACGACGGGGTGATCTGCCTCGGCGCGGTGATCCGGGGCCAGACGGCGCACTTCGAGCACGTGGCCGGCCAGGCCGCCGCCGGGATCCGGGAGGCGGCCGACGCGTCGGGGGTGCCCGTGTCGTTCGGCGTCCTGACGACCGAGACGCTCGAGCAGGCCCTGGACCGGGCAGGCGGCAACCACGGGAACAAGGGCTGGGACGCCGCGGTGGCGGCGATCGAGATGGCCTCGCTGCTCGAACAGCTCCCGAAGGAGGGATGAGCCGTGATCGTTGACAAGCCTTGGGGCAAGGTCGCCACGTACGCGCTCAACCAGCCGAGCTCGGTTCGGGTGATCACGGTCGAGCCAGGCCAGGAGACCAGCGTCCACTACCACCAGATGCGCGACGAGATGTGGGTGGTGCTGGACGCGGGCCTCAACGTGCAGATCGGCAACCGGCAGGTGGAGGCGTCCTCGGGGGAGGAGTTCATGGTGAGCGCGGAGACCACCCACCGGATCTCGAACCCCGGCGACACGCGGGGCCGCGTGCTCGAGATCGCGTACGGCTACACGACCGAGGACGACACGCTCCGCCTCCAGGACGACTACGGACGCCCGCTCGAACCCGACTGGTAGCCCGCCCGGGCGCCCCGCGTCGCGTTGAGCGGGTCCGACGCCCCGTGCTACGCTCCGCGCGCTCCAGGGACAGGAGGATCCGTTGGCAGAGCAGGGCACCGTGAAGTGGTTCAGCAACGAGAAGGGCTTCGGCTTCATCTCGCGCGAGGGGCAGGACGATGTGTTCGTGCACTTCTCGGCGATCGAAGGCGAAGGGTACAAGTCACTCACCGAGGGTCAGTCGGTCGAGTTCGACGTCGTCGACGGCCCGAAGGGCAAGCAGGCGGCCAACGTCCGGCCCGTCTGAGCCCGGCTCGGCCTCGCCCGGGGCCGTGCGTCGACACGCTCCCGAACGGCACCTATACTCTGCGGGTTCTGTTCACCGTGTTCGGGTGGCACCGGCGGACGGCCGGTGCCTTCTCATCGTAGGAGGTGATGCGGGGTCTCGGCTGATCCGCGCATAAACGACCGGATCCGCTCGTCGCAGGTGCGGCTGGTGGGCCCGGACGGATCGCAGATCGGGATCGTTTCGACCCAGGACGCGCTCCGGCAGGCACAGGACCTCGAGCTGGATCTGGTGGAGGTGGCCCCGCAGGCCAACCCGCCCGTGGCCCGGATCATGGACTACGGGAAGTACAAGTACGAGCGGGACATCCGCCAAAAGGAGGCCCGGAAGAAGCAAGCCCGGATCGAGGTCAAGGAGATCAAGTTCCGACCGAAGATCGATCCTCACGACTACGCTACCAAGAAGGGGCATGTCGAGCGGTTCCTGCGAGCGGGAGCGCGGGTCAAAGTCACCATCATGTTCCGAGGGCGCGAGATGGCCCGCACCGAGCTCGGTCGCAAGATCCTGGACCGTCTGGTGGCGGACCTGGGGGACTCCGCGGTCGTCGAGTCGGTGCCCAAGCAGGACGGGCGCAACATGGTGATGGTGATCGCGCCGACGAAGAAGCACCCCGAACCCAGGAGCGAGGGCGAACGCCCCGCGCCGTCGGAGGCGGCTCCGCCGCCCGAGGCCGCGACGACGAGCGCTCCGCAGGAGGTGGCCGCCGCCCCGGCGGAACAGCCACAGGAAGCGAAGTAGACGACGATGCCGAAACAGAAGACGCACAGAGCCACGGCCAAGCGGTTCCGCATCACGCGGACCGGCAAGGTCCTTCATCGTAGGGCGACCGGAAACCACTTCCTGAAGAAGAAGGGCGGGAGCCGTCGCCGCCGGGTGGAGGGCATGACCGAGGTCACCGCCGAGCGCACCAACATCCGCCGGCTCCTGGGGAGGTAGGGGCGATGGCACGGGTCAGGCGTTCGGTTCACGCCAAGAAGAAGCGCCGGGAGGTCCTGCGCAAGGCCAAGGGCTACTTCGGCTCGCGCTCCAGACGCTACCGCGTCGCCAAGGAGCAGCTTCTCCACTCGGGCCAGTACGCGTACCGCGACCGGCGCGACCGAAAGGCGCAGTTCCGCCGGCTGTGGATCGCCCGCATCGGCGCCGGCGCGCGCCAGCACGGGCTGTCCTACTCGAGGTTCGTCCACGGGCTGACGAGGGCCGGGATCGAGGTCGACCGAAAGATGCTGGCCGACATGGCCGTGCAGGACCCGGCCGCCTTCGGGCAGCTCGTCGCGGCCGCCAAGGACGCGCTCGCGGCCTAACCCCCGCGGAACAGGGAGGGAGCGTGATCACCTCCGTCCGCAACCCCAGGGTCGCCGCCGCACTCAAGCTCCACAAACGAGCGTTCCGCGAGCGCGAGCGCGCCTTCCTCGTCGAGGGCGCGCAGGTGCTGGGCGAGGCGATCGGGTCCGGGCGCGGCCTCTCGACCCTGTTCCACACCGAGCCATCGAGCGAGCTGGTCCGGCGCGCCGCCGCGGCCGGAGCCGACACGATCCAGGTGAGCGAGCAGGTACTCGAGCGCCTGGCGCGGACCGTGACGCCGCAGGGGTTCGTCGGCGTCGCGCCGTTCGTCGACGTCCCGCTCGAGGCGGTGCCGGAGCGCCCGTCGTGCGTCGCACTCCTGCACGCGGTTCGGGATCCCGGCAACGCCGGGACTGTGCTTCGCTCGGCCGATGCCGTCGGCGCCGACGCGGTGGTGTTCACGGTGACGTCGGTGGACGTCTACAACGAGAAGACCGTCCGCTCCTCGGCCGGCTCGCTGTTCCACCTTCCGGTGGTGCGCGGGCCCGAGACGGCGGGGGCCATCGAGGACTTCCGCTCGCGCGGGATGCGGATCCTGGCGATGGACGCCGCCGGCGAGGCCGACCTGTACGAGCAGGACCTCGCCGAGCGGGTCGCGTTCGTGTTCGGCAACGAGGCGTGGGGGCTGCCCGCCGAGGTGGCAGCGCTGGCCGACGACGTGGTTCGGGTCCCGCTCACGGGTCGCGCCGAATCGCTGAACCTCGCGGCCGCCGCGACCGTGTGCCTGTTCGAGTGGGAGCGCCAGCGTCGCGAGGGCCGCCGCATGGTGTTGGAGACGATCATCGCGGCCGCCGCCCACGACATCCGCTCGCCGCTCACCGCGATGAAGGGGCTCGGCCACGCCCTCGCGACGCGTTGGGAACAGATGACGCCGCAGGACCGCGACCTGATGCTGCAGGGCATCCAGTACGACACCGACCGGCTGAACGCGATCCTTCGCCAGCTCGTCGACGCGGCGCGGATCGCCGCGGGGACGCTCGATCTGTTCCCCCAACGCGCCGACGTCCGCAAGACGGTGGATGCGATCTCGGCCTCGCTCGCGCGCGCCCCCGACCACGCCGGCGTCGAGTGGGTCGGGCCGGACGAGCTGGTGGCGTTCGTGGATCCCGAACGTCTGCAGTTGGTGCTGGAGGCGTTCGTGGAGACGCTCGTGTGGTGGACGAACGAGGGGCCGGTGCGGATCGAGGGGAGCCTTCGGAACGGGCGCCTGGTCGTCGAGGCGCGACGCTCCGAGACCCGGCTGTCGCAAGATGAGGCCGATCGCCTGTTCTTGCCCCGCGCGCCCGGCAGCGGCTCGGGGAGCAAGATCGGGCTGTTCGTCGCGCAGGGCGTGGCGGCGGCGCAGGGCGGGACGGCCTCGGCCGTGGTCGCCGCCGGCGCGCTTGCGTTCCGGCTCGACCTGCCCGTGTCGCCCGCACCGGACGCCTGATGCTCGGGGTCGCGAAAAACCCCCTTGCTAGACTCGCCCGACGATGGACCCCACCGAGGCCGCGCGCATCCTCGACGAACAGCTCGAACGCGGCCGCGCGCTGATCGCCGCCGCCGATACCACGCAGGCGCTCGAGGAGGCGAAGACCGCGGTCTTGGGTCGCAGGGCCCCGCTCGCCCGCGTTCAGAGCTCGATGGGGTCGCTGCCGGCCGATGCGAGGAGGGATCTCGGCAGGCGGACCAACGAGGTGTTCGCCACGCTCCGCGAGGCGCTGGCCGCGCGCAGTGCCGAGCTCGAGGCGAGCGTCGACGCCGAGCGCCGGGAGGCGGACCGCGTCGACGTGACGCTTCCCGGTCGGCGCCTGCGCAACGGATCCCTGCACCCGCTCACGATCGTCGAGAGCGAGATCGTCGACATCTTCAGCCGCATGGGTTACCGGGTCGTCGAGGGTCCGGAGGTCGAGGACCAGTGGCACAACTTCGACGCGCTCAACATCCCCCCGGACCATCCGGCACGGACGTCGATGGACACGACGTTCCTCGACGTGCCGGGTCATCCGGAGCTCGTGCTCCGCACCCACACGTCGCCGATGCAGATCCGAACGATGGAGATGCAGGAACCGCCCGTGTACGTGATCGTCCCCGGTCGCGTGTACCGCAACGAAGAGGTCACGGCGAAGAATATGCCCGTGTTCCATCAGGTGGAAGGGCTCGCCGTGGACGAGGGCATCTCGTTCGCGGACCTGAAGGGAACGCTCGAGACCTTCTACCGGGCCCTCCTCGGAGCGGAGCGAGAGGTCCGGCTCACGCCGTCGTTCTTCCCCTTCGTCGAGCCCGGATGCCAGGTCGAGGTCTCCTGCTTCGTCTGCGGCGGTAGGGGCTGCCGAACGTGTGCGCAGACGGGTTGGATCGAGACGATGGGCGCGGGGATGGTCCACCCGACCGTGCTCGAGAACGTCGGCTACGACCCCGAGCGCTACACGGGGTTCGCCTTCGGCGGCGGCTACGACCGCATGGCCATGATCCGGTTCGGGGTTCCCGACATCCGGCTGCTGTGGGAGAGCGACGTCCGCTTCCTCGAGCAGTTCGAGGGGGTCGCGTGAAGGTCGTCCTCTCCTGGTTGCGCGAGCTCTGTCCGGTCGACCTGACGCCGGAGGCGCTCGGGGACCTGCTCGATCGCAAGGGGATGCACGTCGAGTCGATCGAGCGGCCCTGGGACGACCTCGAGGGCGTGATCGTCGCGCGCGTGATCGAGGTCCGCGATCACCCGAACTCGGACACGCTCTGCCTGACGCGGGTGGATCTCGGCGGGTCTGAGCGCGAGATCGTCGTCGGCGTTCGGAACATGGCGCCGGGCGACCTCGTTCCGTATGCCGGACCGGGCGCCCGCGTGCCGGCCCTGCCGCAGCCGCTGTCGGCGCGCGAGATCCGCGGCGTCGTGTCCGAGGGCATGATCTGCTCGTCCCATGAGCTCGGCATCTCGCAGGATCAATCGGGGATCCTCGTCCTCGGTCCCGAGGTGATGGTCGGCCAGGACCTGAAGACCGCGCTCGGGTTGGACGACGCCGTCCTCGATCTGGAGATCGAGACGAACCGGCCCGACCTCCTGTCGGTGTTCGGGATCGCGCGCGAGGTCGCCGCCGCTACCGGCCTTCCGCTGCAGCCCCCCGACACGTCGGTCGAGGAGGCAGGGGACGAGGCCTCATCAGTCGCGTCGGTCGTGGTGCAGGATCAGGAGCGATGTCCCCGCTACCTCGCCCGCGTCATCGCGGGTATCGAGGACCGCCCCGCGCCGCTTCACGTTCAGGCGCGCCTGACCGCCGCGGGCATGCGACCGATCTCGGGCGCCGTCGACGCGACGAACTACGTCATGCTCGAGCTCGGTCAGCCGATGCACCCGTTCGACCTCGAGCTCCTGTCGGACCACGCCATCGTGGTCCGGCGTGCACCCGCGGGAGAGCGGCTGGTCACGCTCGACGACGTCGAGCGCGCGTTGACCGACGACGACCTCGTCATCGCGGACCCCGAGAAGGCCGTGGGGATCGCCGGGGTGATGGGGTCCGCCGCCGCTGAGGTCTCGCCGGGGACCACGAAGGTCCTTCTCGAGAGCGCGTGCTTCGAGCCCCGGGGGATCCTCCGCACCTCCCGGCGTCTGTTGCTCCCCACCGAGGCGTCGATTCGGTTCTCGCGCGGGGCCGATGCCGAGCGTGTGGCGCCAGCCGCGGACCGGGCATGCCGTCTCATGACCGAGTGGGCGGGCGGTTCGGTGTTGCGGGGTGCGATAGACGTCGGGGAAGCTCCCGAGCGCCGCAAGGTCGGCGTTCGCCCCGCGCGGGCGTCACTCGTGCTCGGACACGAAGTCTCGGCATCCGACCTCGGCGAGTCGCTCGCGCGGATCGGCATCCCGAGCGAGAAGCAGGACGGCGCCGTGCTGACGGAGGTGCCGAGCTTCCGTCCGGACATCCACCGCGAGGAGGACCTGATCGAGGAGGTCGCTCGGGTCCAGGGGTACGAGACGCTGGGGTCCACGCTCCCGGGCATCCGCCAGGCAGGCGCTCTGGCCCCGGAGTACGCGTTTCGGCGCCGGATCCGCGAGGCCCTCGTCCGGGCGGGCCTGCGCGAGGCCCTATCGCTCTCGTTCGGGTCGTTAGCGGACCTCGACCTGATGCGCCAGAGCGGGGCCGTTCGCGTCGCGAACGCCCCTTCGGCGGACGAACCGTTCCTCCGGCGGAGCCTGATCCCGAGCCTGTTGCGCGCGCTCTCCAGATCGATCTCGCGCGGCTCGACGGGCGCGACGCTGTTCGAGGTCGGGCACGTGTTCCATCCCGCCGATCCGGTCGACGAGCGCGAGGTGGTGGCCGCCGTGCTCGCGGGACCCGCCGAGGAGCGGTGGTGGCACGGCGAGATGCGGGAGCTCGACGTCTTCGACGCCAAGGGTGCGCTCGAGACGCTGCTGCTCGGCGTGTCCGTGGATCGATGGCGCCTGGGCGATCCCGCGGTCGCGCCGTTCCATCCGGGCCGCTCCGCGGTCGTGGAGATTGCTGATCGCGCGGCCGGTGTGTTCGGCGAGCTCGATCCCAGGGAGGTCGCCCGGTTCGAGCTCCCGATGCGTGTGGGCGTGTTCGAACTGGACGTCGCGGCCCTCGCCGAGGCAGCCGACGTCGGCGCGACCTATCGGCACGTTCCGCGGTTCCCTCCCGTTCGCCGCGATCTCGCGTTCGTGGTCGACGGGGCCACGCCCGCGGCCGACGTTCGGGCAGCGCTCGAGGACGCCGGCGGAGACCTCGTGGGCTCGGTGGTTCTGTTCGACGTGTTCGAGGGCGCGCCACTGCCCAAGGGGTCGCGCAGCCTGGCGTTCTCGATCGACTTCCGCGCGCCGGACCGGACGCTCACCGACGAGGAGGCGCAGGCGGCCGTGGCCGCCATCGTCGAGCGCCTTTCGCGTGACTTCGGCGCGGTGCTGCGTTCCGGCTGACCTGGGAGCGAGCCCTTCGAGCGGCCGTCCGGGGCCCGGTCTAGACTCGAAACGTGGATCGCGACCTCCTTTCGATCGACGACCTGACGCCGGGCGAGCTCGGCACACTGCTGGACCTGTCCTCCAAGGCCAAGGCCCAGCCCGGCGACTACACCGGGCGCCTGGCGGGCCGTTCGGTCGCGCTGATCTTCGAGAAGCCCTCGACTCGGACGCGGGTCTCGTTCGAGGTCGCCGTCGCCGAGACCGGCGGGTTCCCCGTTGCGGTGTCATCGGCCGAGCTGCAGCTCGGCGCCGGCGAGACGATCGAGGATACGGGCCGGGTCCTGTCCCGGTACGTGCAGGCGATCGTGCTGCGCACGTTCGAGCAGGAGCGCCTGGAGCTGCTCGCGGCCGCGGCGACCGTCCCCGTCGTGAACGCCCTCTCGGATTTCGAGCACCCGTGCCAGTGCCTGGCCGACCTGATGACCGTTCGCGAGGTCAAGGGCGAGCTCGCCGGGCGGACCATCACGTACCTGGGCGACGGCAACAACGTGACGCACTCGCTCCTGCTCGGCGGCGCGAAGGCGGGAATGCATGTACGCGTCGGGACGCCGCCAGGGTTCGAACCCATCCCACAGGTCGTTCAGCGCGCGGCGGACATCGCCATGGAGACCGGCGGCAGCGTCTCGGTGACCCACGACCCGATCGAGGCGTCCCGCGACGCGGACGTCCTATACACGGACGTGTGGGCGAGCATGGGCCAGGAGGCCGAGGCCGACGAGCGGGCGCTGGTGTTCCCCGCGTACGCGCTCGACGCCGAGAAGGTCGCGGTCGCCCGGCCCGACGTCGCGGTCATGCACTGCCTGCCGGCGCACCGCGGCCAGGAGATCACCGACGAGGTCATCGACGGCCCGCACTCGGTCGTGTGGGACCAGGCCGAGAACCGGCTGCACACGCAGAAGGCGCTCATGCTCTGGTTGGTCGGCCTGGCCTGAGCCGCGGATCATGCCGCGCACCAACGAGACGGTCGAGGCGGCCCTGACCGAGTACGCGGACCTGCTCTCCATCCTGACAGAGGATCCCTACAAGCCGCGCTCCTACGAGAAGGCCGCGCGCTCGGTGGGCGGCCATCCCGACGACCTCGCAGGGATGGACCGCAAGCAGATCCTGAAGATCCCGAACGTCGGCGCGTCGATCGGCGAGAAGATCGAGGAGGTCGTGCGCACGGGAACCTTCGAGGCGCTCGAGGAGCTCCGGGCACAGATCCCTCCGGGGGTGCGCGGGATGATCGCCATCCCGGGCCTCGGGCCGAAGAAGGCCATCGTGCTGTACCGGGACCTCGGGATCGCCGACGTCGAGGACCTGCGTCGCTCGCTCGACGAGGGGCGGCTGGCGGACCTGAAGGGGTTCGGCGCCAAGACCGAGGAGAACATCCGCCGGGGGATCGAGCGCCTGGGCCAGGTGGGGGAGCGGGTCCTCGCCTCGGTGGCGATGGACCTCGCGGGCGAGCTCATCGAGCGGTTGGGTTCGCGACGCGACGTCCGCAAGATCGACTACGCCGGGTCGCTACGCCGCATGGCCGAAACGATCGGCGACCTCGACCTGCTGGTGGCCGGGGATCGCGCGGGCGCGGTGATGGACGGCTTCGCCTCCGACCAGGTCGTCGAGCGTGTGCTGGCCAAGGGCGAGGCCAAGACGTCCGTGTTGACCAAGCAGGGCATGCAGGTCGACCTGCGCGTCGTACC
>JBKPKU010000100.1:0-1827 GCA_046731295.1 Actinomycetota bacterium
GCGTACTCGGCGATCCTGCCCCGCCGCTCGTTCTTCAACTCCATCACCCAGGCGAGCTTCTCGTTGTCGATCCCGTCGGGGTCGTGCACGAAGCCGTCGGAGTCCGAGAGCGTGACCGCCTTCGCGCCCATGTCGTTGAGCTTCTCGACCGTGTACTGCGCGACGTTGCCGCTGCCCGAGACCAGGCAGACCTTGCCCTCGAGGCTGTCGTCGCGCGTGAGGAGCATCTCGTGCGCGAAGTACACCGCGCCGTACCCGGTCGCCTCCGGGCGGATGCGCGAGCCGCCCCACTCGAGGCCCTTGCCGGTCAGCACCCCGGTGAACTCGTTCTTGATGCGCTTGTACTGCCCGAACAGGTATCCGATCTCGCGTCCCCCGACGCCGATGTCGCCGGCCGGCACGTCGGTGTTCGGGCCGATGTGGCGCTGCAACTCGGTCATGAACGACTGGCAGAACCGCATCACCTCGTCGTCGCTCTTGCCCTTCGGGTCGAAGTCCGAGCCGCCCTTGCCGCCGCCCATCGGCAGCGTGGTGAGCGCGTTCTTGAACACCTGCTCGAACGCCAGGAACTTCAGCAGCCCGAGGTACACGGTCGGGTGGAACCGGAGCCCGCCCTTGTACGGTCCGATCGCGCTGCTCATCTCGACGCGGAAGCCTCGGTTGATGTGGATCTCGCCCGCGTCGTCCACCCACGGGACGCGGAAGATCACGATGCGCTCGGGCTCGATCATGCGTTCGAACAGCTTCGCGTCCCGGTACATCGGCTCGCGCTCGAACAGCAGGTCGATCGAGGGAGCGACCTCCTGCACCGCCTGGTGGAACTCCGGCTCGCCCGGGTTCTTCTTGACGACCTCGGCTATCAGCCGGTCGACGTAGTCGCTCAACGGTCGGTGCCTCCAGGGGAGACTGCGCCTCGAAGCCAAGCGTACCCCCGTGGCCGTCTGCTCGCCTCGGGCCGGTCTCAGCCCGCGACAGGCCCTACCCTGGTGCTCGTGAGCCCCTGGATCCTGGTAGGCGCCGTGGTGGTTGCCGTGGTCATCGGCTGGCTGGGCATCACCGCCCTCCGGGCAGTATCCGGCGTCGGGGTCGACCGCGCCTCGCCCGAGCCCGAGGACGTCGACGAGCTCGAGGTCTACCTGGTGTGCCGGGAGTGCGGGACCGAGTTCCGGGTCACCCGGATCGGCGAGCTCCAGATCCCCAGGCATTGCGGCGAGCCCATGGAGGTCGTCCGGCGAGCCGCGGGCGCCGGCGCATGACCGCCCCGGTTTCCACATGTCGCCGGGTATTTCGAGCAGGTTCTCCCGAGGTTGTCCACGGGTTCGCGCCGGTTATCCACATCGGAGCCGCTCCCGGCCCACACCTCTGGATCGGGGTTGGAGAATCACACGGGTGTAATCCGCCGGAGGCTAGCGCCAGCGGGTGGCGGCGATGAAGCCTGCGCCGATCGTCCCCAGGCCGATCCACAGCCAGTGCTGCTGCGTGCCGCCGGGGAGCAGGAAGTCGGCGTAGTTCAGGACGATGATCGAAACGCCCAGCAGGATCAGGCCGAGCACCAGGTACCCGTACCAGCGCGGGCTCGGCTTCGGCTTGGCCTTGGTGGGCGGCGGGGCGTAGCCCCGCGAGGCCTTCTTCTGGCGCTGTCTGGACTTCGGCATGGCGCGACGATGTTACCCGGGGACCAGAACCAGGCGGTGTTCGGCCGCCGCCTCGACCGCGGGCCGGGTGAACGGGCATCGACGGAGCTCGCCCGCGGCCCACAGCGGCGACTGGTCGCTCCAGTGTGGGGAGGCCGGGTTCCCCGACTGCCCGGTCGAAAGGACCGCGAGG
>JBKPKU010000101.1:0-56710 GCA_046731295.1 Actinomycetota bacterium
CGAGCAGTCGAACCTGCCCGCGTTCCAGGCGATGTCGGTCGTGATCGCGCTGCCGAAGGGGACCGTCGCGAGCACCGCGCCGATCCTGGACGAGCGGTGGTCGTTGAACGCGGCGTTCAGCCGAACCCCAAGCAGCGTCGGCGGCGGGGTCGGGCTGCTCGCGCTCGTGGCCGGCGGGTTCGCCTGGCTGATGTGGAAGCGCGGCCGGGACGTCCGCTTCCGCGGATCGCAGGTCGACCAGGTGATGGGCGGTGCGCCCGGCGCCGAGACGCAGGCGGTCCCCCTATTCGAGAAGGGGACGTCGGTGGTCGAGTTCGAGCCGCCCGAGGGCCTGCGGCCCGGGCAGGTCGGGACGCTGGTCGACGAGGCGGCCAACACGTTGGACGTGAGCGCCACGATCGTCGACCTCGCGGTGCGGAAGTACCTGGTAATCGAGGAGATCCCCAAGACGTGGCTGCTCGGCAAGGCGGACTGGAACCTGCGCCGGCTGCCCGAACCCGCGGACGACCACCTGCTCCCGTACGAGAAGAAGCTGCTGGACGGGCTGTTCGTGGACGGCGACCAGGTCGAGCTCTCGGGGCTCCGCAAGAAGTTCGCCGAGCGCCTGCAGAAGGTCAAGGACGCGCTCTACAACGACATGGTCTCGCGCAAGTGGTTCCTGCGGCGCCCCGACCGCGTTCGGCAGACGTGGGTGGTGATCGGTTCGCTCGCGCTGTCGTTGGGGATCGCGATCACGATTCTGCTCGCCTCCTTCACGAAGTACGGCCTGCTGGGCATCCCGTTCGTGATCGGCGGGATCCTCCTGCTGATCGGGGCCAACAAGATGCCCGCCCGCACGGCCAAGGGCACCGCGATGACCCGGCGGGTCAACGGCTTCCGCATCGTGATCGAGAAGGCCGAGGAGCACATGTCGAAGTGGGCCGAGCAGGAGAACGTGTTCACGCGCTTCCTCCCGTACGCGGTCGTATTCGGCGTGACGGACAAGTGGGCCAAGGCGTTCGAGTCCCTCGGGCAGTTGCCGTCCGACACCACCTGGTACGTGAGCAGCCGCCCGTTCGTCTACGCGCAGTTCGCGGACAGCATCGACTCGTTCACGGTACAGACCAGCGGCACGATCTCCTCCACCCCCGCGGGCTCGGGCGGGAGCGGGTTCGGTGGCGGCGGCGGCGCGGGCGGCGGCGGTGGCGGCGGGGGCGGAGGCTCCTGGTAGGGTCGCCCGAAGGACGCGCCGAGCGCGCGCAGCGGTGATGGACGTCGTCTTCAGCCAGGACCCGCGCGACTTCGCCCGCCGCGACTGGTCGGCGCTCGTCACGGCCGATCCCGCGGGCACGTTCTTCCACACGCCCGGGTTCCTGAAGCTGTACTGGGAGGAGTTCGCGGCCGAGCCGGATCACCTGCTGCTGGCCTTCGCCGAGGAGGACGGGGACCAGGTCGGCGCGCTCGCGCTCGAGCGCCTGGACGGCGTGCTCCGGTTCCTCGGCGGCACCGAGGTGACCGATTACATGGGACCGGTCGGGCTCCCGGAGGCGCAGTCCACGGTGGCCAAGGAGCTGTTCGCGGCGCTCGCGCGCTCGGACGACTGGATCGAAGCCGACCTGCGGGGCCTGCCCGAGGACGGGGCGTGGCTGGGCCTTCTCTCCGAGGCCGCTGCGGCGCAGGGCTTCTCGGTCGAGGTGGCCGACGACCAGAACGGCGTCGCGCCGTTCCTGCCGCTGCCCGGATCGTACGACGAGTACCTGGAGCGGCTCCCGTCCAAGCTGCGGCACGAGATCCGACGGAAGGCGCGCAAGCTCGAGGACGACGTCGGGCCGTGGCACATCTGCCTGGCCACGCCGGAGACGCTGGAGGCGTTCCTGGATCGGTTCGTCGAGCTCCACCGGACGAGCGAGGGCCCCAAGGGCGTGTTCATGCAGCCCGGCATGGAGATCTTCTTCCGCCGGCTGGGCGAGGCGTTCCTGCCGAGGGGCATCTTCTCGCTCACGTTCATCGAGGCTGCCGGGCACCTGAAGCTCGCGGGGTCGATCGGCTTCCGGTTCGAGGGCACGTACTCGCTGTACAACTCGGCGTTCGACCGCGCGTATCAATCGTCCTCGCCGGGGATGGTGCTGGTCGCCGAGGACATCCGGATCGCGATCGAGGCGGGGTGCTCCGCGTTCGACCTGCTGAAGGGCGACTACGCGTACAAGTACCGGTTCGGGGCGGCGCCCCGCGCCATCAAGCGGCTGATCGTGAAGCGCTAGCTACTCGACGAAGGCCCGCAGCAGCTGCAGGATCAGGATCGCGAGCGCTTCGTCGCCGCCCACCACCAGCTCGCCCTCGTCCAGGAACACGTCCGCCGGCACGCGCCGGCCGGCGACCAGCGCGAACGAGGTGCCACGTCCGTTGATGAACGCGTCGGGCTTCTTGTCCTCGGGCGGGGTGGTCCGGGGCTCGAGGCCCCAGTGCCAGTGGCCCTCGCCGACGCCCTCGAGGTCGACGGCCACGCTCTTTGCCGGGAACGACAGGCCGGCCTGCCCCAGTGACCAGGGCAGCATCCGGATCGCCATGTCGTTGGCGAGGTAGACCGGCCAATGTTGCGGGTTCTCCTCCTGACCCGAGCCCTCGCGGATGTCCTCGCCGTGGAACCACCACTCGATGATCCGCGACTGCACCAGGTACCGAACGGCGATGTCCCCCGCGACCCACTCGATTTTCCTGGTCCGCCACTCGTCGTCCGACAGCCGGGAGCCGAGGACGAGGAACGCGCGGGCCGCCTGACCCCAGTCCGTGATCATCTGCCGCGTCGGCTGTTCCTCGCGGACCTTGACGGCCCACTCGTTGAACCCGTTCACCCACAGGTCGCCGTCGTTGGCCTCCCTGAACGCCTCGAACTCGACCGCCGGCTCGCCCGCCAACAGTTGGGCCGCGGCGATCTCCTGCGCGGCGAGGTGGGCGACGATGTCGCGGTTCCCCCACCCGGTGCAGACGCTCGGCTTGTCCCATGCGGCGGGGTCGGTGTACTGCATCGTCCGGCCCAGACGCTGTCGCTCCGCATAGGCGATCCCGGCCAGCTGTGTGCGGTCCAACGCCACCAATTCCTCCTCGCCTTGCCGAAACGTGACGACGGCGCCGACGGTCCGCCGGCGCCCGACGCGGCCGTATCGTACCCGGCCTCATCGACCGGATATCGTTGCCCGCGTGAGCAAGGCGATCGAACGCTTCCTCGACGCCGCCGAGGTGTTGGGCCATCCGGTCGAGGTTCGGCGCTTCCCCGAGGGCACGAAGACCGCGGAGGACGCGGCCCGCGCGATCGGCTGCGAGGTCGGCCAGATCGTGAAGTCGCTCGTGTTCGTGGCCGGCGACGAGCCGGTGCTCGCCCTGACGAGCGGCGCCAACCGCGTCGACGTCCACCGCCTGGCGGTGCTCGCGGGCGCGCCCGAGGCCCGGCGGGCGAACCCGGAGGAGGCTCGCGCGGCGACCGGCTTCGCGGTGGGTGGGACGCCGCCGTTCGGCCATCACGCGCGCGTCCGGACGTTCCTGGACCGCGACCTGCTCGGGTTCGAGGAGATCTGGGCGGCGGCGGGCACGCCCGACGCCGTCTTCCGGACCACCCCCGATGAGCTCCGGCGGACGTCCAGGGCCGAGGTGGCCGACCTGAAGGAAATCCCTGCCGGGGGATAGGAATCGGGGGTCGGGCGGGTAAGATGCCTTGGTGGAATCATCCGAGAGGAACGAGGGACCCCCAACCATGATCCAGCTGACCGAATCCGCAGCCGGCAAGGTGAAGGAGCTGCTGGCCGAGGAGGGCCGCGCCGACATCGCTCTGCGCGTGGCCGTGCAGCCCGGCGGGTGCTCGGGCCTGCGGTACGCGATGTACCTGGACGATCAGCTCACGGACAAGGACATGGCCGAGGAGCAGTTCGGCGTTCGGGTCGTCATCGACAAGATGAGCGTGCCCTACCTGTCCGAGGCGAAGATCGACTTCGTCGACACGCTGGAGGCCTCGGGGTTCACGATCGACAACCCGGTCGCGACGGGCTCCTGCGCCTGCGGGCACTCGTTCCACTAGTCGCCGGATCCCGGCGTGTCCCGATAGGGTCAGAGGGCGTCGAGCGCGCCGGCTATCCCCTCGACCAGCTCGCCGAGCTCGGTACGGTCCATCACCAATGCCGGCGAGATCTGCAGCGCCCCGATCCCGAGAGCGCGCGTGAGGACCCCGTGCTCGCGGCAGGCCGCGACGAGACTGGCAGGCGTCGTCGGATCCGACGCCAGCACGTCGGCGTCGATCTGCACCGCCGCAAGCACGCCCGTCCCCGAACGGACCTCGCCGACCAACGCGTGTTCGGCCAGCGGCGCGAGCGCCTCGGCCAGGTCCTGCTCGAGGTCGAGCGCGCGCTTGGGCAGCGTCTCTCGCTCCATCACGTCGAGGTTCGCGAGCGCGGCCGCGGCGGCGGTGGCGTGGCCCGAGTACGTGTACCCGTGGCGCCACATGCCGGCGTTCGGGCCCCAGAAGGGTTCGGCCACCCACGGCGCGGCGATCACGCCGCCCATCGGCAGGTAGCCGCTGGTGATGCCCTTCGCGCACGTGACGACGTCGGGCTCGAGCTCCCAGCGGGTGCTGGCGAACCAGTCGCCGGTCCGTCCGAACCCGGTGATCACCTCGTCGGCGACGAACAGCACGCCGGTCTCGCGACAGATCGCGCGCACCTCCTGCAGGTAGGCCTCGGGCGGCGCGAACACGCCACCGGCGCCGATCACCGGCTCGCAGAAGAACGCGGCCACGCGCTCGGGGCCCGCGAGGTCGAGGGCCTCGCGGAGCGATGCCGGCGAATCCCATTCGACCTTGACAACATCCCCGACCAGGGGGCCGTGTCCGGCGGCGTTGGCCTCGATGCCGGCCAGACTCGTCCCGGCCACGTGCATGCCGTGGTACGCGTGCTCGCGTGTGATCAGCAGCGTGCGCTCGGACTTGCCGAGCAGCTGCCAGTAGCGGCGGGCCATCTTGGTCGCCGTGTCGATGGAGTCCGAGCCGCCGCTCGTGAGGAAGACCTTCGACCCCTCGACCGGCGCGAACGAGCCCACGCGCTCGGCGAGCTCGACAGCCGGGCGGTTCGAGAGGTTCCCGAACGTGGAGTAGGCGGGGAGCCTCGAGAGCTGCCGGTGGACCGCCTCGGCGATTTCCTCGCGGCCGTACCCAACGTTGCAGTACCAGAGCGCGGCCGTGGCATCGACGTAGCGCTTGCCGCCCTCGTCCCACACGTGCACGCCCTCGCCGCGATCCACGACGAGCTCGCCGCCGGTCTGGACGGCATGCATGTCCGCGAAGCTGTGCCAGAACGTGCTCACGGGATGGTCCACAGTAGCAGCCGTATCGGGTCGGGCCGGGACGCTCTTGAGCTTCAGTCCGGCTCGTAGGCAAGGTTCGGCCGGAGCCACGTCTCGGCCTCGCGCCGCTCCATCCCGCATCGGGAGGCGTAGTCCTCGACCTGGTCGCGGCCCAGACGCCCCACGTTGAAGTAGCGGGCCGCCGGGTGGGCGAGGTACAGGCCCGAGACGCTGGCCGCCGGGGTCATCGCGAAGTGCTCGGTGAGGTGGATGCCGGCGTTCGGGGCGTCCAGGAGCTCGAACAGCGGCCCCTTGCGCGAGTGGTCGGGGCAGGCCGGGTAGCCGAACGCCGGTCGGATCCCCCGATAGCGCTCCTCGATGAGCTCGTCGTTGGTCATGGCCGGGCCGGTCTCGTACCACTCGCGCCGGACGCGCTCGTGCAGCCACTCGGCGAACGCCTCGGCGAGCCGGTCGGCGAGAGCCTTGACCATGATCGCCTGGTAGTCGTCGTGTTCGGCCTCGAACGCGGAGGCGAGCTCGTCCGCGCCGATCCCGGCCGTCACCGCGAACCCGCCGACGTGATCGGACAGAGCCGTGTCCGACGGCGCGACGTAGTCGGCGAGCGAGCGGCTCGGCCGGTCGTCGCCGTGGTCGGCCTGCTGCCGCAGCATCGGGAACCGGACGTCGCGCATCACGACATCGTCGCCCTCGGCGTGCGCCGGCCAGAAGCCGTACACGCCCCGCGCCGACAGCGATCCGTCGGCCACGACGCGGTCCAGGAGTGCGTTGGCGGCCTCGAACAGCTCTCGCGCCGCCCCGCCGTGTCGCGGATGCTCGAGGATCTGCGGGTAGCGCCCCTTCAGCTCCCACGCGGTGAAGAAGAACGTCCAGTCGATGTACGGGCGGAGCGCCTCGAGCGCGGGTTCGACCGTCCGGACGCCGCTGAACGCCGGTCGGGGGAGGTCCTCGGCACGCCAGACGATCGGCGTTCGGCGCTGCTGCGCGATCCGGTAGGGGAGCAGTGGCTGCGCCTCGCGTTCGGCGTGCAGCTGGCGCAGGCGCTCCTGGTCCTCGCGGTTCAGGCGGTCGAGCTTGGACCGGCGCTCGGGGTCGAGCAGGTCCGAGACGACGCCGACCACGCGCGACGCGTCGACGACGTGAACCACAGGCTGGCCGTACTCGGGTGCGATTCGGACGGCCGTGTGCTGCCTCGACGTCGTGGCCCCGCCGATCAGCAGGGGCAGGTCGAGCCCCCGGCGCTCCATCTCCTTGGCCACGCCCTCCATCTCGCCGAGCGAGGGCGTGATGAGCCCCGAGCAGCCGACGATGTCGCACCCCTCGGACGCGGCCGTGTCCAGGAGCTGGTCGGGCGGCACCATCACGCCGAGGTCGATCACCTCGTAGTTGTTGCAGCCCAGGACCACGCCCACGATGTTCTTGCCGATGTCGTGCACGTCGCCCTTGACCGTGCACAGCACCACCTTGCCCTGCGTGCGCGAGCCCTCGGGCCCGAGCCGGAGCTTCTCCTGCTCCATGAACGGCTCGAGATAGGCGACCGCGCGCTTCATCGCCCGGGCGCTCTTGACCACCTGCGGCAGGAACATCTTGCCCGCGCCGAACAGGTCGCCGACGATCCGCATCCCGGCCATGAGCGGCCCCTCGATCACGTCCAGCGGCCGCTCGTAGCCCTGCCGCGCCTCCTCGGTGTCCTGCTCGACGAATTCGTCGATCCCGTGCACGAGCGCGTGCCGCAGGCGCTCCTCGACCGGCGCGTCGCGCCAGGACAAGTCGATCTCCTTCTTGGTCGCCCCGCCCTTGACGGTCTCGGCGAACGCGACCATCCGCTCGGTCGCGTCGGGGCGGCGGTCGAACACGATGTCCTCGACGTGCTCCAGCAGATCCGTTGGGATGTCCTGGTACAGCGCGATCTGCCCCGCGTTCACGATCGCCATGTCGAGGCCGGCCGCGATCGCGTGGTAGAGGAATGCCGAGTGGATCGCCTCCCGCACGGCGTCGTTGCCGCGGAAGCTGAACGACAGGTTCGACACGCCGCCCGAGACTCGCACGCCGGGGAGCCGCTCCTTCAGCTCGCGCGTCGCGTCGATGAACGCCTTCGCGTACGCGTTGTGCTCCTCGATCCCGGTGGCGATCGCCAGGATGCACGGGTCTACCACGATGTCCTCGGCGCGGTAGCCGGCCTCGTCGATCAGCAGCCGGACCGAGCGCTCGAGGATCTCGACCTTGCGCTCGAACGTGTCCGCCTGCCCCCGCTCGTCGAACGCCATCACGACGACCGCCGCCCCGTACCGTTTTATGCGACGTGCCTTGTCCAGGAACTCCTCCTGGCCCTCCTTGAGGCTGATCGAGTTCACGATGCCCTTGCCCTGCAGGCACTTCAGGCCGGCCTCGAGCACCTCCCAGCGCGACGAGTCGACCATCACGGGCACGCGCGCGATCTCGGGCTCGGTCGCGATCAGGTTGAGGAACGTGGTCATGGCCTTCGGGCCGTCCAGCAGGTCGGCGTCCATGTTCACGTCGAGCATGTTGGCGCCGCTCCGGACCTGATCCGCCGCGATCTCGACCGCCGCCTGGTAGTCGCCGGCCTCGATCAGCCGGCGGAACCGCGCCGAACCCGTGACGTTCTGCCGCTCGCCGATCATCACGAAGCCGGTGTCCGCGGTGATCGCGAACGGCTCGAGCCCACTGAACGACGTGACGTTCGAGGGTGCCGGGACGCGCCGCGGCCGCAGGCCGTCGACGGCCGCAGTGATCGCGCGCACGTGATCGCCGGTTGTCCCGCAGCAGCCGCCCAGGACGTTGGCCAGGCCGCTCTCGGCGAATTCGCGTAGGTACTTGGCGGTCGTGTCCGGCTGCTCGTCATATCCGCCGAACGGGTTCGGGAGGCCGGCGTTCGGGTGGCAGGTCGTGTAGACGGGCGCGATGCGCGCGAGCGACTCGAGGTACGGACGCATCTCGGCCGCCCCGAGCGCGCAGTTCACGCCCACGGTGAACGGCTCGGCGTGCGCCACCGAGAGCCAGAAGGCGTCGATCGTCTGGCCCGACAGCGTCCGGCCGCTGCGGTCGGTGATCGTGACCGAGATCATGAGCGGTACGTCCGGCGCGGTGTCCTTCGCCGCCGCGATCGCCGCCTTGGCGTTCAGCGTGTCGAAGATCGTCTCGATCAGCAGCAGGTCGACGCCCCCGTCGACGAGGCCGCGGATCTGCTCCGCGTAGGCCTCGGCCATGCGGTCGAACGTCACCGTCCGGTACGCGGGCTCGTTCACGTGAGGGGACAGCGAGAGCGTCTGATTGGTCGGGCCGACCGACCCCGCCACGAACCGCTCGGGGCCGAACGCGTCGGCGGCCCGGCGCGCGATCCGCGCCCCGGCCAGGTTCAGGTCGTAGACGGCCTCCTCGAGCCCATAGTCGGCTTGGGCGATCGCCGTGGCCGTGAACGTGTTCGTCGTGACGATGTCGGCGCCGGCCTCCAGGTACGAGCGGTGGATGTCCTCGACCACGTCGGGGCGCGTGAGGTTCAGCAGGTCGGGGTCGCCCTTGACGTCGCGCGGATGGTCGCGGAAGCGCTCGCCCCGGTAGTCGTCGTCGGTCAGGCCGCGGGCCTGGATCGCGGTGCCGTACGCGCCGTCCAGGACGAGGATCCGTTCGCCGAGCAGCGCCTCCAGCCGGTCACGCATGAGTCCACGCTAGCGGTCGGCATCGTGCCTGACCAGCAACCGGCGGCCGCCACGCCGCCTGGAGTAGGCTGCGCTCTCGGCGCGCTACGGAGGGCAGGGTGGACAAGGACGTGTTCGAGCCGTTCACGGGGGCCGTACCGGGAGCGTTGGCGAGCGGCGGGATCTCGGGGGCCCCGGCCACGGGACGTCCGCGGCCCGACCGCCCGCTCGGGCGGCGCGGGGCAGACGTGCTCGCGCAGGTCCCCTTGTTCGAGGGCCTCTCGCGGCGGCACCTGAAGAAGATCGCCGAGCACGCCGACGAGATCTCGTTCCGCGAGAAAGAGACGATCCTCGAGGCCGACCAGCCGGGCGGGACCTTCTTCGTCATCGTGGAGGGCGAGGTCCGGGTGGTGCAGGGGGACCGGACGATCGCGCGGGCCGGCCCAGGGGAGTTCTTCGGCGAGATCTCCCTGCTCGACGGCGGACCCCGGACCGCCTCGGTCATCGCCGACACGCCGGTTGTCGCGATCCGGCTGTTCAAGGCGTCGTTCGACAAGGTCGTCAGGGAGGAGCCGGGCGTGGCCGGCAAGATCCTGGCGGTGGTGGCCCGCCGGCTCCGCGAGGCCGAGAAGACCCTCACGGCGTGATGCTGGCGTTCCCCGCATACACCTGGTGGAAGTTCCTGCACGTCACCGGCGTGATCGCGTTCGTCATGTTCCACGGCGCCTCGATGATGGTGGCGGTGCGCGTCCGCAAGGAGCGGGACCGGGCCAAGATCGCGGCCATCACGCAGCTGTCGGGCTCGTCGCTCATGGGCATGTACGTCTCGCTGCTGTGGCTGACCGTGTTCGGGGTGATCGCGGGGATCCAGGGTCAGTGGTGGAACGACGGTTGGTTCTGGATCTCGATCATCCTGCTCGTGGTGGCGGTGGGCGAGATGTCCGCGGTCGCGCGCCCGTACTACCAGCGCGTGAAGGAGGCCATCGAGGTCCGGCCCTCCGGGGTCCCGCGCCGAAGCGACGAGGAGCTGGAGGAGATCCTGCGGTCGAGGGTCGGGCTGTGGAACATGGCCTTCGGCCTCGCCGTGCTCGCGGCGATCGCCTGGATGATGATCTTCAAGCCATTCGTCGTGGTGTGACGACCCCCTATAGGTCGGTGGGGGCGAGCGGCTTGGGAGCCGGTCCCGCGACGACCTGGCCCGTGGCCGAGTACCGGGATCCGTGGCACGGGCAGAGCCACCCGTGTTCGGACGCGTCCCACTTGACGGTGCAGCCCGCGTGCGTGCACTTGGCCGACAGCGTGGTCAGGTTGCCCTTCTTGTCGCGGTAGACCGCCACCTTGTGGTCGCCCACCTTGACCACGCCGCCCTCGTCGGGGCCGATCTCGTCCAGGTTCTGCGCGATCGTCCGCGCGACCAGCACGTCGCACGGCGCGGACTCGGCGATGTCGCGCGGCACCGAACCCAGGACGGCGGCCTTGGCCCCCGCGAGCCCGCGGTTGCCGATCACGACGAGGTCGAACCCCTCCGTCGCCGCCGCGTCGACGATCTCCTCCGAGGGGTCGCCCGAACGGATCTCGATCGCCGAGGTGACGCCGCTTTCGCTCCCGATCGTCGCGACGGTGTCCTGCAGGACCAGTTCGCCGGTCTTGGGGTGGCCGACGAACATCAGCGTGACCGACGCCTTCAGCTCCTTCGCCAGGGCGTAGCCCTTTCGCGCGGCGCGGTCGGCCGTGGACGAACCGTCGGTGGCGATCAGCAGCCGCCGGTACGGCGGCGCCTGCTTCTGGTGTTCGCCGATCGTGCGCGCGCGTGTGAGCAGCACGTCGCACGGCGCATGGGTCACGACCCGGCGCGACACGCTGCCGAACAGCTGCTCGGAGGTCGCGAACCCGACGCTCCCGATCACGATGAGCTCGGCGTCCTTCTCGTCGGCCGTCATCAGGATCGCGTCGGCGGGGGCCTCGGCAGATACCGCCACCTCGTGGCGCGCGCCCTCGCGGTCGGCGATCTCCTGGGCGCGGGCGACCGCCTCGTTGGCCCGGTCGGGGTTCGCGTACGCGTGGGCGATCGTGAGCTTGGCCCCGCCGATCGACGCCAGCGTCGACGCGATGGTCTCGGCCGTCTCCGCCGAATCCGAGCCATCGGTCGCCACCACGATGCGTCGGTACGCCATGCCGATGAACCCTCCTATGTTGGAGCGGTCTCGGAGACTACCGCGTCGAGCTCCGAACGGATCGCCTCGTCCAGCTCGACGTCGCCTGCGGCCGCGTTCGAGCGCACGTGCTTCGGGTTGCGGCTGCCGGCGATCGCCACGCTGACCCCGGACTGTTGGACGTTCCAGGCGAGCGCGAGCTGCGCGAGCGAGATATCCAGGCGCTCGGCGATCGGGCGCAGGCGCTCGACCACGGCCAGGCTGCGCTCGAACCCGGAGCCGAAGAGCGCGTCGCTGTCCTTGTCGGCCCGGAAGTCGCCCTTGGCGAAGTCGGTCTCGGCCGTGATCGCACCCGTCAGCAGGCCGAACGCCAGCGGGCCGTAGGACAGCACGCCGGTGCCCTGCTCCCCGCACCAGCGGATCAGGTCCCGGTCCCGCTGCTGCAGCATCGAGAACTCCTGCTGCAGCGAGTCCACATGCCTGATCGCCTCACACCGCTCGATGAGCCCTCGGTCGAAGTTCGAGACGCCGATGTGGCGGACCAGCCCGTCGTCGACGAGCGATGCCATGGCGCCCCAGGTGTCCTCGAGCGGGACCCCCGTATCGTCCGGCCAGTGCAGCTGGTACAGGTCGAGACGGTCGGTCTGCAGGCGGCGCAGGCTCTTCTCGCAGGCAGACCGGACCTGGTCGGGACGAAAGCCCGAGCCCTCGGGGGAGGGGGCGACCTTGGACAGGACCAGGATCTCGTCCCGCCGGCCGCCGACCGCCTTGGCGACCAGTTCCTCCGAACGCCCGTCGCCGTAGACCTCCGCCGTGTCGATCCAGTCGATCCCGCAGTCGAAGATCGCCTCGATGGCCTCCAGGACCTGCTCTTCGGGGGGCGCCTGGCCCCATTCGGAGCCGCCCCCGGCCTCCCACGCGCCGAACCCGATCGCGGACATCTCGGGACCCTGCGAACCCAACCGGCGCCTGCGCATCCCACCTCCCGACGGGTCTGGGGTCCCAATCTAGCGGCTCGACCTGACCGGCTCCCGGGTGCGCGGTACGCTAGATGCGCAAGGCCAGTACCCACCCCTCGAAACCAACGAAGGAGGCGTGCCGGGCCGCGCCCGGCGGACGCATGACCAAGCAGGTCGAAGAGAAGCAGCGCGTCGTCATCCGGTTCGCCGGCGACTCGGGTGACGGGATGCAGTTGACCGGCGACCGGTTCACCAACGCGACGGCGGTGCTGGGCAACGACCTGGCCACTATGCCGGACTTCCCGGCCGAGATCCGGGCCCCCGCGGGGACCGTGCACGGCGTCTCGGCGTTCCAGATCCAGTTCGCCTCGGTCGACATCCTGACCCCAGGCGACCACCCCAACGTCCTGGTCGCGATGAACCCCGCCGCGCTCAAGGCCGAGATCGGCTCCGTCGAGAAGGGCGGGACGATCATCGTGAACGAGGACGCGTTCACCGAACGCAACGTCCAGAAGGCCGGCTACTCGTCGGAACCGCTGTCGGACGGGACGCTGGACGGCTACCAGGTCTACCGGGTGCCGATGACCTCGATCACCGTTCGGGCTGTCGAGGAGCTCGGGCTGACCCGCAAGGAGGCCGAGCGCTCCAAAAACATGTTCGCGCTCGGGCTGATCTCGTGGATGTACGGGCGGCCGACCGACGTCACGCTGAACTGGCTGCACAAGAAGTTCGCGGACAAGGAGAATGTCTACGACGCCAACGTGGCCGCGTTCAAGGCCGGCTACAACTTCGGCGAGACCACGGAGCTGTTCGCCACCTCCTACGAGGTCAAGCCGGCGCCGGCCGAGCCGGGCGTGTACCGAAACGTCTCGGGCGCCCAGGCGCTGGCGTGGGGCCTGGTCGCCGCCGCCGAGCGCAGCGGTCTGCACCTGTTCTACGCGAGCTACCCGATCACGCCGGCGTCCGAGCTCCTGCACGAGCTCTCGCGCCTGAAGAACTTCAACGTGATGACCCTGCAGGCAGAGGACGAGATCGCCGCGGCCAACGTCGCGCTCGGCGCCTCGTTCGCGGGCGATCTCGGCGTCACCGGCACGAGCGGGCCCGGGATGGACCTGAAATCGGAGACGCTCGGGCTCGCGGCCACGCTGGAGCTGCCCATGGTCATCGTGGACGTCCAGCGCGCCGGTCCCTCCACGGGCATGCCGACCAAGACCGAGCAGTCCGACCTCCTGGCGGCGCTGTTCGGCCGCCACGGCGAATCGCCGATGCCGATCGTGGCCGCGCGCTCCTCGTCGCATTGCTTCGAGGCGGCGATCGAGGCCGCGCGGATCGCGATCACGTACCGGACGCCGGTGATCCTGCTATCCGACACGTTCCTGGCGAACTCGTCCGAGCCGTGGCTGCTGCCGGACGTCGACACGCTGCCCACGATCGACCCCGCGTTCGCGACGGGCCCCAACGCGGGACAGGAGTTCATGCCTTACCTGCGCGACGAGAAGCTCGCGCGGCCGTGGGCCGTCCCCGGGACGAAGGGCCTGCGCCATCGTATCGGCGGCCTGGAGAAGGAGGACGGCACCGGCGACATCAGCTACGACCCGGAGAACCACGAGCGCATGACGCGGCTGCGGGCAGCGAAGGTGGCCAAGATCGCCGACGAGGTGCCGCCGCTCGAGGTCGAGGACCCCGACGGCGACGCCGAGCTCCTGGTGCTCGGGTGGGGATCGACGTTCGGGACGATCCGCGCGGCGGCCAGGCGCGTGCGCGAGGGCGGCCGCAAGGTCGCGACGGCTCACCTGATGCACCTGAACCCGATGCCGGCCAACGTCGGGGACGTGGTGAGGAGCTACCCGAAGGTGCTGATCCCCGAGATCAACTCGGGGCAGCTCGCGATGCTGATCCGTTCCGCGCACCTGGTGGACGCGAAGACCTTCTCGAAGGTGCAGGGGCAGCCGATCTTCGCGGAAGAGTTGGAGAACGAGATCCTGCGGGTTGGGTGGGACGAGAACAAGGTGATGAACGATGAGTGACCAGGGCAACGGAAGCCCCAACGGCGGGCCCGTGGGGACGTTGACCAAGAAGGACTTCACCAGCGACCAGGAGGTGCGCTGGTGCCCGGGGTGCGGCGACTACGCGATCCTCTCGACGGTCCAGGCGTTCATGCCCGAGCTGGGGATCGAGCCCGACAACACGGTGTTCGTCTCGGGCATCGGGTGTTCGGGACGGTTCACGTACTACATGGACACCTACGGCGTGCACGGCATCCACGGGCGTGCGCCGGCGCTGGCCACGGGCATCGCGACCGCCCGGCCCGACCTGTCCGTCTGGGTGATCACCGGCGACGGCGACGGCCTGTCGATCGGCGGCAACCACCTGATCCACGCGCTCCGGCGCAACGTGAACCTGAAGATCCTGCTGTTCAACAACCAGATCTACGGGCTCACCAAGGGCCAGTACTCGCCGACCTCGGAGGAGGGCAAGGTCACCAAGTCGACGCCGTTCGGCTCGGTGGACCACCCGTTCAACCCGATCGCGCTGGCGCTCGGCGCCGAGGCGACGTTCGTCGCGCGCACGATGGACAACGATCGGCAGCACCTGTCGCAGGTGCTACGTCAGGCCGCGGCCCACAAGGGGAGCGCGTTCGTCGAGATCTATCAGAACTGCAACGTGTTCAACGACGGCGCGTTCGACCTGCTCCGCGAGAAGCCGCAGGGCGCGCACAACCAGATCCGCCTGGAGGACGACCAGCCGGTGATCTTCGACGAGGGGAACCGGTGCGTGTCGGTCGGCGAGAACGGCCGGCTGGTGATCACGGAGACCGCGAAGACGCCGGAGGACGCGATCGTGGTGTTCGACGCGCAGGGGCGTCCGTCGCTCGCGTTCGCACTCGCCCACCTGTCGAGCGGCCCGAGCGAGCCGACCTGCATTGGCGTGTTCCGCGACGTCGAGCGCCCGGTCTACGGCGAGGCGATGAGCGCGCAGATCCAGGGCGCGATCGACCGCCTCGGGCCGGGGAGCATCGACAAGCTCCTGCACGCGGGCGATACGTGGACGGTGTCCTGACCCGGGGCTAGTCCTCGGCGCCGGAGCGAAACCGCGCCATCGCGGCCTCGGCCGCCGAACGCACCTGCCGCAGCTCGGACACCAGCCCCGGAAGGGTGGCCAGGAGCCGATCGGCGTCGTCCCCGGTGGTGTCGGGCCCGACGCCGATCCGGAAGCTCACCGTCGACGGCACGCCCATCTTCTCGAGCACCGAGGAGGCCTCACCGGCCGCCCCCGAGCAGTTCGACCCGGCGGCGATGCGGAAGCCGCGATCGTCCAGCGCCATGCTCATGATCTCGGCATCGAGGTCGGGGACCGAGAAGCACACGAGGTGCGGCACACGCTGCGTCGGGTGGCCGTACACGCGGGCGCCGTTCACGCGCTCGACGATCTCGGCGCGCAGGCGATCGGTGAGCGCCCACTGCCGTGCCGCCTGGTCGGCCGTGTCCTCCAGGCGCGCGGCCAGGGCCGCCGCCATGGCGGCCACGCCCGGGACGTTCTCGACCCCGGAGCGGCGACGGCGCTCGCGATCGTCGCCGCAGGGGTAGGCCGCGATCGGCACGCCGCGGCGCACGTACAGGGCGCCCACGCCCGGTGGTCCCCCGAACTTGTGTCCCGAGATCGACAGCAGGTCCACCCCGAGCGCGACGGCGTTCACCGGCAGGTGCCCGACGGTCTGGCACGCGTCGGTATGGAACAGGACCCCCGTCTCCCGGCACAGCCGGGCCGCTTCGGCGATCGGCTGGATCGTCCCGACCTCGTGGTTGGCGTGCTGCACCGAGGCGAGCAGCGTGCCGGGCCGGCGGACCTGGGCCGCGAAGGCGTCCAGGTCCAGCGTCCCGTTCGCGTCGACCGGCACCAGCGCGGACTCGAATCCGTCGGTCTCCAGCGTGTGGAGCACGCCCCCGACCGCGGGGTGCTCGACCGTGGTCGTGACGACGCGCGTGCCGATCTCGCGGACCGGCCTGACGCCGCCCCAGATGGCGAGCGCGACCGACTCGGTGCCGCCACTGGTGAACACGATCTCGTCGGGCTGGGCGCCCAGCGCGCCGGCGATCGTGGCCCGAGCGTCGTCCAGGAGCCGGCGCGCGGCGATCCCGTCGCCGTGGACGCGCAGCGGGTCCGCGAACTCGTCCAGCGCGGCCAGCAGCGCGGAGCGGGCCCGCTCGTCGAGGGGGCTCGCGGACGCGTGATCGAGGTAGGTGCTCGTCTTCGTCGCCATCGGGAACGCGGCCATGATAGCCGCGGGTCGTGACGACCTCGGGCTGGGGGAGCTGGCTACGGCGTGACGAGCTCCCTATCCTTCAGGAACACGGTGGCGTAGACGACCGCGCCGATGATGCCCCCGGCGATCGGGCCGATGATCCACACGTACCAGTTCGCCCAGTCGCCGGACGCGAGCGCCGGGCCGAACCAGCGTGCCGGGTTCATCGCGGCGCCGGTATACGGGCCGAACGCCATGATGTCGAACGCGATCACCAGGCCGATCGTCAGGCCGGCGGTCTTCGACCACGGTCCCCGAGGATCCACCGCGGTGCCGAACACGGCGAACACGAGGAAGAAGGTCGTGGTGGCCTCGATCACGATGCCCTTGCCGGCCGCGATGCCCGAGGCGAGCGCCGGTGTCCCGCCGCCGCCCGCGTCGTACAGCTCGCGCGGCACGAGGTACTTGAGCAGGAAGGCCCCGGCCACCGCGCCCAGGAGCTGCGCGACCATCAGGATCACCGCCCGCCGGGACGGGATCTTGCCCGCCACCCACAGCCCGATCGTGACGGCCGGGTTGACCTGCCCTCCCGAGATGTGCGCGGTGATCGAGACCATGATGGCCAGCACGAGCCCGTGCGCGAGCGCCACCCCCGTGAGATCGAGCCCCACCCCGACCGCGACCACGGCCCCCGCACCGATGAAGATCAGCGCGAACGTCGAGACGAACTCCGCGACGGCCGCCTTCCCCGTGCTCTCCACGTGCCACCTCCCGCTCTCGGCTCGGTCCCGACGATAACTGCCCGGCGGCGGGGCCCGCTCGAACATTCAAAGGCTCGAGCCGCGGTTGATAGGATTCGCGCGTGCGGGTCCTCCTCGTCTCGCCCGATGCCAACGCGCGTGACCTGATGCGCGTCGCGGTCGGCAGTCTCGAGCGGCGGCTCGGCGAGCCGGTCTCGTTCCTGGACGCGCTCGACGGCGAGCTCGGCGCGAAGGTCGGCCTGCGCGAACGCCCGGACGCCGTCGTGGCCGACGAGATCGCGTCGCGCGCGGGGGCGTTCTCGATGGCCAAGGACCTGCGGGGGGCGCCGAACCCATACCTCGGCCCCATCGTGATCATCCTAGAGCGCAAGCACGACGCTTGGCTCGCCCGCTGGTCCGGGGCCGACGCGTGGTTCGTCCGGCCGGTGGACCCGTTCGAGCTCGCGGACCGGCTCGTCGAGCTGATCCGCAGTCGCGGGCAACAGAAGGAGACCGTGTGAAGATCAAGGGCACGTGCAAGCGCTGCGGCCGCGAGTTCCTGGTCGAGCAGGTGATCCGCAACGGCGGTCGGTGCCCGTGGGACGGCAAGCCCTTCCAAGCCGACTACGCCGCGGTCCTGGTGGACTCGCTCGCCGACGCCGAGGCCGCCGGCAACACGCTGGAGAACGCGCTCGAGAAGCTCGCGGACCTGGAGCCCGAGTTCGTGCTGGACGAGGCGTCGGTGCTCGACCAGGCGCGGTCGCACCTGGAGCGCCTCGAACGCGGAGGGGGCTGAGCGGTGTCCGTCGCCCCGAGCCCGGTCGGCGCGGCCGCGAATCGGTTCTCGGTGGACGTGCGCGACGCGTCAGGATGGAGTGTCGCGATCGTGGATCCCGACGGGCGAGACGCCTTCGTCCGCGCGTGCCGCGACGAAACCGAGGCGCGACTCTTCGCCTCCACGGTTCGCCAGCACATCGGCTGGCTCTCGGAGGAGCGGTTCCGCGAGATCTATCGATTGGTGACATGACGTGGGCTTCAACGCGATGCAGCCGGGGCGGCTCAAGCGCGCCGACCTACTGTTCTTCCTGGTCGGGGTCGTCGTGATCGTGGCCCTGATCGTGTGGGCCGCCTGGTAAGTGGATCGCGACGAGGTCGCGGCGCTCGACTTCTGCTACGTCACCACGAAGGGTCGGCGTTCGGGCAGCCCGCACACGATCGAGATCTGGTTCGCGCTGCACGGCGACACCGTATACATGCTTTCGGGCGGCGGGGACGGCAGCGACTGGGTCAAGAACCTGCGCGAGGACCCGACGGTCGGCCTTCGGATCGGCGGCCACGACCTGATCTGCAAGGGCAGGGTCGTGGAGGATCCGCGGGAGGACGAGCTCGCCCGCCGGTCCGTGCTGGAGAAGTACGCGCCTCGGTCCGCCGACGACCTCGGGGGATGGAGCCGGACCGCGATGCCGATCGCGATCGACCTGCCGCCCTCCTAGCGCGCTACGGGGTCTCGTCGAAGCCGATCGCGAACAGCCGCTCGAGGTCGTGCTTCGAGTACACCTGGAACGCGATGAGGGTCTCGGTGCGCGCCACGCCCTCGACCTTGGCGATCCCGCCGGGGATCACGGCGGCCAGGTCGTCGTGGTTGCCGACTCGGACGATGGCGACCAAGTCGAACTCGCCGGCCACCGAGTAGACCTCGGACACGCCGTCCAGGTCGGCGATCGCCTGGGCCGCCTCGGCGATCTCGTCGATCTCGCACTCGATCAGCACGACGGCGTGCACGCTCACGGACGGCTCTCCTCGAGGTGGGCGGCCACGGCTACGCTCGCTCCAGCACGACGGCGAGGCCCTGCCCGCCCGAGATGCAGAGCGTGGCGAGCCCGAGCGCAGCGCCGCGCGAACGCATCGCGTAGGCGAGCGACAGCAGGATCCGCGCCCCGCTCATCCCGATCGGGTGGCCGAGCGAGACGCCGCCGCCGTTCACGTTCAGGCGGTCGCGGTCGAACTTCAGCTCGCGTTCGCACGAGATCACCTGCGCGGCGAACGCCTCGTTGATCTCGATCAGGTCGACGTCCGCCAGCGACAGGCCGGTCTTCTCGAGCACCCTTTTCGTGGCGGGCACCGGACCGATGCCCATGATCTCCGGCGGCACGCCGGCCCACGACATGCCGATGATGCGGGCGAGCGGCGTCCGGCCCTCCGACCTCGCCCGCGCCTCGGACATCAGCACCATCGCGGCCGCGCCGTCGGTGATCCCGCTCGAGTTGCCGGCCGTCACGCTGCCGGCCTCGCGGAACACGGGCCTCAGCTTGGCGAGCGCCTCGAGGGTCGTGTCCGGCCGCGGGTGCTCGTCGGCGGTCACCGTCACGTTCCCGGGCGCCTCGACGGCGAACAGCTCGGCGGCGCGGGCCTCGGAGCCCGCCTTGGCCTTCTGCTGTGACTCGAGCGCGAACTCGTCCTGTTCCCTGCGGGAGACGTCGTAGCGGTCCACGAGGTTCTCGGCGGTCTCGCCCATGATCAGCCCGCACAGGGGGTCCAGCAGGCCGTCGCGGTACATCGCGTCGTAGACCGTCGCGTCGCCCATCCGGTAGCCGGCGCGCATGCGATCGAGGATGAACGGCACGCGCGTCATGTTCTCCATGCCGCCTGCCAGGATCACCTCCGAGTCTCCGAGCGCGATCTGCTGCGCCCCCAGCTGGACCGCCTTCATGCCCGAGCCGCACGCGATGTTGACGTTGTAGGCCGAGACCTCGACCGGCACGCCGGCCCGAACGCTCACCTGGCGCCCGGTGTTCGGACCGTTGCCCGCCTGCCGCGCGTGGCCGAGGATCGTCTGGTCGACCTGGTCTGGCTCCACGTTCGAGCGGCGCATCGCCTCCCGCGCCGCGAGCACGCCGAGGTCCACGGCGGGGAGCTCGGAGAACGAGCCGAGGAACCTGCCGATCGGCGTCCGGGCGCCCTCGAGGATGACCGCGGTCTCCACGCACCAAGTCTAGCGGCCGCCCCGAAGCCGCCCGCCCGTCACGTCTCGCGCGAGGTCCGCACGTAGTCGCGGAGGGCGCCGATCTCGCCCCCGTGCTGGAGGTCGTGATGGATCATCGTCCAGAAGATCCGCCAGGCCGGCCACGTCTCGCCCCAGTTCGTGAGCACGTCCGCCTCGAGACCAGGCTCGTCGAGGGCGGCGAGGTCGGCGCGCAACAGCTCGTGCCCCTCGCCCAGCATCGCGAGTGCGCCCTCGACGTCGTGCGGCGTCTCGATCGTGAGCCAGGTCATCCGGCGCGGGCCGAACGCCCATTCGTGATACATGACCTTGCACGTCGCCACGTGCGCCACACGCCATCCGATCGTCGTGAACGGCGAGGGCTCCGGGTCGGGTTCGGCGTAGTCGTGCGTCCATCGTCCGTGCTCGTCGCGGGACACGCGCCAGACGTCGGGGCCGGGTTCCCACCCGTACTCCTCGTCGGTCAGGTCGCCGATGCAGCGAAGCAGGATGTCGTATGCCTCATCCGTCTCGCGCAGGAGCAGCTCGGGCGCGCCGGTCATCGCGGCGCGAGCTTAGCCGCCCGGAGTCCTCGCTCGTCGCGCCGCGGAGCATGCGGAGGATCCGGTCGAGGGCGGCGCCGCCGTCGACGGGTTCGGCGATCGGGACGTCGGTCGCCTCGATCCGGACGTCCCGGCGGGACACCCAGGACCGGAGCACCGACAGCTCATCGGCACGGTCGCGCGGGCAGGGGGAGCCGAGCGGCTCGTCGCGTTCCGTTCGGATCAGCGAGCCCCGCCGAACGTCGAACCGGTGACCCTGTCGGTCGCGCAGTACCACGTGCCCGGCGACCAGCAGCCACCCGTCGACGCGGGCACGGGCGAGCGCCTCTGCGAGCGCGCGGAGCCGGTCGCGCGCGAGCGTGGCCTCCTCGAAGCGTTCCTGCTCGGCGAGGTCGCGCATGCGCGCCTCGAGCGTTCCGAGGAGCCCGCCCGGTCTGGAGAGGGAGGAGAGCAGGGAGCGGACGAGCTCCTCGTAGCGCTCGGGGTGGACGCGCCCGTCGCACGGCGCGAGGCATCGGTGCATGTCGGCCAGCGCGCACGGCGCGAACCGAGTCGAGGTTCGCATCGCCGTCGTGCACCGTCGGATCGGGAAGACGTCCTCGAGCGCCTCCTTGGCCAGCCGCGCGAGGTGCGATGACGGGAACGGGCCGAGGTACGCGCCGGCGCCGTTGGGCTCGCGCACGACCTTGATGCGCGGGTACGCCTCGGCGTGGTCGATCCGCAGGTACGCGTACCGACGCCAGGTCTTGCCGCGCCGGTTGTACTTCGGCTCGTACCGGCGGATCAGCCGCGCCTCGACCACCAGCGACTCGAGCTCGGTCTCGCAACGGAGGCCGTCGACCGAGGCGGTCTCGGCCAGCAGGTCCTCGACCTTCTTGCGGCCGTCGCCGTAGAAGTAGCTCTTGACCCTCGAGCGCAGGTCCTTCGACTTGCCCACGTACAGGACGCGGCCGTCGCGGTTGCGGAACAGGTACACGCCTGGGGCGCTCGGCAGGTGCTCGGCCAGCCGGATCTTGCCGAAGTTCGGCCGGCCGCGGGCCCGGACCGCCCCGTGCAGGTCGCCGAGCGTGACGATCCCCAGCCGGCCCGCGAGCTCGAGCAGCCCGTGCAGGACCTCGGCGCACGCCTCGGCGTCGGGCATCGCGCGGTGCGAGGGTCGCGACGCGGTCCGGAAGTACTGGGCGAGGGTCTGCAGGCGCACGTTCGGCACGTCGGGCCAGACGACCCGCCGCGCGAGCTTGGCCGTACAGACCGGGGGAGGGGGCAGCGGGTCGTAGTCGAGCCGGCGAAGGGCGACGTTGAGGAACGTGAAGTCGAACGTCGCGTTGTGCGCGACGAAGACGCAGCCGCGAGCGAACTCGACGAACGACGGCAGCACCCACTCGATCGGGGGGGCGCCGGACACCGCGAGGTCGTCGATGCCGGTCAGATGTGTGATCTGGCGGGGAATCGGGACCTGCGGGTTCACGAGGGTCTCGAACGTCCCCGTGCGCTCGCCGCCGCGGAGCTTGACCGCCCCCACCTCGGTGATGCGGCTGTCCGCGGGCGAGCCGCCCGTGGTCTCGAGGTCGACGATCACGAACTCGACCTCGGACAGGACGAGGCCGTCCTCGAGCGTGGTCTGGATCGGCTCGGCGAGCACCCGCCCTCCCGCGGGGCCGCGCGAGGGAGGGAAAGCCTACCCGAACAGGTGTTCGACGGTCAAGGGTCAGGTGACGTCCCGCACCCGGAACAGGCCCGCGGCCCCCAGCAGCAGGGCGACGCCGACGAGGGCGAGGTAGACGCCCGACTGCACGACGGTCCGGCCGAGGAGCGGGAAGTCCGTCGGCGAGCCGATGATGAACAGCGCCGCGTTGTCCGTGAGCAACCACGGCGCCCACTCGGGCCTGAGACCGCGCACGAGGTTCTCGACGATCACGAGGTAACCGAACCCGGCGCCGAGCGCAACCGCCGTGTTCCGTCCCGCAGCCGCCAGCGCGAAGCCGAACCCGGCGAAGATCGTCGACAGCAACGCGATGCGCAGGGCTACCTCCGCCAATTCCGCGAGCCACGCGGCGTCGGCGCCTGCCGTCGAGCCGCGGCCGGCGGCGTCGATCGCGAGTGCGACGCCGAGGAGCGCCTGGAGGACGAGTGACAGCACGAAGACGCTTGCCAGGCTCGCGACGATCTTCGTCACGATCACGCGGCCGCGTCGCGGCTCCCACGTGAGGATCGTGGTGATGTGGCCCGCGTGCCACTCGGCGCCGATGGCGGACGCGCCGAGCATCCATCCCACGGACAGCAGGACGAGCGACGAGCCGCGAAGCGCGTTCGGGAACGATGCGAGGTCGTAGTGCTGCGTCAGATACACGATCACGCCGGCGACGACGATCGCGAGCACCTCGAGCCCAGTCAGCACCTTCACGAGCCGGCGCGAGCGGAATCGCCGGAGCTCGGACGCGAGCAGGGCGATCATCGGGCCTGGGTCTCGGGGCCGCTCGTGAGCTCGAGGAACACGGTCTCGAGGTCGGCCTCGTCGGGTCGGAGCTCGGTCAGGTACAGCCCGCGGTCGGCGAGCGCTCTGGTGACGCGGGCGGCATCGTCGGGCGGCAAGTCCACTCGGATCAGCCCGTCGTCCGAGGCGGCCGGGATGCCGGCGTCGCGCAGGGCCCGAAGGCCGCCGGCAATGTCGTCCAGGCGCAAGACCAGGCCGGCCGAACGCCCGGCCGTGAGCACCTCGTGCACCGGGCCGGTGGCGACCGTGCGGCCCCGGGACAGGATCGCCACCCGGTCGGCGGTCTGCTGCACCTCGGACAGGATGTGACTGGAGACGAACACGGTTCGGCCCTCGCGTCCGAGCCGCCGCATCAGCTTGCGGACCTCGACGATGCCGGCCGGGTCC
This sequence comes from Actinomycetota bacterium, assembly GCA_046731295.1. Classification (GTDB taxonomy): domain Bacteria; phylum Actinomycetota; class UBA4738; order UBA4738; family HRBIN12; genus DASSJM01. The sequence goes on from JBKPKU010000101.1 coordinate 23,498, forward strand.
AGTCCGTTCGCCGGCTCGTCCAGGATCAGGAGCTCGGGATCCTTCAGCAGCGTCGCCGCGACCCCCAGCCGTTGCTTCATGCCGAGCGAGTAGGTCCTGACCAGGTCGTCCCCCCGTTCGGCGAGTCCGACCTCCCCGAGGACCTCCCGGACGCGCGAGCGCCCGATGCCGGCGATCCTCGCCAGGAGCTCGAGGTTCCGCCGACCGCTGAACCGCGGGAACATGGTCGGGCTCTCGACGATCGAGCCGACGCGACCGATCACGCGGTGCAGGTCCGCCGGCTCGTGTCCCAGGAGCCGGCAGCGGCCGCCGGTCGGGCGGACAAGGCCGAGCAGGCAGCGGATCGTCGTGGTCTTGCCGGCGCCGTTGGGTCCGAGGAAGCCGAACACCCCGCCCGACGGGACCGAGAGGTCGAGCCCGTCCACGGCCACCGTGTTCGCGCCGCGTACGCGCCGGTACTCCTTGCGGAGCCCCTCGAGCTCGATCACCGTCTCCACACGACCACCGTAGAGGGTCCCCGGCCCCGGGGCATGGGGGATGCCACCCGTCTTCGGGGGGGGAGGTACCCCTACACGGCCTAGGGCGTGAACAGCTCGTCCTCGACCATGAACGCGATCAGTTGCCCGACCGCGATGTGCGCCTCCTGGACGTGCGAGGTCTCCGAGCTCGGCACGTTGATCTCGATGTCCGCCAGGGGAGCGAGAGCGCCGCCGGACTCGCCGCTGAGCGCGATCGTGCGCAGGCCGGCCGCTCTCGCCCGTTCGAACGCCTTCACGACGTTGGCAGAGTTCCCGCTGGTCGAGATCCCGATCAGCACGTCGCCCTCGCGGCCGAGCGCCTCGACCTGGCGCGCGAAGACGTGCTCGAACCCATAGTCGTTGGCCACCGCGGTCAGCAGCGACGTGTCGGTGGTGAGCGCGATCGCGGACATCGCGTCCCGCGGGCGGTCGAGGGTGAGCGTGCTGACGAACTCGGTCGCCAGGTGCTGCGCGTCGCCCGCGCTGCCGCCGTTGCCGCACAGCAGGATCTTGCCGCCGGCTCGGAGCGACTCAACGATCGCCGCGGTCGCCCCGAGGATCTCCTCCCCGCAGGACTCGGCGGTGCGCGCGGCCGTGCGCGAGGTCTCGACGAGGTACTCGCGCACGCGATCGAGGTTCATGCACCCACCTCGGCCGCCAGGACCTCGGCGCGGATCAGGTCGGCGGCCGCCGCGAGGTCGTCCACGATGACGTCCGCATCGCCAGCCGCCTTCGCGAGCTCGTCCTGCCCGTGGCCGGTGCGCAACAGGATCGTCCGGGCGCCGACGGCGCGACCGAGGTCCATGTCGACACCGTGGTCGCCCACGATCCAGCCCTCGCGGGGATCGAACCCGAGGGCTGCGGCGGCGCGATCGACCATCAGCGTTCCCGGCTTGCGGCACGTGCATCCCTCGTCGGGCCGGTGCGGACACACCTCGATGCGGTCGAGCGTGACGCCGCCCTCGGCGAGCAGCTCGCGCAGGCGCTCATGGATCGCGTTCAGGTCGCCGGCGGTGATCATCCCGCGGCCGACCGGCGACTGGTTCGTCACGACGACCAGGCCGAGGCCGAGCCCCTGCAGTTCCGCCAGCGCCTCGAGGGCGCCGGGGATCAGCCGCAGCTCGTCGGGCCGGAGCACGTACCCGATCTCCTCGTTGATCGTGCCGTCTCGGTCGAGCAGGACGAAGCGGCGGCTCACGCCGGTCTCCAGACACGGTCGCCGGAGCGCGCCTGCACGCCATGGGTTCGAAACGCGAAGTCGGCGAACTGGCCGCCGAGTCCTTCGAGCGCGGCGCGGACGTTGCCCTGTCGTTCGGGCGCGCATGCGAGGAGAAGGTAGCCGCCGCCGCCGGCGCCGCAGATCTTGCCGCCCGACGCGCCCTCGCCCCGCGCGACGGAGAGGAGGTTCTCGATCTGCGTCCCATCGGCGATCTGCGGATTCATGAGCTTCTTGCTCTCGAACGCTTCGCGGAGCATCGGGCCGAGCCGATCGACGTGACCGGCCTCGATCTCGTGCCGGACGTCGTACGCCATCTCCTTGAGCTGTTTCATGCCGACGATCGTGTCCTCGCGCCCGTCGTGGAACATCCGGATCTGCGCGTCGATCAGGCCGAGGTCGGTCCGAACGTAGCCGGTGTAGCACAGCATCAGATGCGCCCGGAGCTCGGCGACCGCGTCCGGGGACACGTCCAGCGGGTGCACGGAAACGCCCTCCGCGTCGAACTCGAACAGGTTGAACCCTCCGAACGCGGACGCGTACTGATCCTGCCAGCCTCCAGCGATACCGAGGTCCTCCCGCTCGATCGCGTAGGAGATCTCGGCGACCTCTCGGGGCGTCATCGCTCGGTCCAGGAGCATCGCGAGCGCTCCGACACACGCGGTCACCAGCGCCGAGGAACCGCCGAGGCCGCTGCCGGGTGGCGCGTCCGAGGCGATGTCGACGTCGACGCCGGTCGGGACACCCAGGCGCTCGATCGCCGCCTTCGGCAGGTCCATCACGCCGTCGTAGACGGGGCCGCGCTCGAGGTGGTACGCCACAAGGTGCCCAAGGTCGAGCGAGCGGATCCGGACCTGCCGGTCCGACCGCGGGACGATCCGCACGTGCGCGGCGTGGTCGATCGTGGCGGACACGACGGCGCCGCCGTGGCGTTCGAAGTAGTGAGGGAAGTCGGTGCCGCCCCCAACGAAGCTGATCCGAAGAGGTGCGCTCGCCCGGATCTCGGTGGTCATGGGGCGACCCTAACGGGAGCGGGCGCGAGCCGACGACCGCACTCGGGATGCGCGAACACCGGGCCTCGCCGTCGCCTCAAGCGACGAAGCGGACCACGCGGCGACGTTGCTGCTCGGTGAGGCCGCCCCAGACGCCGTAGCGCTCGCCGTTCCTGAGCGCCCAGGCCAGGCAGGTCTGCCGGATCCGACAGGCGCCGCAGAAGGCGAGTGCGGGCCCCGCCTCCTCCTCCGAGGTCGGGAAGAAGGTGTCGGGGTCGATGCCGTAGCAGGCCGCCTGGTCCTGCCACATGTCTGGGGGGGAAGGGTCGAGGGGAAGGGCCTCCAGGTCGATGCCTGCGATGCGGTCCTTGCTCACCATCACTCCCTGCCTGCGGCCTCGTCGGGGCGCGGGCGACCGGGTGTGGGCCCGTTCGCGCAGGGGTCGGTTGTACCGTTCGGGCTCGAACGTGAACAGTCTTGAAAACTCTGGGACGCCGTAGTATCGGCGGCCGCGGCTACCGTCGCCGCAGCCCGACCCCGTCTCGGGTCGTCAGCTCTGATTCTCTTGCATCCCAACGGATCCGGATGATCGCGGCCAGGCCGTCCGGGTCGGCGCTGGTCACGATCCCGACCGCGGCGCCGGTGGAAAACACGTGATCCCCGATGTGGACGGAGCTCTGTGCCTCGACGGGGACGACCAGGCGCGGCGGGTGGCCGAGGTTGCGGATGCGGGCAACCGATTCCTGGCCCAGGAAGCACCCCTTGGTCCGGTCGATGACGGGCTCCTCGTCCAGGCCGGCCTCGGACGGGAGCGAGTCGCCGTCCACGTCCGCCGGGAACGCCGGGATCCCGTGCCTGATGCGCCAGGCCTCGAACGCCTCTCGCCCGACGCGATCCCCCTCGGCGTGGGTGGCGATCGCCCAGCGCGGCCCCGGCCTCGGAGTCAGGTCGAGGCCGTCGAGGCCGGCGGGGGCGAGCTCGACGTCGGAGGACAGCACGTAAGGCTCCAGGAGCGAGGCGATCGGATCGGGCTGCCCCGGGCCCTGCAGCAGGAGGTACCGACCGTCCCCGCGGACGACGTGGAGGTCCGCGCGGATCCGGCCCGTCGGCCCGAGCAGCAGCGAGCGCACCGTCTCGCCCGTCGGCAGGGTCTCCACCGATGCCGTCACGAGATCGTTCAGCCACCCGCGGGCGTCTGCGCCCCGGACCTCGGTCGCGGCCCAGCCGTCGAGGTCGAGCACCGCGCGTCCGGTCTCGAGCGCCAGGATCTCCTCGCCAAGGGTTGCGCGGTCCACGTCTGCGAGGATAGGCCGCCGTGGACGTTCCGCGGACCCTCATCGTCACCAACGACTACCCGCCTCGCGTCGGCGGGATCCAACGCACGCTCGAGGCGCTCGTCTCGCGGTTCCCGTCCGACCGAGTGGCGGTGTGGTGCCCGGACGCGGATGGCGCCTCGGCGTTCGACGCCGACGCGCCGTACGCAGTCTTCCGCCAGCCCGAGCGGTTCCTGTGGCCCACCCCCCACGTCCGGGATCGCGTGCACGAGACGGTGGGCGCGTTCGGCGCCGAGGTGGTCCTGTTCGGCGCGACCTATCCGCTCGCGCTGGTCGGGCCGTCGCTCGCGGCGGCGGGCACGCCCTACCTCGCGGCCGCCCACGGGTTCGAGTACTGGTTGTCGATCGCGCCGGGGACGCACGCACTCATGCGGCGGGCGACGTCGCGGGCGGCGCGGGTACCGGTGATGTGCAGCGCGTTCATCGGGCGGGTCGTCCGCACCGCGGTGCCGATCGGGGTCCCGGTCTCGGTCATGTACCCGGGTGCCGACCTCGAGCGCTTCCGCCCAGACCTTCCCCACGAGGACCTGCGGGCCGCCCATGGTGTCGGTGACGGACCGCTCGTCGTCTGCGTGAGCCGGCTCGTGGCACGAAAGGGCCAGGACGTGCTGATCCGGGCGCTGCCGCGGATCCGCCGCCTCGTGCCCCACGCGACGCTCATGATCGTTGGCGACGGCCCGCACGAGGATCGACTGCGTCGCCTCGCCGCGGAGACCGAGGATGGCTCGGTCGTGTTCGTCGGCCAGGTGTCCGAGACCGACCTGCCGCGCTACTACCGCGCGGGCGACGTGTTCGCGATGCCGTGCCGAACGCGCCTCGGCGGCCTCGAGGTCGAGGGCTGGGGCAACGTGTTCATCGAGGCCGCGGCGTGCGCGCGGCCGGTGGTCGTCGGCGACTCGGGCGGGGCGCGCGAGTCGCTCGTCCCCGGCCAGACCGGGCTGCTCGTCGACGGCTCGAACGTCGACCAGGTGGCGGATGCGGTCGCGTCGTTGCTCGGTGACCCGGGGCGCGCCGAGGCGATGGGCCTGGCCGGGAGGGCGAGGGTAGAGGCCTCGTTCGACTGGTCACGACCGGCCGAGCAGCTCACCGGCTGGCTCCGCGAGGCCATCTCCTGATCGTCGTCGCTCCCGGAGGCGGTGGGGGGTCGGAGGCTCTCGGTGCCGATCGCAACGTTCGTCAACGTGCCGGCCGCCCGCCGGTAACATCGCTGGGGATTCCGGGCTCGAGAAGCGAGCGAACCCGCGAGCGCCGGCCAAGAGGAGCGACCCATGAGCGAGCAGACCGAGGGCCAGATCGTCATCGAGGCGCCGGCCGTCGAGGTCATGGATGTGCTCACGGACTTCGAGGCCTATCCCGAGTGGGCCGACGTGAAGTTGGTTACGGTGCTCGAACGCGGGGAGGGCGGGCTCGGCACCAAGGTGGCGTTCGAGGTCGACGTGCCGGTGCTCGGACGCGCGAGCTACACGCTGGCGTACCGCTACGCGCCGGGCGACGGCGGGATGTCGTGGGTCTCGACCGAGGCCCGGGGCGCGGTCTCCAACATCACGGGCGAGTACCTGCTCACCGAGATCGACGACGACGAGACCAAGGTGATCTACCGGCTCGCGGTCGACCTCGGCGTCCTGCTGCCCGGGTTCGTCAGGACGCAGGGCGAGAAGCGTGTCATCGGGAATGCGCTCGAGGGGCTCAAGCGCCGGGTCGAGCTCGGCTAGGCTGGGTTCGTCCCCCTCGGTTCTCCGCGCTAGGCTAGGTCGGATGCGAGTCCTCCTGTTCACCGGCAAGGGCGGCGTGGGCAAGACCACGGTCGCGGCCGCCACCGCCGTTCGGGCGGCCGCCGCCGGGCACCGGACGCTCATCATGAGCACCGACCCGGCCCACTCGCTGGGGGACTCGTTCGACCGAGAGATCGGCGAGCACGCTACCGCGATCGCCGAGAACCTGTGGGCCGAGCAGATCGACGCGCAGAGCCGGCTCGAGTCGAACTGGCGCGAGATCCAGGACTACTTCGTCCAGGTCATGAACTGGGCCGGCGTCGAGACGATCCAGGCCGAGGAGCTGTCGGTGATCCCAGGTCTGGACGAGATCTTCGCGTTGATCGACGTGAAGACCCACGTCGAGGGCGGCAAGTACGACCTGCTGATCGTCGACTGCGCGCCCACGGCCGAGACGCTGCGCCTTCTCTCGCTGCCCGAGGTCATGAACTGGTACATCGAGCGGATCTTCCCCGTCGAGCGGCGCGTCGTGAAAACACTGCGCCCGATCGTCACCAAGATGACGACGCTGCCGATCGCGGGCGAGCGCTTCTACTCCGCGGTCGAGCGCCTCCATCGGAACCTGGACGCCGTACACCGGATCCTGACCGACGAGTCGTCCTCGACGGTGCGGCTCGTGGTCAATCCCGAGAAGATGGTGATCTCCGAGGCGCGGCGCACGTACACGTACCTCGGGCTGTTCGGCTACCGCTGCGACGCGGTGGTGGTCAACCGCATCATCCCCGAGGACGTGACCGATCCGTACTTCGGCAAGTGGAAGGACATCCAGGCCGAGCATCTGCAGACGGTGCGCGAGTCGTTCGAACCGGTCCCGATCCTTACCGCGCGGCTGTTCGACCGGGAGATGGTGGGTCTCGCGCTGCTCGAGGACATGGGTCGCGAGGTGTACGCCGATCAGCAGGTGACCGACGTCCTGTACAGGGACGACCCGATCCGGGTTCGGCGGCGCGCCGGCGGGTACGTCCTGACGATGCGGCTGCCGTTCGTCTCGCGCGAGGACATGGACATCCACCGCCGGGGCGAGGAACTGTACGTACGGGTCGGCAGCTACAAGCGCAACCTGATCCTGCCGCAGACGCTCCAGCGCATGGAGGTCCGCGGGGCCAACTTCGTCGGGGACCATCTCGAGATCGCCTTCGCGCGGCCGCCCGGGGCCGCGCAGGCGGGAAGGAGCGGACGGTGACTGAGATACCCGTGGACGCGACGGCCGAGGCCGGCGCGACCGAGGACGGCGCCAAGGGGGCGCAGCACCCCGTGTGCACGGTCGCGTTCTGTCCGATCTGCATGGCCGTCACCGCCGGGCAGGGGGCCGCGCCCGACGTGTTCGAACACCTGCTCGCAGCTGCGCGCGAGTTCTTCCTGGCGGCCCGGGCCGTGATCGACGTCCGGGGGGACCACGTGTCCGGCGCCGACGCCAGCCAGAACGGCTCGAGGGACTTCGAGCGCATCGAGATCTCGTGACCGCGCTCGACCACGCCCTGCTCCGCCGCCTGGCGGAGTGGGACGGCGGGGGCGCGCCGATCACCTCGGTGTCGCTGTCGGTCGACGGCCGGACCTATCCGCGACGCGCCGACGTGGAGGTTCGGCTGGACGAGCTGCTGCGCCGCGCGCGCGAGCGCGCGGACGGCATGGACGTTGCGGCAGCGCGGTCGGTCCAGGCCGACACCGAGGCGATGTCGCGGTTCGTGCGCGACGAGTTCGAACGCGGCGGCACGCGCGGCCTGGCCTTGTTCTCCTCGAGCGCGGCCGGCCTGTGGGACGTCGTCCAGATCCCCAGACCGCTCATGCACCGCGCGGTCGTAGGGCCGATCGCGGACCTGGTGCCCCTCGAGATCGTGCTCGAGACCTACAGGCGGAGCGCGCTCGCGTTGGTCGACTACCAGGACGCCCGTCTGTTCGTCGTCGAGATGGGGCAGATCGAGGAGGTGGCCGGCATCGCCGACGAGGTGCCCGGCCGCCACGACCGGGGCGGGCGGGCCCAGATGCGCCTGCAGCGCCACGTGGACGACCACCGAGCGCGCCACCTGCGTCGCGTCGCCGACCGGCTGTTCGCGTTGTTGCGCCGCCGGCGGTTCGAGCGCCTGGTGCTGGCGGGGCCCGGCGAGGCGCATCGCGAGCTCGAGCCCGAGCTGCACGACTACGTCCGGCGGTGCGTGCACGCGCATGCCGTCCTACCGATCGGCGCCACGACCGAGCAGGCGCTCGCGAAGGTGCTGGAGGTCGAGGAGGAAGCCGAACGCGAGTCCGAACGCGAGGTCCTGCGCCGCCTGGAGGCCGCGCTCGGCAGTCGCGACGGCGGCGTCGCCGGCGTGGAGCCCACGCTGGAGGCGCTGTCCACCGGCCGGGTTGGGGAGCTGGTCGTCTCGCACACGGTGTCGAGGCCTGGCGCGCGCTGTCCCTCGTGCGGGCGCCTGCTGACGCGGGTGTCGAGGTGCCCGTCCTGCGGCTCGGCCACCGAGCGGATCCCCGACGTCGTCGAGGCGGCGGTCGCCGTGGCGTTCCGAAACGGGGCAAGGGTGGAGGCGGTCGTCGACGACGACTCGATGCGGTCGTTCGAGGGCGTAGGGGCCCTGTTCCGGTTCTGAAGGTCACGCCGTGTCGGTCGGGGGGGACGAGGCGATCGGCATCGACGTCGGCGGAACTAAGATCAACGCGTTCCGGGTCGCCCGCGACGGGACGATCGTCGAGCGTTCGAGCATGCCCACGCCGGCCGACGATGAGGCGGCCACGCTGGCGGCGATGGTCGCGCTTGCGCGCTCGCTCACGACCCCGGAGGTTCTCGCGATCGGCGTGGGGGCCGCCGGGATGGTCGACGCGGCCGAGGGCGTGCTCCGGTTCGCGCCGAACCTCGCCTGGCGGAACCTCCCGATCGCCCAGCGCATGCGCGACGCGGTCGGCCTCCCGTGCCAGGTGGACAACGACGCGAGCATGGCCGCGTACGGCGAGTTCCGCTTCGGCGCCGGGCGCGGATACCGTCACCTGTTGCTCGTCGCGGTCGGGACCGGGATCGGCGGGGGCATCGTTGCGGACGGCCGCCTGTTCCGCGGCGCCCACGGGTTCGCGGCCGAGATCGGCCACGTCATCGTCGAGCCGGGAGGCCCGCTCTGTGGCTGCGGCAACCGGGGCTGCTGGGAGCAGGTGGCGTCCGGCGGCGCGATCGGACGGGTAGGGCAAGACACGGTGCTCGAGCACCCGCACTCGCTCCTATGGCGGCTCGCGGACGGCGACCCGTCCAGGGTGACCGGGAAGATCGTGACCGAGGCGGCCCAGCGGGGCGACGACGTCTCCGTGGAGATCGTCGCCGAGGCGGGCCGGCGACTGGGGGAGGGGATCGCCGGGCTCGTCAACGTCCTGGATCCGCAGGTGGTCGTGGTGGGCGGTGGCGTGATCGTCGCCGGCGACTTGCTGCTGGATCCGGCGCGCACGTCGTTCCTCGAAGCCGTCGAGGCACCCGACTACCGCCCGCGCGTCCCGATCGTCCCCGCCCAGCTCGGCAACGATGCGGGCGCGGTGGGGGCGGCGACGCTCGCCCTCGAGGAGCTCGGGCGTGTGATGGCCTGACGTGCGACCGTCGAGGCCGTGAAGGTCGGGCTGATCCTGCCGCTGTTCTCGGGCGACGCCGAACACGTGCTGTCGTTCGCCGAGCGGGCGGAGGAGCTCGGCTTCGACGGCGTGTTCGCGTTCGACCACCTCTTCCCGCCGGGGGACGACCCCGAACGCCCCCTGCTGGAGGCGTTCGCGATGCTCGGCGCTGTCTCGCGACGGACGAGCCGGATCTCGGTCGGGACACTCGTTGCGCGGGTGGCAATGCGGAACGCCGGGGTGCTCGCCAAGCTCGCGACGACGCTCGACGACGCGAGCGGCGGCCGGACGATCCTCGGGGTAGGGGCGGGCGACGCCGGCAACGATCTGGAGCACGAGATCTTCGACATCCCGGCCCCGGCGCAGGACGAGCGGCGCGAGCACCTCGAGGAGACCGTCCGGTGCCTTCGCGCGCTGTTCGGGGGCGGGGAATGGCCCGGCGGATCCCACGTCCCCGCGATGCCCGGGCCGCTCCTGCCCCCGGCTCGCGCCGGTGGGTCGCCGATCTGGATCGGGGGATCGTCTGATCGCGTCGTCCGGCTGGCCGCGCGCGAGGGGGACGCATGGAACGGGTGGCAGATGGAGCCAGACGCGTTCGCGGACATGACACGGCTCCTGCACGAGGAGGCCGGCGGGAGAGAGGTCGAGGCGACGTGGGCGGGCGTCGCGCTCGTGGGTCGGGACGACGCCGAGGTCGCCCGGCTCCTGGAGGCGCGCCGGCGCCGTGGGCTGATCGCCCGGGCGTGGACGGGCTCGACGGTGTCGCTGCGCGCGCGGGTCGCCGACCTCGAACGCGCGGGCGCGACGTGGGTCGTTCTCGCGCTCGCCGGGCCGCGGGACCGGCTCGAGCTGGTCGGCTCGGAGGTCCTTCCGACGCTCGGGTCGCGTACGTGAGCGACCGGTCGGGCTGGTCGAGCGACCGGCTGAAGCGAACGAAGCGCGCGCTGCGGCGGGACGTCATTGCCCGCCGGGACGCGCTGTCCGAACGCGATCGCGCCGCCGCGAGTCTGGCGATCGCCGACCGGGTCGCGGCGCTGCCGGAGGCGCGGGAGGCCCGATCGGCGATGGCGTTCTGGTCATTCGGCAGCGAGGTCGACACCGCGCCGCTTATCGAGCACTGGGTGGCCGGGGGCAAGACCGTGGCGCTGCCGAGGATCGAGGGCTCGGACGTGGAGCCGGTAGCGTTCGTCCCCGGCGACCCCACGACCGAGACCTCGTTCGGCGCGATGGAGCCCGCAGAAGGTCGGTTGCTCGACCCGTCCGAGCTCGACCTCGTGATCGTCCCCGGCGTCGCGTTCGACCGCTCGGGCAACCGGGTGGGGTACGGTGCCGGCTACTACGACCGCTTCCTGCGCCGGACCCGGCCCGGCGTGCCGGCCGTCGCGATCGCGTTCGCCGCTCAGGTGGTGCCCGAGGTTCCGACCGGTGGAACGGACCGGCGGGTGGACGCGATCGTCACGGAGGCCGAAGTGATCCGGTGTCGATGACCGGCGGGTCGGTTCCCCGCCCGCCGCCGTGGGGCGCGCGGGGACGCTCCTGGCGGGACGTCGAATTGGCGTCGCTCGACTTCGAAACCACGGGGCTGGACCGCGAGCGCGACGCGATCGTCTCGTTCGGCGTCGTCCCGGTGCGGGCCGGCCGCGTGGTGGTGGGGGAGTCCATCCATCAGCTGGTCATCCCCGAGGTGCCCTCCAGCCCCGAATCGATGCGCGTGCACGGGATCCTGCCGCAGGATCTGGCGGATGCCAGGCCGCTCGACGAGGCATCGGAGACGCTGAGCCGGGCGTTGAACGGTCGATTCCTCTTGACGTGGTTCGCGAGCGTCGAGATCGGGTTCCTTCGACGCCTGTATGGGCGCCGCCGATCGTGGGCTCGGCGAACCGTGGACGTCCGCCAGATGATGATCGAGCTCGAAGGGCTGGATCAGGACGTGCGCCAGAGCCTGTCGTCCGCCGCGGCGCACTATGGGGTGCCGGTAGCCAACCCACACGAGGCGCTGGACGACGCGATGGTGACTGCTCAGCTATTTCTCGTCGTGGCGGCCCGGCTGGAGGCGCGTGGCCGGGTTCCGATTCGGCGCCTGCTACGACTGACCCGGGCCTGAGCGTGGCTCGACGAGGTTGAACGGCCAGTCAAACCCGTGTCAGGATGCGCCTTCCCAACGCACGCGAACGGAGGCACGGATGAGTGACGAAGGCATCAGGACCGCGTTCCACGACGTGACCGCGTCTCAGGGCGGCACGCACATCGCGGACGGCGGGTGGATGTGGCTGGAGGGGTTCGGCGACGCAGTCAAGGAGCACGCGGCGATCCGGAACGACGTCGCGGTGTGGGACGTGTCGCCGCTCAACAAATGGGACCTTGGCGGCCCCGATGCGCTCCGGGCCGCGCAGCGCGTGTTCAGCAACGACGCGGGCGGCCTCGAGGTGGGGCAGGCCCGCTACGGCGCGTTCTTGGATGCGGACGGGCTGATGGTGGACGACGGCACGGTGTTCAACACCGGCGGCGGCCACTGCTGGGTCATGACCAACGGCAAGGACCATCAGGAGTACCTCGGTGAGGCGTTCGAGGACTTGGACGTCGAGTTCGAATGGATCGCGCCGCGCATGCCGCATCTGGGCGTGATCGGACCGCGCTCGCGCGACGTCGTGCAGAAACTCACGGACGCCGACGTGGGGGCGCTGCGGTACTTCCGCTTCTACCCGGATCCGGTCACGGTCGGCGGCGTCGAGGTCTACCTCTCGCGGACCGGGTTCGGCGGGGAGATGGGGTTCGAGTTGTTCCTGAACGACCCGGCCGACGCGGCCGAGATCTGGAACGCCGTGGTCGGCGCGGGGGCGACGCCGTTCGGGGCCGAGGCGATCGAGATCGCGCGCGTCGAGGCCGGCCTGATCGTGACGGACTACGACTACGAGGCGCACAAGCGGACGCCATTCGACTTCAACCTGGACCGGTTCGTGCGGTTCGACGCGGGCGATTTCCAGGGCAAAGACAGACTGCGCGAGGTCGCGTCGAACCCGCCCAACCGTTTCGTCACTTTGAGGGTGAACGGCGAGACGTTGCCCGACTACGGCGTCGCGGTCACCAAGGACGGGGAGGAGGTCGGCGTGCTGACGAGCCCGACCGACAGCCCCGCGTTCGGCAGGATCGGGCTGACGGTGCTTCAGACGGATCAGGCGCGGGTCGGCAACACCGTGCAGGTCGCCGTCGGCGAAGGGACGGCGGACGCGACCGTCGATGTCCTGCCGATATACGACACGAATAAGGACCGCCCCCGAGCCTAGCGTTCAGAGGATCGTCGTCACGTTGTCCAGGAGCGCCCAGGCTCCGGACACCGCGACGATCGCGAGGGCGATCGCGCCGACGAGCCGGAGCGCGGGGATCGTGATCGGGCGCGCCCGCCGCGGATCGATCAGCGTGATGCAGATCGCGCAGATCGCCACAGTGATCCATCCGATCCGACCCGAGCCTCCGGCCCTCGCGCCGATCGCGGCGACGCCGATCGCGGTCAGGCCCGACGCGACCATCGAGCCGAGGTCGACCAGTCGTGCGCGCCACGGAGCGCGCGAGAGCCTGGAGACGAACCGCCCGCTCGGCTCGAGCAGCATCACGAGCGCGAACCCATGCAGGACGAACAGCGACCCGAACAGGGTCACGTTCAGCAGGGGGTCGCCGAGGATCGCGAAGTCCGCGTTCGTCGCGTCCAGCAGCGTGCTGCCGAACACGACCAGCTCGAGCACGCCGAACGCGACCGCCCGCACCCGCCTGCGACGCGGCAGCCACGGGCGAGCCACGAGGTAGAACGCCGTCCCGACCAGGGTGGCCCCGATCCCGGCGAACAGGAACAGGAACAGCGTCCCCTCCACCGTGAAGCGGCCGACCGTCGCGCCCGCCTCGGTGATCTGGCCCCGCGCCTGGTGGCCGGCCGCGAGCGCGGCGATCCGCATGGCGACCCGGCTGCCGAGCCCGCCGACCCCGAACCCGGCGATGCCGCCCGCGAGGAAGACCGCCGCGAGGCCCCGGAGCGTCGGCCGTGACGGCCTCGTCGCCTCGGAAGCCTCGAGCAGGGTCGGCGTGCTCATGGAGACAACCCTCGTCCCGCCGGGCCGGGCCGGGAAGGGTGCTGCCACGACGTTCGGGAGGGGTAGGAGCCCGCCTGCGCTGGACGAGGGGGCGGGGGTGTACACTGCCGGGAAATCACACGCATGTGATTCACCGGAGGAGGCCCGGATGCCGCTACACACCTGCGCCCCGCCCAGAGGCACCGAACGCAAGACGATGTCCGTATGGATCTGTCCGGAGTGCGGCGCGACCTGGGAAGCCGCCTCGACCTCCGGCGTGTTCGACTTCGATCGCGACGAGGCCGTGACGCGCGCCGAGTGGATCCTGGTCGAGTCGCCGACCCTGCTGGCGGGCTGACGTGACGGTCGAGCTCCGCAACGTCGACACGCTCGCCCCCCCGCCCGGCTACTCGCACGTCGCGGTCGGGCGCGGCGGGACGATGGTCTTCACGGCGGGCGCGGTGCCACTCGACGCGCAGGGCGAGCTGGTGGGCGAGGGCGACGCGGTCGCCCAGGCGGAGAAGGTGATCGAGAACCTGCTCGCGGCGCTCGAGACCGGCGGCGCCGGTCCGGGAGACGTCGCCAAGACCACGGTGTACGTCGCGGGCGTGAGCCACGCGGTCCAGGTCGACGTCTGGCAGGTGGTCCGCAATTCGGCGATCGGAGCGGCGCCGAGCACGCTCGTCGGCGTCCCGATCCTCGGCTACCGCGGCCAGCTGGTCGAAGTCGAGGCGATCGCGTTGGTCGACTGAGCATGCTCGCGATCTCCGAGTCCTACTACAACACGCTGAAGTTCCTCCACGTCATGTCGGCGATCACCTGGGTCGGCGGGTCGTCGCCGACATGGTGCTCAAGCCGGGGAGCTGAGCCAGCGCAGCTCAGTACAGCCCGACGGTCCGCCCGTGCTCGTCGATGTCGATCTTGGTGAACGCTGGCGTCCGCCCGAGTCCGGGCATCCGCTGCATGTCGCCGCACAGCACGACCACGAAGCCGGCGCCCGCGCTCGGCACGACGCCGCGGACCGGGAGGCGCCAGCCGGTCGGCAGGTTGAGCATGAGCGGGTCGTGTGTGAGCGACAGGTGGGTCTTGGCCATGCACACGGGCAGCGTGCCGAACCCCAGCCGGTCCATCCGCGCGATGTCCTTGTCGGCCTGCACCTGGTAGTCGACGCCGTCCGCGCCGTACACGCGTGTGGCGATGGCCTCGATCTGGTCCTTGATCGGCGTGTCGTCGGGCGTGAGCTGGTTGAAGTCGTTCGGCTTCTCGCACGCGGCGACCACGGCCTCCGCGAGCTCGATCGCGCCGTCCCCGCCCTCAGCGAACCCCCGGTTTACGACGACCGTCTCGGCCCCGGCGCCGAGCGCGAGCTCGCGCATCAGCTCGACCTCGGCCTCGGTGTCGCTCGGGAAGTTGTTGACGGAGACGACGCACGGCAGGCCGTACCCCCGCACGATCGCGATGTGCTGGCCAAGGTTGTCCACGCCGCGCTTGACCGCCTCCAGGTCCTCGCCGCCGAGCTCGTCGAACGGCACGCCGCCGTGCGACTTGGTGGCGCGTACGGTCGTGACGAGGACGCCGGCCGACGGCGCGAACCCGCCGAGGCGGCACACGATGTCGCAGAACTTCTGGAACCCCAGGTCGCTCGCGAACCCGGCCTCGGTCACGACGTAGTCGCCGAGCTTGAGCCCGACCCGGTCCTCGATGATCGAGTTGTTCGCGTGCGCGATGTTCCCGAACGGCCCCGCGTGGATCAGCACCGGCTGGCCCTCGAGCGTCTGGACCAGGTTCGGCTTGAGCGCGTCCTTCATCACGACGGTCATCGCGCCGGCGACCTTGAGGTCCTCCGCCGTCACGGGGTCGCCGTCGGCGTTGGAGGCGACGACGATCCGCCCCAGCCGCTCGCGCAGGTCCGACAGGTCGGACGCCAGAGCCAGCACGGCCATGACCTCGGAGGCCGCGGTGATCACGAACTGGTTCTCGCGAGGGACGCCGTGCGTCTTGCCGCCCAGGCCGATGACCGTGTAGCGGAGCTCCCTCGCGTTGACGTCCAGCGTGCGCGGCCACGTGACGGAGGTGGGGTCGATCCCGAGCGGGTTGCCGAAGTACAGGGACGCGTCGAGCGCCGACGCGAGCAAGTTGTGGGCGGCCGTGATGGCGTGGAAGTCGCCGTTGAGGTGGAGGTTGATGTCCTCCATCGGCACGACCTGCGCGTAGCCGCCGCCGGTGCCGCCGCCTTTGATGCCGAACACCGGGCCCATCGACGGCTCACGAAGGCACAGCACGACGTTCTTGCCGATCTTGCCGAGCCCCTGCGTCAGCGAGATCGACGTGGTGGTCTTGCCTTCGCCGGCCTTGGTGGGCGTGATCGCCGTCGTGATGATCAGCTTGCCATCGGGTCGGTCGGCCAGCCGTTCCAGGATCGAGGTGTCGATCTTGGCGCGATACCGGCCGTACGGTTCGAGCACGTCGTCGGGGATGCCGGCGTTCGACGCGATCTCCGTGATGGGGCGAAGCTCCGCCTCCTGCGCGATCTCGAGTCCGCTCCTCACGGGTCCTCCAGTCTGGACGGATGGTCGGCGCGAGGATAACCGGGCGGACGCGGTCACGGTTCGGCCTCCGATGGCGTCTCGATTCTCCGATGGCCTACGATGCGGGCCTCCGCGCGGCAACCTCGGCGCGGGCGGCAAGGCACGACGGGGCTCATCCGGAGGGAGTGCAGCGTGAGTGGGATCGAGATCGTCGTGGACGCGGTCGATGCCGACGCCGCCGCGGGATTCTGGCAGGGCGCGCTCGGATACGAGCGAGCCCACGAACGGGGCGCGTTCACCACGCTCGTGCCTCCCCAGGGAGACCCTCGTCCGCGGATCGTGATCCAACGCGTCGAGGTGGTCATGCCCGGCAAGACCTCCGTGCACATGGATCTCGTCGTCGACGATCCCGAGGCGGAGGTCGCGCGGCTCGAGGGACTCGGCGCCAGCGTCGCATGGCGGGTCGACGAGACCGACCGCGGCGGCTCGAAGTGGACGACGATGGCGTCGCCACAGGGAGCGCTCTTCTGCGTGCGCTCGAGCGCGGACGACACGTAGGACGCGCGAGCCGGCGATCCCGCTCGTGTCGCGGGATGGACCCGATCGGGCTCCGGTCGGATACTGGTGACGTGGCGATCACCGAGCCCATCAGGCACAGCTCCACGCGCGCACGCGTCGTTGTGGTCAACGCCGGCGTGCGGTCCGAGCGCACGGACACGCTGGCCACCGAGGAGCCGCTCGAGATCCGCGTGCAGGGGCCCGGCCAAGAGATGATCCAGGTCGCGGTCACGATGCGGACGCCCGGGGGGGACTTCGAGCTCTCGTGCGGGTTCCTGTTCACCGAGGGCTTGATCGTGCCGGGCGAGGTTCGGCGCGTGGCGTACTGCGACAACCTGCCCGGCGAGGAGCAGCGCTACAACGTGGTGTCGGTCTCGCTCGAGCGGCCGTTCGACGCCGAGCGCCTGCGCCGGAACTTCTACGCGAACTCGTCGTGCGGCGTCTGCGGCAAGGCCGCGCTCGAGGATGTCGAGGTGCGGTGCCAGCCGGTCGCTTCCGGTCCCGAGGTCGACCTCGCTCTCATCGTGAGCCTGCCGGATCGCCTCCGGCAGGCGCAGGCCGTGTTCGAACGGACCGGTGGGCTACACGCAGCGGGGCTGTTCTCGGCCGACGGCGATGTCCTCGCGGTTCGGGAGGACGTAGGCCGGCACAACGCCGTCGACAAGGTGATCGGCGAGCGCTACCTTGCCGGCGAGGTCCCGGCCTCCGGCACGATCCTGCAGGTGAGCGGCCGGGCTTCGTTCGAGATCGTCCAGAAGGCGGCCGTCGCCGGCATCCCGATCGTGAGCGCCGTCAGCGCGCCCTCCTCCCTCGCGGTCGAGGCCGCCGACCGGTTCGGCATGACGCTGGTCGGGTTCGTCCGGGACGGGCGCGCGAACGTCTATACCCGCTCCGAACGCGTCCCCGCCTGAGCGAGGCCACTCCGGCCCCCGATCGGAGTCTTAGAATCGATCCGTCATCGACGGAAGGGGGCATGCCTCGATGAAGAACGGGCTCGTGCGGCTCACCGAGCCGATGGTCCGTGAGAACGGCGGCCTGCGCACGGCGACCTGGGACGAGGCCCTGGACCGGGCGGCGTCGGGTCTGCAGGCTGCGTTCGATCGGAACGCCGGCAACGGGGTCGGCCTGTTCAGCTGCTCGAAGGCCACCAACGAGATGAACTTCGTCGCGCAGAAGTTCATGCGGACGGTCCTTCAGAGCAACAACATCGACAGCTGCAACCGCACCTGACACGCTCCTTCGGTCGTCGGTCTGGCGACGGTGTTCGGAGCAGGTGGGGGAACCAGTTCGTACGAGGAGATCGAGAACACCGATCTCATCGTGCTGTGGGGGTCGAATGCGCGGGAGACGCATCCGATCTTCTTCCACCACGTCCTGAAGGGGATCCGGGGCGGCGCCCGGCTCATCGTGATCGACCCGCGCCGGACCACGTCGGCCGAATGGGCCGACCTGTGGCTGGGGATCGACGTGGGTTCGGACATCGCGCTCTCGAACACGATCGCCCGCGAGATCATCGTCAACGACCTGCACAACCCGACCTTCATCCGCCGCGCGACGATGCGGTTCCGCGCCTACCGCGACTCGGTCATGGAGTGGACGCTGGAGCGCGGTGAGCGGGCGACCGGCATCCCGGCCGAGGTGATCCGCGAGGTCGCGCACGCGTATGCCAAGGCCGACCGCGCCGAGATCTGCTGGACGCTCGGCATCACCGAGCACCACAACGCCGCAGACAACGTCCTGGCGCTCATCAACCTGGGGCTGCTGACCGGACACGTCGGCACGTACGGCAGCGGCCTCAACCCGCTGCGTGGCCAGAACAACGTGCAGGGCGGGGGTGACATGGGCGCGATCCCCAACAAGCTCCCGGGGTTCCAGGACATCGAGAACGACCCCGAGGCGTGCGCCCGCTACGAGGAGGTCTGCGGCGTCCCGATCGTGCGCAAGTACGGCTGGCACCTGTCGCAGATGTTCGAGGCGATGGAGGAGGGCGAGCTCACGGCGCTGTACGTGATCGGGGAGAACCCGGCCTCGTCCGAGGCCGACGTCGGCAGGGCGCGCAAGCTGATGGCCAACCTCGACACGCTGATCGTGCAGGACATCTTCATGACCAGGACGGCCGAGATGGCCGACGTCGTGCTCCCTGCGTCGAACTCGGCGCTCGAGTCGGAGGGTTCGGTCACCAACAGCGAGCGGCGGGTGCAGCGGGTCCGCAAGGTGCTCGAGCCGCCGGGCGACGCGAAGGACGACATCTGGATCATCACGCAGATGGCCAAGCGCCTGGGGCACGACTGGGGCGAGGTCACGCCGCGCTCGGCATGGGACGAGCTCAGGGCCGTCTCCCCGATGCACGCCGGCATGACCAACGAGCGCCTGGACGCCGGCGACGGTCTCCAGTGGCCCTGCTACGACGAGGAGCACCCGGGCACGAAGTTCCTGCACGCGCGGCTGTGGGAGGAGGATCGCGACAGGCGGGGCCCGAGGGCGCCGTTCAGCGTCACGCCGTTCGAGCCGCCGGTGGACGAGCTGACCGAGGAGTTCCCGCTCCGCCTGACCACCGGACGGCGTCTCGACTCGTACAACACCGGCGTGCAGACGGGCGGGTACAGCTCACCGCTGCGACGCCGGGAGACGATCGACGTGTCGCCCGAGGACGCCGAGCGGCTCGGCGTGGCCCACGGCGAGGTCGTGCGGGTCACGTCCCGGCGCGGATCGGTGGAGGCGCCGATCCGCGTCGACCGCGGCCTTCGGCCGGGCCTGGTCTTCATGACGCTGCACTTCCCCGACCAGGTCGACACCAACATCCTGACGATCGACGCCACCGACCCGAAGTCCGGGACGGCCGAGTTCAAGGCCTCGGCCGTGCGGATCGAGAAGATCTCCGAACCGGTGGGGGCCTAGCCCGACTTGGACCTCGTCCTCCCCGACGCCGCGCCCACGGACGACGAGCGCGTGGCCGTCGACGCCGTCCTCGGCCCTCCGAGATCGGGCTGGTCGGGCGGGGAGCGGGCGATCGAGTTCGAGGGCAGGGTGGCGCGCGGAGGTCACGAGGCTCGCGAACAGAGGCATCTGCTGCTCCCTGCCTTGCATGCCCTTCAGTCCGGGGCCGGCTGGATCAGCCCGGGCGGCCTTCGGTACGTGTGCGAGCGGCTCGATGTGCCGCCCGCGGAGGCGTACGGTGTCGCGACCTTCTACGCGATGTTCTCGACCGAGCCGAGACCTCGAAGCGTGATCCATGTCTGCGACGACATCGCCTGCAGGGTGGCCGGCGCCGAGTCGCTCATCGGCGAGGTCGAGGAGGCGCTCGGTCAGGAGGGCGAGCGGAGGATCATCCGCAGCCCGTGCCTCGGGATGTGCGACCAGGCGCCGGTCGCGCTCGTCCAGCGATCCGGCGCCGACACCGCGCTCGCGCAGGTCAAGGCGTCGGATCTGGCGGAGATCGCGCGCGGCGAGAGGACGGTCCTGTCGAGAGCGTGGATGCGTCCAGATCAAGAAGGTGTACGCCTGCTCCGGCGCGTCGGCGTCGTCGACCCGTCCTCGATCGACGACCACCGCGCGCACGGCGGGTTCGAGGCGCTCCGTCGGGCGGTGGAGCTCGGTCCCGAGGGTGTGATCCGCGAAGTGAAGGACGCGAAGCTGCTCGGGCGCGGAGGCGCGGCGTTCCCCGCGGGCGTGAAGTGGGGGGCCGTCGCGAACCAACCCGCGCGCCCGCACTACTTCGTCTGCAACGCCGACGAGTCCGAGCCCGGCACGTTCAAGGACCGCGTCCTGATGGAGGGCGATCCCTTCGCCGTCCTCGAATCGCTCACGATCGCGGGCTTCGCGACCGGCTCCGAGAAGGGATTCATCTACATCCGGGGCGAGTACCCGGACGCCACCGCGACGCTCCAGCATGCGATCGACACCGCGTACGCACACGGCTTCCTCGGCGCCGACGTGATGGGGGAGGGGTTCGCGTTCGACGTCGAGCTCAGGCGCGGCGCCGGCGCCTACATCTGCGGCGAGGAGACCTCGCTGTTCAACTCGATCGAGGGCAAGCGAGGAGAGCCCCGCAACAAGCCGCCGTTCCCGGTCGAGAAAGGCCTGTTCGGCAAGCCGACCGGCATCAACAACGTCGAGACGCTCGTGAACGTGCTCGAGATCCTGCGGATCGGCGGGCTCGAGTACGCGAAGATCGGGACCGAGGACTCCACCGGGCCCCGCCTGTTCTGCCTGTCCGGCCGCGTCGAGCGACCCGGCGTGTACGAGGTCGAGCACGGCGTCACGCTGCGCGAGGTGCTCGAGCTCGCGGGCGGCGTCCGGGGTGGCAAGGCGCTGAAGGCGATCCTGCTGGGCGGCGCCGCGGGCTCGTTCGTCACGCCGGACGACCTGGACCTGCGGCTCACGTTCGAGGACACGCGCGTGGCAGGCGTGACCCTCGGGTCGGGTGTGGTGATGGTGTTCGACGAGGACGTCGACCTCGCCGACATCGTTCTTCGGATCGCGTCGTTCTTCCGCGACGAGTCGTGCGGGCAGTGCGTGCCGTGCCGGGTGGGCACGGTCCGTCAGGAGGAGGCCCTGACCCGGCTGGTCTCCGGACGGGCCAACGGTTCGCGCGAGGACGAGCTCGAACTCATCGGCCAGATCGGACAGGTGATGCGGGACGCGTCGATCTGCGGGCTCGGGCAGCTGGCGGCCAACGCCGTGGACTCGGCGATCCACCGGCTGAAGATCTTCGAGGGGGCGGCCTCGTGACCGTCACCCCGCTCGCGCCGCCGACGCGCATCGTCGAGATCGAGGTCAACGGCACGCCGGTCCGGGTGCCCGAGGGTTCGACCATCCTGGATGCGCTCCGAACGCGGGGCGTCGACACGCCCACCCTGTGCTATGCGGACAACCTCACGCCGGTGAACGCCTGCCGGGTGTGCGTGGTCGAGCTCGAGGGCTCGCGCGTCCTGGTGCCGTCCTGCGCCCGAAAGGCCGAGGCCGGGATGAAGGTCAAGACCGACTCCGAGCGCGTGCGGCTCTCGCGCCGGATGGTGCTCGAGTTCCTGGGCTCGAGCGTGGACGTCTCGCTCACCGGAACCGACGTCGAGCGCTGGCAGCGCGACTACGGCGCCGACCCCTCCCGCTACGGCCCCGAGGCCGAGCCGGCCGCCGCCGGCGAGCGCGACGCTCGCCACGCGGGCCACCACCACGCACCGAACGCGGGGGCGGCCGAGACCGTGCACCAGCCGGTCAAGGTCGACAACGAGCTGTACGTACGCGACTACTCGCGCTGCATCCTCTGCTACAAGTGCGTCGAGGCGTGCGGCGTCGACGCGCAGAACACGTTCGCGATCGCGGTGGCGGGGCGGGGATTCGACGCGCGGATCTCGACCGAGTTCGACGTGGGCCTGCCCGAATCCGCGTGCGTGTACTGCGGCAACTGCATCGGCGTGTGCCCGACCGGCGCGCTGATGTTCCGCAGCGAGCACGAGATGCGCGGTGCGGGCACGTGGGACGAGGCCGAGCAGACCGTCACCGAGACGATCTGCCCATACTGCGGCGTCGGGTGCGAGCTCGAGGTCCACGTGCAGGACAACGAGATCGTCAAGGTGACTTCGCCCTGGGACAACGACGTGACCAGCGGCCATCTGTGCATCAAGGGGCGGTTCGGGTTCCAGTTCGTGCAGAACCGGGCGCCCGTGCCGTCGGTTCAAACGCCCCAGACCGATGCGGATCGCGCGGTGCCTCCATCGACGGGAGACGGGCCTGCCTGAGGCGACGGGCGTCGTCCTCGCCGGCGGACGCTCGACGCGGTTCGGCCGCGACAAGCTCGCCGAGTCCTACAAGGGCATGCCGTTGTTCCACCACGCGAC
Source organism: Actinomycetota bacterium (assembly GCA_046731295.1). Taxonomy (GTDB): domain Bacteria; phylum Actinomycetota; class UBA4738; order UBA4738; family HRBIN12; genus DASSJM01. Next base: position 45,896 of record JBKPKU010000101.1, read on the forward strand.
CCTCCGGCTCGGCGAGGTGTGCTCCGAGGTCGTCGTGGTCCTGTCGCCCGGGGCTGTCGAACGCTCGCCGCCGATCGGCGTCGAGGTTCGTTTCGCGCGCGATCCGGTCGAGGGCGAGGGGCCGCTCGCCGGCCTGCACGCGGGGCTGCTCGCCGCTCGGCACGACGTCGCGCTGGTCGCGGCCGGAGACATGCCCGAGCTGCAAACGCGGGTGATGATCGAGATGCTGCGGGTGGCGGAGGAGGCCCAGAGCGACGCGGTCGGGCTCCGGGACGGCGACGCCGTCCGCCCGCTGCCGTGCATCGTTCGGACGACGCGCGGGATCGACGTGTCGCACGCGCTGCTGCACGACGGGCGTCGGGCGTTGCGAGACCTCCTCGACGCGCTCCGAACCGCGGTCGTCGACGAGCCGACGTGGGTTGCCCTCGATCCCGAGCGCCGGACGCTGTTCGACGTGGACGAACCGTCCGACCTGATCGAGTGATCTAGGCGTTTCCTCGTTGCGAAGCAGGGGTAACGAGCAGGCGCGATGCGACGCGAGCAGATCGATCGGACGAAGCTCCCGAGGAGGCGGAAGCTCCCGGAGATCCTCCCGCTCGATCCCCGCGATCCGGACATCGTCCGCGCGAAGGAACTCGTCGAACCCCAGACGTCGCCTCGCCGGCGCGCCGCGTAGAAAGACGGTCACCCGGCGATAGGGTCTGGAAGGTGCTCGAACGCATGATGCTCGGTTCGACGGAGATCGCCGTGGTGTGCGAGGGCTACGCGCCGCTCGATCTCGCCGACGAGCTGCCGAACGTGGACTGGGCCGCCGAGCGCGAGCGCTACCCCTGGGCGTTCCATGACGAGCGCTCCTCGGCGTGGCACGTCCACGCGTTCGCGCTGCGGATGCCGACCGGCCTCGTCCTGATCGACACCGGCGTGAGCCCGCTGCTGCCGATCCAACCGTGGGCCAATCACATGCCGCTCGAGGATGCCTTGAAGGCCGGCGACGTCGATCCCGGCGACGTCACGACCGTGATCCACACTCACCTGCACGCCGACCACGCCGGCGGGGACGTGGTGGCGGGCGAGCCGCGATTCCCGAACGCGGTCCACGTCGCGCACCCGGCCGATTGGGAGCACTTCGGCCGGGTGGGTGGCTACACCGCGCGGTCCGCGATGGAGCGGCTGGCCGAGCTCGACATGCTCGACCTGGATCCGGACGACCGCGAGGTCCGGCCGGGCCTCCGCGTGGTGCACGCCCCGGGCCACACGCCGGGCCATCGGTGCGTCGTCCTAGCCGACGTGGACCAGACCCTCCTTTTCACCGGCGACCTCTTGCACGTGCCGGTCCAGGCCCGGCGCTCGAACGAGCCCTCGAACCACGACGTCGACGGCGAGGAGGGCGCGAGGTCCCGCCACGACCTGCTGGTACGAGCCCGCGACCAGGGCTGGGAGGTTGTCGTGTCTCACTTCGGGCATCCGTTCGGCCGGGTCGGCTCGGACGGATGGGAGCCCCGACCGGGCCCGTTGGCTGAGGCAGAGGGCTGATGCCGGAAGCCGTCCCGCGGCGGTAGATTTCCGGGTGAAGAGCGGGCCCGAACGCCCAGGCCGCCCGGGCGGGCCCCGCGCATCAAAACCCCTTCCGAAAGGACCCCGGCATGCCGCGTCGTGTTCTGATCATGGGAGCCGCCGGGCGCGACTTCCACAACTTCAACGTCGTGTACCGCGACGACCGGCGATACGAGGTCGTCGGCTTCACGGCCACCCAGATCCCGTTCATCGACGACCGGATCTATCCGGCCAGCCTGGCCGGCGAGCGCTACCCAAACGGCATCGAGATCCACGAAGAGGCCGAGCTCACCAGGATGATCCGCGACCTGGAGGTCGACGACGTCGTCTTCGCGTACTCGGACGTCAGCCACGAGTACGTGATGCACAAGGGCAGCGAGGTCCTGGCGGCCGGTGCGAACTTCGAGCTGCTCGGCCCGGGCGAGACGATGCTCACGGCCACCGTGCCGGTCGTGGCGGTCTGCGCCGTCCGTACGGGCTCGGGCAAGAGCCAGACGACGCGGGCGATCGCCGGCACGCTGAAGGACGCGGGCAAGCGGGTGGTCGCGGTTCGCCACCCGATGCCGTACGGGAACCTGGAGGCGCAGCGCGTCCAGCGGTACGCGACGCTCGAGGACCTCGACCGGTACGACACGACGATCGAGGAGCGCGAGGAGTACGAGCCGCACATCACGTCGGGGACCGTGATCTACGCGGGCGTCGACTACGGCGACATCCTCGAGCGGGCGCAGGCCGAGTGTGACGTGCTCCTGTGGGACGGTGGGAACAACGACCTGCCGTTCTACGCGCCCGACGTGCACGTGGTGGTCGCCGATCCGCTCAGGGCCGGGCACGAGACCAGCTACCACCCGGGCGAGGCGAACCTGAGGATGGCCGACGCGATCGTGATCAACAAGATGGACTCGGCCAGGCCCGAGCAGGTGAGCGCCCTCATGGACACGATCCACGAGCTGAACCCGACGGCCACGGTTGTCCGGGCCAACAGCCACGTGACGGTGGACGACCCGGAGGTCATCGAGGGCAAGCGCGTGCTGGTGGTCGAGGACGGCCCGACGCTCACGCACGGCGACATGAAGTTCGGGGCGGGCGTCGTGGCCGCGCGGGCGCACGGCGCCGCCGAGATCGTCGACCCGCGCCCGTGGGCGATCGGCACGATCGACGAGACGTTCCGCAAGTACGACGTCGGCCCGGTGCTACCGGCCATGGGGTACTCCAACGGCCAGCTCGCCGAGATGCAGAAGATCATCGACTCGGCCGAGGCGGACGTCGTGGTGATCGGCACGCCGATCGACCTGCGGGGCGTGATCGAGATCCGCAAGCCCGCGGTGCGCGTTCGGTACGACCTCGAGGTCCTTCCGGATTCGCCGAGCCTGTTGGATGTCCTCAAGCCGGTGCTTGGCTGACGCTCGCGCGTGCGGCTCCGCGTCCTCGTCTACAACGTGCGCGGGTTCCGTGACGGGCTCGATCGGCTCGTCCGGTTGGTCGGCCACTTCGAGCCCGACGTCCTGCTCCTGAACGAGACCGGCGGCCGGTGGAGGCTCCGGAGGTTCGCCAGGGCCCTCGGCGTGCAGGTGGCGGCCGACCCCTGGGTGGGGTTCCGCCGAAGGGTGAAGGACGCGATCCTGGTCAGGGCGCCCTGGTGGATCTCGGCGCACCGCCAGCAGCGCTTCGAGGGCACGCCGACGATGTTCCCGCGCGGCGCGTTGGTGGCCGAGCTCGAGAACGGCGACGCGCGGGTGGTCGCGGTCTCGACGCACCTGGGCCTGCACCCGCTCGAACGACTTCACGAAGCCCACGAGCTCGCCCGGCTGGTGCCCCACGCGACGCCGGCCGTGATCGGCGGAGACCTCAACGAGAAGCCGGATGGGCAAGCGGTGGCGTTGCTGTCCGAGCGGTTCGGCGACGCGTGGCTGCTGGGCGGGGACGCGGATGGTGACACGTTCCCCGCGGACGAGCCGAACGCGCGGATCGACTACCTGTTCGTGACGCACGGAATCGCGGTCGAACGCGTGATCGTGTCTCCGGGCGAGGACGCCCGGCTGGCGTCGGACCACCGCCCCGTGGTCGCCGAGCTCACCCTGCCGGACCCGCAGTAGGCTCTCCGAAAGGCCCGACAGGAGGAGCGCGATGCTCTCACCCGACCTCGAAAACGCGATGAACACCCAGATCGCCTCCGAGCTGTACTCCTCGCACCTGTACCTGGCGATGTCGGCCTACTGCGAGGCCGAGGGCCTGCCGGGATTCGCCACCTGGTTCCGGATGCAGTCGGACGAGGAGCGCGACCACGCGCTTCGGTTCCTCCGCCACGTCGTCGACCGGGGCGGCCGCGCGACGCTCACCGGCATGGACGCGCCTGCGAACGAGTTCGGCTCGCCGCAGGGCGCCTTCGAGCAGGCGCTCGCGCACGAGATGAACGTCACGATGATGATCGACGGCCTGTACGGGATGGCCGTCCAGCACGGCGACTACGCCAGCCAGGTCTTCCTGCAGTGGTTCGTGACCGAGCAGGTCGAGGAGGAGCGCACGGCGACCGAGATGGTGCAGACGCTCAAGAACCTCGGCAACGATCCGGCGTCGTTGCTGATCCTCGACCGGGAGCTCGGCGCCCGCCAGCCAAGCTAGCCTGCCCTCGCGTCGTCCAGCTCCCGCGCGAACGCAAGCACGAGCTCCTGCACGAGCGGCCCATCGTAGTCGAGCGTCACCACGTGGTAGGAGTTCGGGCACAGGACCAGCTCCCGTCGCTCCGAACCGATCCGCTCGAGCACCCTCTCGGCGTTCGAACGCGGGATCACGTGGTCGGTGCGCGAACCGAACACCACGATCGGCTGCCGGATCTCGGGGAGGGCGGCGCGGACATGCTTCAGCATCGCGGCCATCTGCGCGATCGCCGGCACCGGCATCACGGTGTCGCCGTGTTCGTCCGCGCCGGGCTTGGCGACGTCGTTCGCGATGCCCTTCACGTCTTTCAGGAACCGGCTCCCGATCGGGACGGCGAGCAATCGGCGGTCGAACACGTAGGGATTCGTGAGGGCGATCCCGTCGACCTCGTGCGGACGTGAGGCCGCGAGCGAGAGCACGACCGAGGCGCCCATCGACTGCCCGAACGTCACGATCGTCCGGCAGCGTTCGCGCAGGGCGTCCAGTCCGGCCCCGGCGGCGTCCACCCACTCGGTCCAGCGCCGCGAACGCAGGTCCTCGACATCGGTCCCGTGGCCGGGCAGCCGGATCCCCTCGACCGACAGGCCTTCGGAGGCGAGGCCCTCGCCGATCCGGCGCATCGAGGCGGGCGAGCCCGTGAACCCGTGCACCATGAGGACGCCCACGGGGCCGCCGGTGAACGAGAACGGCTCGCAGCCGGGACGGATCTGGCGTTCGGTCACGCGCTCAGACGGAGCGCTTGCGTCGTCCCGGGTTCACGAACAGCGTCCAGACCATGTAGAGGAACGCGAGGCCGACCGCGCCGGTCAAGCCGACCAGCAGCAGCGCGAAGAACCACTCGAGCAATCCCCAGGCCGCGAGCACGCCACCATGCTACCCGAGCGCGGTCGGCCGACCTGCGCGCCGCAGGGCAGAGCGCGAGAGGGTCCGTCCTGAGATCTCGAGGCGCCTGTCTTGAGCGGCCCGGCAGATGGCCGGCCGTACAATCGGGGCTCTCGACATCGGTGCGCCGAGCCTGACCGGCGCCCGACAACTCTCGGGGAGCGCGGAGTGACCACACGCATCGGCGTGCTGACGGCCGGGGGAGACGCCCCGGGCCTGAATGCCGCGATCCGCTCGGTCGTCCGAACCGGGATCGGGGTGCACGGGTTCGAGGTTCTGGGCTTCCGCCGCGGCTGGCGCGGCGTGATGGACGGTGACGTGATCGAGCTCGCGCCCTCCTCGGTGCAGGGGATCCTGCACCGCGGCGGGACGATCCTCGGCTCCTCGGGGGCCGACCCCTTCCACGAGCACGGCGTCGAGCGCGTGCGGCAGACGCTGTCCGACCTGCGCGTGGACGCGCTGGTCACCATCGGCGGGGAGGGCACGATGGGCGCCTCCGCGCGCATGGCCGCCGAGGGCGTACCGGTGGTCGGGATCCCAAAGACGATCGACAACGACCTGTCGGGCACCGACACCTGCATCGGCTTCGCGACGGCGACGCAGATCGCCACCGATGCGATCGACCGGCTGCACACGACCGCCGAGAGCCACGATCGCCTCATGCTGGTCGAGGTGATGGGGCGTTCGGCGGGGTGGATCGCGTTGTCGGCCGGCATCGCCGGCGGCGCCGACTCGATCCTGATCCCCGAGCGGCCGTTCGACCTGGACCAGGTGGCGTCCGTGCTCCGGCGCCGTCACCTGACCGGGCACTTGTTCTCGATCGTCGTGGTGGCCGAGGGCGCGATGCCGGTCGCGGGGACGATGCCGGCGCCCGAGTATCACCTCGATCCGCGCGGCGCCCCGCGGTTCGGCGGGATCGCCTGGGAGATCGCCCCCCGGCTGGAGGCGCTGACCGGCTGGGAGACCAGGGTCACCGTCCTCGGGCACGTCCAGCGTGGCGGCTCGCCGATCGCCGCGGACCGGATCGTCGCGACGCGTTTCGGTGAGGCCGCGACCGAGCTGGTCTGGGCGGGTGCGTTCGGGCAGATGGTGGCGGTGCAGGGGGACCGGATCGGCCGGGTCCCGCTCGCGGAGGCCGCGAAGGTTCGCCCGGTGCCCGAGGAGCTCGTCGCGATGGCCGAGGTGTTCTTCGAGGAGTGGCTCCGTCCGTGAAGATCGGCATCCTGACGGGCGGCGGCGACGTCCCGGGCCTGAACGCCTGTATCAAGGCGGCGACGCTCCGGGCACGTGAGGAGGGCCACGAGGTCGTCGGCATCCGCCGAGGGTGGGCCGGCCTCCTCGAATGCGACCCGGACGAGCCGGCCACGATCGAGCGCAACATCGTCGAGCTGACCTCGGCCGAGGTTCGGACGATCGACCGCAGCGGGGGCACGGTGCTGCACACGTCGCGGACGAACCCGGCGCGGGTCCGCGCCGCCGACGAGCCCGCGTTCCTGCGGACCGAGGGCGCGCAGGGCCCCGTCGACCACACCCCGCACGTGCTGAAGGTCCTGGATCGGCTCGGCATCGACGCGATGGTCCCGATCGGCGGCGACGACACGCTGTCGTTCGCCTTGCGCCTGCACGAGGAGGGCGTGCCGGTCGTCGCGATCCCCAAGACGATGGACAACGACGTCCACGGCACCGATTACTGCATCGGCTTCTCCACGGCGATCACTCGGACCGTGATCTTCATCCACCAGCTCCGAACCTCCGCCGGCTCCCACGAGCGTCTCGCGGTGGTGGAGGTCTTCGGCCGGTACAGCGGCGAGACGTCGCTGGTGTCGGCCTACCTGTCGGGCGTGGAGCGGGCCGTGATCAGCGAGGTGCCGTTCGACGTCGAGAAGCTCGCCGACAAGCTCATGGCCGACAAGCGCGCGAACCCCAGCGGGTACGCGATGATGACGATCTCCGAGGGCGCCTCGATGATCGGCGGCGAGGCGGTGCAGACCGGCATGGCAGACGCGTACGGCCACCTCAAGCTCGGCGGGATCGGGCAGGTGACCGGCGAGGCCCTCCGCGAGATCACGGGCGAGGGCATCATCTATCAGCAGGTCGGATACCTCATGCGCTCGGGCTCTCCCGACTCGCTCGACCTGATGGTGGCGATCAACTACGCGGTCATGGCCGCCGACCTCGTGATCGAGCGGACCTTCGGGCGCCTGGTGGCGCTGCGCAACGGCAACTACACGAACGTCCCGCTGCCGGTGCTTCGCCAGGGGGTCAAGCGGGTGGACGTCGGGGCGCTGTACGACGCCGATGGCTATCGCCCGAAGATCCGTCACGTCGACGGCAAACCGATGTTCCTGTACTGAGACGGCGCTCAGTCGGCGGGTTCGATCTCGAACATCACCGTCGAGCCCTCGACGCGCTTTCCGCCGGCGCCGCGGTAGGTCGCCATCCCGCCCTCGTTGTCCTCCTCGGTCAGGACCCAGATCGAGACGCATCCGCGTTCGGCCGCCAGGCGTTTGACCTCGGCCAGCAGCGAGCTCGCCACCCCGCGCCGCCGGAACGCCGGGATCACGACGAGCTCGTTGAGGAAAAGTTCGGGTGGCTTGTCCGGGCGCAGGATCTCGGTGGCCGTCGCCACGCCCGCCGGCTCGCCATTCGCGTAGGCGACCACGAGGTGATGGTGCTCCTCGGCGAGGTAGCGGGCCGCCAGGTCGCGATCGACGGTCTCGTCGAACGCGGCGTCGAAGCGCTGCGCCTCGGCCTCGTCGCCCGGAGACAGCCGCTTCACGACGACGTCGGACACGGCCGGAGTGTATCGGCGGGGCTCCGCGCGGTCCTCCCTATACTGGCGGGTCCGTGAAGAGCTTCCGCGTCGACCTGCGTTCGGACACGGTGACCAAGCCGTCGCCGGCGATGCGCCGCGCGATGACCGATGCGGACGTGGGCGACGACTGGTTCGGGGACGACCCCACGGTCAACCGCCTGCAGGATCGCGCCGCCGAGATCACCGGCAAGGAGGCCGCCCTGTTCGTCCCCAGCGGCACGATGGCCAACCAGGTCGCGCTTCGCCTGCATTTCCGCATGACCGGGCATCTCGTCGTGGCCGAGCCCCTGTCGCACGTCGCCTCGACCGAGGTGATGAGTTCCGCGGTCCTCGCGGGCATCGCGTACCGAACGGTGAGGGGCGACCGCCGAGGCCGGATCACCGCCGACCAGGTTCGGGCCGCGCTCGAACCCGACGAGCCGTACGACGTCGAAGTCGTCGACCTCGTCTGCCTCGAGAACACCAGCGGGCACGCCGGCGGCACCGTGATGGACGTCGCGGACTTCCGCGCGATCCGCAAGGTGGCGCAGGAGGCCGACGTCACGGTCCACCTGGACGGCGCGCGCATCTTCAATGCCTCGGCGGCCTCGGGCGTCGACGTCGCCGAGTACGCGGCCGAGGCCGACACACTTATGTTCTGCGTCTCGAAGGGTCTCGGTGCCCCTATCGGGTCGTTGGTGTGCGGGACCGCCGAGCAGATGCGGGAGGGCCGCCGGATCAAGATCCTGTACGGCGGCGCGTGGCGCCAGGCCGGGGTCCTGGCCGCGGCCGGGCTCATCGCCTTGGAGGAGGGCCCCAAGCGCCTGCACGAGGACCACGAGCGCGCCTCTCGGCTTGGCGCCGCCGTGGCCGAGATCGTGCCTGGGAGCCTGGATCCCGGATCGGTTGAAACGAACATGGTCTTCGCCGACACCGAACCCCTGGGCATGACGCCGCTCGAGGTGGCCGACCGGCTCGAGGAGCGGGGGGTCGGCGCGAGCGTGGTCTCGGGCAAGGTCCGGATGGTCACGCACGTCGACATCTCGGACGCGGACGTCGAGACGGCGATCGCCGCCTGGCGATCCGTCGCCGCCCGCTGAGACGGTCGAGGTCGGATGAGGAGGGTGGTCCCGTGAAGCTGTTCGGTCCGCGATACCCCGAGGAGATCGCCAAGCGCATCCCGCCCGGCCAGCGCCTGGTCAAGACGTGGCCGGTGCTGCACTTCGGCCCGATCCCCGACTTCGACGAGTCGTCCTGGGACCTGGAGATCGGCGGACTGGTCGAGCACCCGTATCGCCTGACGTACTCCGAGCTGAAGGATCTCGGCCCGGTGGACGTGCAGGCGGACATGCACTGCGTGACGGGATGGTCGACGCTGGACAACACCTGGACCGGCGTCCCGTTCCGGGTGCTGGCCGACAGGGCCGGCGTGCAGCCCGACGCGAAGTGGGTGATCGCGCACTGCGACTACGGCTACACGTCCGATCTGTCGCTCGAGGCAATGCTGGACGACGACGTGCTGGTCGCGTGGGCGCACGGCGGCGAACCGCTCACGGGCGAGCACGGGTTCCCGCTGCGGCTCGTCGTCCCGAAGCGCTACGCGTGGAAGAGCGCGAAGTGGCTGCGCGGGCTCGAGTTCTCGGCGCAGAACAAGCGCGGGTTCTGGGAGGTGCGCGGGTACCACATCCACGCGGAGCCGTGGGCGGAGGAGCGCTATTCGTACCAGGAGGGACCGCGCGCCGAGCTCGAGCCGTAGGGGTTCGCTAGCCCTGCTTCTTGGCTCGCTCTCGAGCCTCGTCGATCGTAGCGAGCGCCTCGTCGCGATCCCGGAACCCGTCCGTCTCGGTGGGCTTGTCCTCGAGGTCCTTGTAGACCGAGAAGAAATGCTCGATCTCGGCGAGCAGCGTCGGCCGCAGGTCGGAAAGCTCCTGCACGTGCGACCACGCCGGGTCGCGGAGGGGAACGCAGAGCACCTTCTCGTCCATGCCCTTCTCGTCGCGCATCACGAACATCCCGACCGCGCGCACCTCGATGCGGCAGCCGGGGAAGGTGGGCTCGCCCACGAAGACCAGCGCGTCGAGCGGGTCGCCGTCGCCGCCCAGCGTGCCCTCGATGAACCCGTAGTCGGCCGGGTACCGCGTCGCCGTGAAGAGCATCCGGTCCAGGAAGATCTTCCCGGTCTCCGGATCGAGCTCATACTTGTTGCGCGAGCCGCCCGGGATCTCGATCACGGCGGTCAGCGTGGGCTCGTCCACGCAAGCACGATAACGAGATCCCCCCCTAGGATCCCCCAAGCGACAAAGATTGTGTTCATCACGACGGGGCTCCATCACTTCGATTGCCGGTTGCCCGTTACGCTCACGACATGGATGAGGCGGCGGCCTGAATGGGCGTTGAATGAACGCAGGACAACTCTCGACCTCACTGGAGCTGCTGGACCACGGAGCCCGGTTCGAAGTCATGACTGCGAATCCGGTCTATGAGCAGCAGCTCGTTCAAGTAGGGTTCCGGAGGGCAGGCGGTCCCCTCTTCGTGCGATACGTGGACAATCCCTCGGGCATCGAGGAGATCTACGAGAACTTCGCTCGCCACATCGAGGAGATCCTTCTGCAGCACGCGGGGGTCGAACCCGTCCCGTGGGAGAGGGCCCTTCGAGAGTTCCTCCGCCGAGTGCATGGCGTCGAGTTGAGGTGGTGGCTCTCCGGCAGTGCCGCCCTGGCGGTGCGCGGCATCGACATCGCCCCCAGGGACCTGGACTTCGCCGTCGCAGACTCACAGGCTCTCGGACGACTCCTCCAAGATGCATTGGTCGAGCCGGTGACGCGTATGCGTGAGTGGGTGGCCGAGTGGTTTGGTCGAGCGTTCCTCGGCGCCCTTGTCGAGTGGGTATCGGACGTGCGAACCCCGATCGTTGACGATCACGGCCT